>CBFGNY010000014.1:0-48325 GCA_965650235.1 uncultured Flavobacterium sp. | reverse complement strand
GCAATTGTAGTGTATTCTTCAATATTTTCTTTTGAGCTTTTGATTTGTGTGGTATTGAATTCACCTTCAATTCCTAAATCTTTCAAATATCCGGCACCATATTTATTTCGAATATCTGTCAGCAACGGATCTGTTTTTTGAGCCATTGCAAAGCTAAAAGACATGTATCCAAAAATATTATAGACATCTTTTATGGTGAATTTTTCTTTTTTTACACCCACTAAAGTAAATTCAATTGGGGTCACTCCCTCTTGCAGATATTGATTTATCCCATCTAAATAAGATAATGTTAATTGATAACTCGGGCTATTTTTATCCAGTTTTGCGATGGCTTTCGCCGAAGCTTCTTCAATACCTATCCCAGAGAAAAAAATGTCATTTTTTAATGCTACAGATCCAAAAATTTCTGACAATCTTCCCGGTGCAATTCTGCGAAGCAATTCCATCTGCCATAATCTTTCCTGTGCATGAACATAACCTAAAGCCGTCATGGCATCTTTTTCTGAATTGGCGTAAATATGCGGAACACCAAAATCATCAAAATAGACGGTGGTTTCTTTTTGTAGGTTTTTTAATTTCACTTCTCCTTCATATTTGGGTTTTAAATGAAAAATATAAGCCCATAAAACGATTCCCAAAAGAACAATCAGTACTAATAAAACCAATAGAATTTTTTTAATTTTTCTCATATTCAAAAGATAAGCAGATAGATGATTCGGCAATGATGTAACTTAAATAGATAATCATATAAAAATCATTGTTTTTTAAAGCCTAAATTTATGTATTAAAACCAATACGATAAATGTCAATCTATAAAAAAATAGTAATCGCTGTAATTTCAATCTTCCTTTTTTTGATTTTAATCAATGTTGGTCTCAATTATTGGATTAAAAAGCAACTACCGATTATTATTCACGAGAAAAACAATACTGTCTATAATATCAATTATGAAAAAATTGAGGTTTCGCTTTGGTCAAGAAATATACATGCATCAACATTATTAGTTCATCCAAAAAACCAACCGAAGGACAGCAAAAATGGACTCTTTTCTAAAATAGAATCCATTACAATTGAGCATTTTAATATTTGGGATTTAGCTTTTAATGATGTTATTCAGGCAGAAAGTATCATCATCAATAAACCCCGCGTTATTTTATATAAAAAAGGCGAAAAATTGGTCAATGACAGTAAAAACATTAATAAACAAATTGTTGAACCTTTTAGAAAAATAGTTTCGGTTTCGAATATTTATTTGAATGATGGAACAGTCGATGTTGTTTCCCTCGATAACGATAAGCCAATTTTAAGCGTCAAAAAAATCATTTTAAAACTGGAAGGCATTTTAATCACCGATGCCACTCTTAAAGAAAAAATTCCAATTCAATATAAAAGGTATGCACTCATTATCGACAGTTTATTTTATAGACCGAGTGCTTTCTATCATATAAATATTGGCAAAATAAGCACTGAAAAGAACTTTTTAAAAATCAACAATTTCTCCCATCTGCCTCAATTTAACCGACGTGATTTTACGAAACGGTTAGAAAAAGAAAAAGACATTTATACCCTGAAATTTGATTCAGCTCAAGTAGCAAAAATGGATTGGGGATTTAAAAACGACCGTTTTTTCTTCAAAGCAAACTCAGTTGTAATTAATCATTTTGATGCTAATATTTACCGTGGTAAAATGCCAAAAGACGATTTAAGCAAAAAATACCTGTACAATCATTTATTGCGAAATATTAAGTTCCCGCTTCAAATTGACACTTTACAGGTTTTGAAATCAAAATTGGTTTATGAAGAAGAAAAGGATTTTTCTAAAGGACCGGGAGTTTTAAATTTCGATAAATTCAATTTACAGGCAACCAATCTGAGAAGTGGTTTTGGTTTGAAAAAAACCAATGATGTTAAGATTAAAGTGAATTGTGTATTCATGAAAACTTCGCCACTGGATGTTGATTGGAGTTTTAATGTTTTAGACAAAAACGACAGTTTTCATATTCAGGGCGTAATTTCAAATTTTGATGTTGCAGCAATGGGCAGATTCAGTAAACCTTATATGAATGCGTCATTTACAGGAGTATTTAATAAATATCGTTTTAACTTTTATGGAAATGATAATATTGCAAAAGGAAACGCATCTTTAGATTACGATGATCTGAAAGTGAAATTATACAAGAAGAAAAAACCTGAAAAAGAAGCGAAACTAAAATCAGCAATCGTCAACTTATTAGTCAAAAATGATTCAAATGAAAAATCAAAAACTGCCGATGTAGAATTGGAGCGTATTCAGGAAAAATCATTCTACAACTTTTTGTGGCGAAGTATAGCCGAATCTTTAAAGAAGATTTTGATTTAATTCAAGAAAATCCTTCTGATTGTCATTCACAAGAATTACATTTAAACCATTTCAACAAACAAATGTCTTATTCTTAAATAAATTTTTAATTTATGAAAAAAAGCAATCTTTGGTCGTTACGATTGGGCTTTTCAGGAAAGGAAGCCGTTAAAATTGAAAATCTTGGATTAGAAAAATTTCTAAAGAAATCTTATGATTCAAAATTTGACACTCAACTTCCTGCCTTTTTACAAGACAGTCCAAAAACAATTGCTGAATTAAAAGAATATAGGGAGTACGTAAAAAAATTGGATCTTGAGGAAAGAAAGAAAATTCAAAAAAGAGGAACTAATACTATCGCAGAATTAAGAAAATGGTGGATTGCAAAAATGCAAAATGAGGAATTCCCATTGCGGGAAAAAATGGTTTGTTTTTTGCACAATCACTTTGTGGTAAGTTCTAATAAAGTAACTACCAGTTATTGGATTTACCAGCACAACATGATTTTACGGGAAAATGCTTTTGGAAATTTCAAAGAAATAACCAAAGAGATGGTAAAGTCGAATGCAATCATAAAATATCTGGATAATGTAGATAATAAAAAAGGTAAAATCAACGAAAACTTAAGCCGAGAATTACTGGAACTATTCACCATCGGAATCGGAAATTATACAGAGGAAGATGTTAAAAACGGTGCAAGAGCGCTGGCCGGATTAAATAATGGTGATGAAGGTGCCGTTTACAGAAAAAACACAGAAGATAATAGCAACAAAACCTATTTTGGCAGAACAGGAAACTGGAAAGCCGATGATTTGGTCGATATCATTTTCGAACAAAAAAACATTCCATATTTGATCACACGAAAAATCCTGAAATGGTTTCTTTACGATACCCCATCAAAAGAATTGGTGAAATATTATGGTAATTATTTCAGAAAAGTAAATTTTGAAATTGAACCGTTACTTACCAAAATCTTTACCGAAGAATATACCAAAAATATTTCGGGCAATAAAATCAAGGACCCACTGGTTTATATTTTACAGTTTATTGACGAATTACAACAGAAGGAATATGATGAGGCAATGGTTGCAGCATTTTTAAAGCAGCAAGGAATGGATTTGTACAATCAGGTCAATGTAAAAGGCTGGGATGGCGGAAATTCATGGCTGACCTCACAACTATATCTGCAACGAAACAATACTTCAGATTTGCTTTGCAGCGGACGAAGTCTTTCAAAAAAAATAAGCAATACTATGATGAGTGAAGACAACCCGAAACCGAAAAAAGAATTAGAAAAAAGAGAAGTCAGGATTCAATATGATCCGGACGGAAACAATAAAACCATTATTACCGAATTGTCCAACAGGTTATTATTTAAAGTAAATGATTCAATGCAAAAAGACATGGAAAAATTACTTAAATATGATTTTGATCCTAAAAATCCTAATGCCAATTATGCAGTTGTTCGTTTATTTAATTATATCACCAAGCTGCCGGAATATCAGTTGATTTAAAAACCTATCATTATGAACAGAAGAAATTTTCTAACCTTAACAGGTACGTTTACTGGTGGAATGCTTGTTCTTCCGAGTTTTTTACATGCTTTTGGTGCTCAGGATAGTTTGATTATGGGCGAACAATGTCTGGTTTTTATTCAGCTTAATGGAGGAAACGACGGATTGAATACTTTTATTCCGTATGAAGATCCTTTATATTATGATTTCAGAACCAAAATTGCCATAAATAAGGATGCAGTTGTAGGTAAAAATAAAGGAATGGCTTTTCATCCTGCTTTAAAAGATTTTGCTCAGATGCAGCAAAACGGAGATTTAACGGTAATTCAGAATGTGGGGTATCCGGAACCGGTCCGTTCGCATTTCCGCAGTCAGGAGATTTGGCAAACTGCTGTTGATTCGAATAAATATATAAACGAAGGCTGGTTAGGACGTTATTTGGATCTGCAATGTCATGATCATCAGCCAACTGCCGGTATCAATCTGGACTCTATAGATAATCTGGCATTAAAAGGAATGGAGCCAAATACTATTACAGTAAAAGACCCTGATCGATTTAAGGTAAAATCAAATAAGGAAAATGAAAAGCTGTCTGATAATCCGCAATTAGATTTTGTTAGAAAAATTGCCAATTCGGTTGTCGAAGGATCAAATGATATTCAGAATGCTCTTAAACAATCCAAAACCGAAATCAGTTATCCAAAAACAGGATTGTCTAAAAATCTGGAATGGATTGCCCGATTGGTGAAAGGGAATCTGAATTCGAAGGTTTATTACACATCACTTGGCGGATTTGATACACACGACAATCAACTCGCTCTTCATGAAAGAAAATTAAAAGAATTAAATGATGCATTGTTTAGTTTTTATAATGATTTAAAACAGGCACAATTGCTTCAAAATGTTACTGTTGTTGTGTTTTCAGAATTTGGAAGACGCGTAAAAGACAACGGAAGCGGAACCGATCACGGAACTGCGGCACCAATGTTTGTGATAGGAGGAAATAATAAAGGAACAATTCTGGGTAATAATCCAAATTTAGCCGACTTAGATAAAGGCGATCTAAAACATCAAATTGATTTCAGATCAGTTTATGCTTCCTTATTGCAGCAAAAAATGGATTTTGATTATTCAAAAATCGGAATTAAGAATAAACCGGTTTCAGGATTGTTTTAGTTTTTTCAGGAGCTATTCCCGCTTTTCGTTACAATCTTTTATGCCGAACCCCGGCACAAAAGGATTTTCACTTCTATCGGGGCTAAAAAATATTCTCGTTTCAATTACCTTTTTTGTCATTTCGACGAAGGAGAAATCACACTCGTAGCTCCGTCCCTAAATTGCCAATCTTTGTCGAATTGCATATGAGATTTCTCCTTCGCCGAATGACAATATTGAGAGTAATTAAACAATAAGTCATCTAATCGACCTGAAACCAATTGTATAAATCTCATTTTAAGCCTGTTTTATTAAAATATAATACAAAACGGCTTTAATTTGTTAAGAAATCCTTTTTTATTTCAGAAAATGCAATATTTTTTTTGGTGCAGTTAAAATAATTTATACATTCGCACAGAATTTAAAAAATAACACAAACAAAATGGCAACTAACCGTTTTTATTTTAGCAACAACTTTTATTTCTTCTTTAGTAGAAGTTAGGATTGTGCTATGGTTATTTGAGAAAATTAAAAGACAAATAAAACTAATATACAATCCTGATGAAAATCAGGATTTTTTTTTGACTATATGACAACTAAAATTGCAATACAAGGTATCAAAGGATCTTTTCATCATCAGGTTGTGAAGGAATATTTTTCTGAAAGCGTGGATATTGATGAATGTCTGTCTTTTGAGGAATTGGTTGACAGCTTACTTTCAGGAAAAACGGATCAGGCGGTTATGGCAATTGAAAACTCGATTGCAGGGCCAATTATTCCGAATTATGCTTTGATTGACAAGAATAATTTACACATTATTGGAGAACATTATTTAAGTATTCATCAAAATTTAATGGCTTTGAAAGGTCAGAAGATTGAAGATATTAAAGAAGTTCATTCGCATCCGATGGCGTTATTGCAATGTATGGATTTCTTAAAACAGTATCCAAACATAAAATTGGTAGAAGATAAGGATACAGCTGAAACTGCCAGAAGAATTGAGCAAAATCAATTAAGAGGTATTGCAGCGATTGGAAGCAGAACGGCATCTGAAATGTATGATTTAGAAATTCTGGCACCGGAAATTCAAACAATCAAAAACAATATGACCCGTTTTGTGATTATTAAAAAACAGAATTCATTTTTACCGGAAAGCGAAATAAACAGAGCTTCCATCAAATTTGAATTAGATCATAAAAGAGGAAGTTTGGCAGCGGTTTTAAATGTAATGAGCGACTGCAAACTGAATTTGACAAAAATTCAGTCACTTCCAAAAATTGAAACGCCCTGGAAATATTCGTTTTTCGTAGATGTTACATTTGAAAATTACGAAGATTACTCGAAAGCCAAAACATTACTGAATATTATGGCAGAATATTTTAAGGTGTTGGGAGAATATAAAAATACGAAACCCTTTGTAGGTTAAAAGTTATTAGTTAGAAGTTAAAAAAAAGAAAGCCTAAAGTATACAGCTTAAAGCCTAAAGCAAAAAATAATGATTACAACAGCAAAAAGATTAGATACAGTTGAAGAATACTATTTCTCATCAAAATTGAGAGAAGTTCGTCAGCTAATGTCTGAAGGAAAACCGATTATCAGTATGGGAATTGGAAGCCCTGATTTGAGTCCGTCGAAGGAGGTTATTGAAGCAGTAGCTTCGGCAATTTTAGATGAAAACGGTCACGGTTATCAGAGTTATCAGGGATTGCCGGAATTGAGAAAGGGAATGGCAGATTTTTATCAGAATCAATTTGGTGTTGCGTTAAATCCGAATAATGAGATTTTGCCTTTGATGGGTTCGAAAGAAGGAATCATGCATATTTCGTTAGCATTTTTAAATGAAGGCGATCACGTTTTGATTCCGAATCCGGGTTATCCGACTTATACTTCGGTAACTAATTTGGTTCAGGCTGTTCCGGTTTATTATGATTTGAAAGAAGAAAATGCCTGGGAACCGGATTTTGAAGCATTGGAAAAAATGGATCTTTCGAAAGTGAAAATTATGTGGCTGGGATATCCTCACATGCCAACAGGAGCGAGAGGAAGTTTAGCGTTATTTGAAAAATTGGTTGCTTTTGCTAAAAAACACAACATATTATTGGTTAACGATAATCCGTATAGTTTTGTTTTGAATGATAATCCGATGAGTTTATTGCAGGTTGAAGGTGCGAAAGAAGTGGCTTTGGAATTGAATTCTCTAAGTAAAACGTTCAATATGGCAGGCTGGAGAGTTGGAATGGTTTTAGGAAATCCTGAAATTATAGATGCAGTCTTAAAAGTAAAAAGCAATATGGACAGCGGCATGTTTTACGGAATTCAGAAAGGTGCAATTGCAGCGTTGAATTGTGATAAATCATGGTTCGAAGACCAGAACAAAATTTACAGACGCCGAAGAGAATTAACAGAAAAACTGGCAGAAAAATTAGGCTGCAAAGTGTATAAAGAAGGAGTTGGACTTTTTGTCTGGGCGAAATTGCCTGAAGGAATCGAATCGGCAGAAAAGTTCATTGATGAAATATTATACGAGAAACATATTTTTATCACACCGGGAACAATCTTCGGAAGCAATGGTGAAGGATATATCAGATTTTCGTTGTGTGTGAAAGAAGAAAAAGTACAAGAGGCGATTGACCGATTTTAGAATGTCTTTGCGAGGGACGAAGCAATCACGCTAACAATTGATTCAGCAGCTGAGATTGCTTCGTTCCTCGCAATGACAGAGGTGTTAAAAAACGAGAAGCCCTAGCCCTGATAGAAGTGGAAATCCTTTTTTGCCGGGGTTCGGCAGAAAAGATTGAAGCGGATAGCAGGATTAAGCTTCTAATAAAAAGAATTATGAAAGTATACGTAATAGGAATAGGGTTGATTGGCGGTTCGATGGTGCTGGACATCAAAGAGAAACATCCGGATGCTACTGTTTTTGGAATCGATAAAAACGAAAATCATCTGCAGGAAGCGATTGATTTGGGCGTAATCGATCAGGCAGGAAACTTTGAAGATCTGGCGGAAGCTGATTTTGTAATTGTTTCGGTTCCAGTTGATGTGGCCTTGATTGTTTTGCCAAAAGTGCTTGATGCAGTTGGAGATCAAACGATTGTTTTTGAAGTAGGATCTACTAAAAAACCAATTTGCGATGCGGTAGCAAGTCACCCGAAAAGAAGAAACTTTATTGCAACACATCCGATAGCAGGAACGGAGTTCTCAGGACCTTCGGCAGCAATAAAAGGCTTGTTTCAGGGGAAAACAAACATTATTTGCGAGGTGGAAAAAACCACTTTTAAATTGCAGGAAAAGGCGTTGAAACTTTTTAGCGAAATTGGAATGAGGATTCGATATATGGATCCGACATCGCACGACAAACACATTGCTTACGTTTCGCATTTGTCGCACATTAGTTCGTTTATGCTTGGGAAAACGGTAATGAATAAAGAAAAGGACGAACAGGATATTTTTGATATGGCGGGAAGTGGATTTGAAAGCACCGTTCGTTTGGCAAAAAGTTCTCCCGCAATGTGGACGCCGATTTTTAAGCAGAACAAAGAACACGTTATTGAAACATTAGAAGAATACATTTCAAATCTCAGTCGGTTTAGGGATTTGCTAAAAGAAGATAATTACAATGCCATTTTTGAAGAAATGGAAAGCACAAATAAAATAAAAGAGATACTAAACGGATTAACAACAACTAAAAAGTAAATTAGAATTAAGATGGAAAATAAGAAAGAAATGAGAAAGTGGTTAGAAGATTTCAATTTAAATCACCCACTTGTGATAGCTGGACCTTGTAGTGCAGAAACGGAAGATCAGGTTTTGAAAATTGCTCACGAATTGAAAGATTCAAAAGTTAGTGTATTCAGAGCTGGAATCTGGAAACCAAGAACGCGTCCGGGAGGATTTGAAGGTGTTGGGGAAATTGGTTTGAAATGGTTGCAAAAAGCAAAAGCTGAAACTGGTTTACTAATGGGAACTGAAGTTGCGACTGCAGCGCATTGTAAATTAGCTTTAGAACATGATATCGACGTTTTATGGGTTGGAGCTCGTACAACTGCAAACCCTTTCGCAGTTCAGGAAATTGCTGATACATTAAAAGGAACGGATAAAATCGTTTTGGTTAAAAACCCAGTAAACCCAGATTTAGCTTTATGGTTAGGTGGTGTTGAGCGTTTACACATGGCCGGAATTGAGAAATTAGGTGTTATTCACAGAGGGTTCTCTACTTACGAAAAAACAAAATACAGAAACATTCCGGAATGGCAGATTGCTATCGAATTGCAAAATAAATTCCCTGATTTACCATTAATCATCGACCCATCTCACATTACAGGAGATCGTAAAATGATTTTTGAAGTAACACAAGAGGCTTTAGATTTGAATTACGATGGTATGATTATCGAAACGCACTACGATCCGGACAATGCATGGTCTGATGCTGCTCAACAAGTTACTCCAGATGTTTTGAAACAAATCATTAAAGATTTGACTATCAGAAAAACGGATGATACTACAGATGAATACAGTTCAAAAATGACTAAATTAAGAGCTAATATCGATGTATTGGATGCTAACTTATTAGAGTTGTTAGGAAAACGTATGAAAGTAGCTGACGAAATTGGTCAGGTGAAAAAAGATGCTAACGTAGCGATTCTTCAAAACAGCCGTTGGAACGAAATTTTAGGAAAAATGATTTTAGAAGGTGAGAAGAAAGGTCTTACTGAAGAGTTTGTTTTGAAAATGTTCAAAGCAATTCACCAGGAAAGTATTGGTCACCAGGAAAAAGTATTGAATGCATAATATTTTTTTAAACCATATAAGTGATATAAGTGAATTTAAGTTTTTGCAAACTTTTTTATAGCTTTTATTATATCATAGTTGTGATTTAGATAATTAAGTAGAATCTCCATCCCTTTAAAAATAAGGTTTGGAGATTTTTTTATGAAATTAATTGAAGTTGTTTCCAACCTTTATTTGTTTTTAGTTCTCTATATTGATATACAATCTTAACTTTCGAGTCATGAAATCAAAAATGTTTACGCCAAAGAAATTTCAAATGCGTTTGAAATTATTATTTTATGTTTTACTTTTTTTAGGAACTAAAACTTTTGCACAAAGTCCGGAAATGACCGTAAAAGGAGAAGAAGCTGAAAAAGTCAGAATGAGTCAGTTGATTGTCAATGTGAAAGTGGTAGGCAATATTGCTTACACTACAGCTGAAATGCATTTTTTTAATTCGGGGAATCGTCAAATGGAAGCGGAACTTATTTTTCCATTACCCGAAAATGTTTCGGTTTCTAGATATGACATTGATATTAATGGGAAAATGCGTGAAGCTGTTCCTGTAAATAAAAACAAAGGAAAACAGGTTTTTGAGTCTATTGAACACCGTCGTGTTGATCCGGGATTATTGGAGAAAGTGGATGGGAATAATTTCAGAACCCGAATTTATCCTTTGATGCCAAATGGAGAACGAATTGTTATTATTGGTTACGAGGAAGAGCTTTCTGCTTTTGATAAAAATAATCTGTCGTATCAATTGGTAAGCCGCTATCCTAAAAAGCTGGATAAATTCGAGATCAATGTTTCGGTTTTAGGAGCTTCGGCTTCTCCAACTGTTGCGGAAAATTCAGGTGAAGCAATTGCTTTTTCCAACTGGAATCAATCTTTTCAGACTTCATTAAAAAAAGAAAACTACCAGCCTTCTGAAAAACTGGTTTTCAAAATTCCGATTCAGCAGAACATCCCAAGTGTTGTGATGCAGAATGTTGGCGGTCAGCATTATTTTTATGGAAATACTTATATTGAAGGAAATAAAGTAGCTAAAAAAACAGCGGCTTCAATTGGATTGGTTTGGGATAATTCTTTGAGCTGCCAAACTAGGGATTTGAAAAAAGAACTGGATTTGCTGGATGCTTATTTTCAAAAAATAAAAAATACGAAAGTGACCTTATATTTTTTGAATTACACTTTCGAAAAACAAAAAGAATATGTGATTTCGAATGGAAACTGGGCAGAATTAAAATCGGTTTTGCAAAGCGCAAGGTATGATGGAGGAACCCGTTTTTCTCAACTCAATTTTGTTGGGCATGATGAATACTTGTTTTTCTCGGATGGATTATCTTCTTTGAGCGAGAATACATTACCAAAAACCAAAAAGCCAGTTTATACGATTACGTCTTCGGCATCTGCAGATTTTGCTTTTCTGAATTTTTCATCCATGCAAACGGGCGGAAATTTTATTAATCTGAATCAATTGAATGTAGAAAATGCTTTGGATAAACTGGTCAACAATAATTTGAAGTTTTTAGGAATAAAAGAAAACTTTACTGTAACGGATCTATTTCCGTTGGAAGGAACTTCGGTTTCGGGAGGTTTTAGTTTTTCGGGAATTTCACTGAATCCGAAAAATGAAATTACGCTTTTGTTTGGTTATGGGAATGAAGCGATTTTGGAACGAAAAATCACTTTGGATGCAGCTATTCAAAACACAAATGATGTTAACATTGAAAAACTCTGGGCACAGAAAAAAATAGCCAGCCTTGATTTACAATATGCCAAAAACGCTGAAGAAATTGAACTTTTAGGGAAGAAATACGGCATTATAACCAAAAATACGTCGTTGATTGTTTTGGAGGATATTAGAGATTATATTATGTATGATATTGTCCCACCAGCCGAATTGCGTGCAGAATTTGATCGAATTAAAAAACAGGAGCATGATACGAATCTGGCCAAACAAAAAAATAATTGGGAGAATATAGACAGTTATTTTGCAGGATTGAATTCCTGGTGGAAACAGGATATTAAATATGTGGCTCCGAAACCGCTTCCAAAACCAAAAGTTAAAAAACCTATACGACAAAATAACAATGTTTCAAATGTGATTTCAGGGAGAAGCGCAAGTGTGCCTGTCGGATACATTAGGGGAGTTGTTTCAGATCATGAAGGTTTACCATTACCCGGAGCAACTGTTACGATTAATAGACAAGGTGTAACTACAGATTTTGAAGGTAATTTTATGATACAAGCTGTTGAGAATAGTACGTTAGATATTAGTTTTATTGGTTATGAATCTACTCGCGTAAATGTGGGCAGAAACAATCAGATTCGAGTTCAATTACAAGAAAATTCAAACTCATTACAAGAGGTTGTTGTTGCTGGTTATGGAACAATGCAAAAAAGAGATCTTACTGGTGCTGTGGAATCTGTTTCAGTTGAAAGAGCTTCTAAAAGTGTTGATATATCTCAAGCGCTTGCCAGCAAAGTGCCGGGACTTCAAGTCTCGCCGTCAGTAAGTAGTGACAAAGTGGCCAATAAAGAAAATGAAACAAGTTCAGACCTAAAAAATGATCAGGCTGTAAGAGATGAAGTGGGGCAATCTGGAGAATCTGTAATTGTTGAAAATGAATCAAAAATCTGGAATCCAGACAGATTGTATTTAAAAGCCTTATCATCAGCTCCAAAAGAAAAACAGTACGATTTGTATTTCCAATTGAGAAAATCCCAAGAGAGAAATCCAAGTTTTTATTTTGATGTAGCACACTTTTTCTACAATCAGGGAGAGGTTAAAAAAGCATTACAGGTAATCAGCAATATTGCCGATTTAGGTTTAGAAAATCATCAGCTTTATAAAACATTGACTTACACTTTACGTCAGTGGAAAGATTTTGATGATGCTTTGTTTACTGCAAAACAAATTGCAAAATGGAGAGCGCACGAACCACAAAGTTTACGCGATTACGCTTTGGCACTTGAAGATGCAGGTAAATATCAGGAAGCTTTTGATCAATTAGTGAAAGCTTTGGAAGTGAATTATTATGGCGAAATGAGTGGTCAATATGAAGGGGTTGAAGATATTATTCTGATGGATATTAATCGATTGATGACTGAGCATTCAGGTTTGAATATGGGGAAATTAGATAAAAAGTATATTGCTAAAATGCCGGTTGATATTCGAATTATCATGAATTGGAATCTGATGGATGTCGATTTGGATTTGCACATAATTGAACCAACAGGAGAAGAATGTTATTATGCCCATAAATCAACAGAAGCTGGTGCAAAATTTTCAAAAGATTTCACACAGGGTTATGGTCCTGAACAATATCTGATTCGAAATGCTGTGAAAGGAAAATATCAAATTAAAACGAATTATTTTGGCGAAAGTGAATTGACTGAAAATGGTCCTGCAACAGTTATGGTTGAAATTTATACCACTAAAGCAGGAAAAACAACAAAAGCTTTAAAAACAATTCAGTTAGGAAAAATTAAAGAAAATGATGTTTTAGCTGAAATTGTTTGGTAGGCAATTGAAATTCAAATTATGTATTCAATTTTAAAAGGCGAAGTTGCGTTGTTCAATTCTAAAAACGTAATTTTGCCTTTTAATATTTTTTAGTTTTAGAACAATCTAAATCTAAAATCTAAAATCTAAGTTTGAATGACAGGACTCGTTTATAAATCTACAGGAAGCTGGTACACTGTAAAATCTGAACAAGGAGATTTTATAGAATGCCGTATGAAAGGCAAGTTTAGGATGAAAGGTATCAAGAGTACCAATCCTATTGCTGTAGGCGATATTGTCGATTATGAATTGGAAGAAACTTCGGATGCTGTAACCGGAACTATTTTTAATATTCACGAAAGAAAGAATTACATCGTTCGGAAATCGGTTAACCTGTCGCATCAGATGCATATTATTGCATCAAACATTGATAGAGTATTCTTGCTGATTACCATCAATAACCCACCAACCACATTTAATTTTATAGACCGATTTTTAGTTACTGCCGAAGCTTACAATATTGAAACAATACTGGTTTTTAATAAAATTGACACCTTTGATGAGGCCACAACAGACGATCAATTGTATATGCAGTATGTATATCAGCAAATTGGTTATAAATGCCTTCGCGTTTCATCAACAGAAATGAAAGGTATTGACGAATTGAAAGAAATGATGATTGGCAAAGTAAGCATGTTTTCAGGACATTCAGGAGTTGGGAAATCAACTTTGGTAAATGCCATGGAACCTTCCTTGCATCTTAAAACAAAAAATATTTCTGAAGCCAGTAAACAAGGCCAGCATACGACAACTTTTGCCGAAATGTATGATTTGTCTTTTAATGCAAAAATCATCGATACCCCCGGAATCAAGGGATTCGGAATTGTTGATATGGAAAAGGAAGAAATCAGTGGTTATTTTCCTGAATTTTTCAAACTAAAAGATCAATGTAAGTTTAACAACTGTTTACACAAGGAAGAGCCTCATTGCGCGATAAAAGCAGCGTTGGAAAAAGATGAAATTGCCTGGTCACGCTACAATAGTTATCTTAAAATACTGGAGGGCGATGAAGAAAATTACCGTACGGATTCTTATGATGAAGATCGAAAAATTAGTGACGAAACCAGAAACCAAAAGTAAATTTATACCTTCAATTTTTAAGTTCCAAATTCCAATTTTTATAATATAATTAGATGAAAGTTGTTCTTCAAAGAGTTTCTCAGGCATCCGTAACAGTCGATTCTAAAATTGTAGCTGATATCCAAAAAGGACTATTGGTTCTAGTCGGAATTGAAGATGCTGACACCCAGGAAGATATTGACTGGCTAGTTGGAAAAATCATTAAAATGCGCATTTTTGGCGATGAAAATGATGTCATGAACTGCTCGGTTCAGGATGTTGATGGGGATATAATTGTGGTTAGTCAATTTACACTTCATGCTTCTACAAAAAAAGGAAACCGTCCATCTTACATAAAAGCTTCAAAACCAGAATTCGCCATTCCGATGTATGAGAATTTCGTAAATTCTTTAGAAAAAGAATTCAATAAAAAAGTACAAACCGGAATTTTTGGTGCCGATATGAAAGTCAGTCTGTTAAATGACGGGCCCGTGACTATTTTAATTGACAGCAAAAATAGGGAGTAAATATTCCCAAACATTTGTTAAGGATTTCTAAAAATAATATATATTTGGCGAAATTACTTACGAATGAAAAACCTGATTTCTTTATTACTCCTTTTATTGTTTTCCCTTACTTCTACTGCTCAGAAGAGCCAATTTCCAATTACTGCAATCGCCGATAGTCTTAAAGAAAACGCTGATGCAGTTGTTCGTTTAGATCAAATGGACATTACTATCCTTTCACAGAGAAGTATGAAAATCAAAATACAAAGGATCGTGTCGGTTTTTAATGAGAAAGGACTTAATCATACAGATGCTTATCAGCACTATGATAAAACAACTACAATAAAAAACATCGAAGCAATTGTTTACGACGCTTTTGGAAACGAAATCAAGAAAATTAAACGAAAAGATTTTAGAGACCAGAGCGCAGTAGGCGGAAGTACTCTTTTCTCGGATAATCGTATGGTTTTTTTAGATTATACACCAGTTTCATATCCTTTTACAATTGTATATAATAGTGAAACTGAAACTTCAAATACAGCCTTTATACCACAATGGTATTTTTTGGGTGGGCATTATGTAAGTGTTGAAAAATGTGTTTTAAATATTACTTTTCCTAATGATCTTGGATTTAAAAAGAAAGAGTTTCAGTTTTCGGGCTTTAATATAAAAAAAACGGTTGATACGGATACCAAACTGAGTTATGAGGCAGAAACTATTTTAGCTCAAAAATCAGAAGACTATAGTCCATCGTCCAGGGATCTTTTTCCAAGAGTAATGATGGGCTTAGAAAAATTTCACTTAGAAGGTGTTGACGGAACAGCGACAACCTGGGAAGAATTTGGTAAATGGTACGGTGATAAAATTCTAACAGGAACCACTACGCTGCCGGAAGAAACTAAAATTAAAATCAAAAATCTGGTCGGTGATGAAAAAGATCCTATAAACAAGGCAAAAATCATATACGATTATGTACAGAAAAAATCAAGATATGTAAATATTGCAGTTGGTATTGGAGGATGGAAACCTATGCTGGCAAGTGATGTAGATCGGTTGGGATATGGAGATTGTAAAGCATTGTCAAATTATACTAAAGCACTTTTACAGGTGGTCGATGTTCCTTCTTATAATACAATTTTATATGGTAATCGCTATAAGTCAAACATTCAGTCTGATTTTGTTTCGATGCAGGGAAATCACATGATATTGGCGGTTCCAAATGGAAATGATTTTGTCTGGCTGGAATGCACAAGTCATGATGATCCTTTTGGTTATCAGGGTACTTTTACAGACGACAGGGATGTTTTGGTCGTTAAACCTGAAGGAGGCGTAATTGTAAGGACTAAGGTATACGAAGACAAAGGGAATTCCCAAATCGACAAAGGGAATTACACAATTGATGAGAATGGTAATCTTTTGGGCCATATTTCCATAATTTCTGAAGGCTCTCAATATAGTTCAAAATCAAGAACTGAAACCTTTCAGCCTACAGAAAAAGAAACACATTATAAAGAATATTGGAGTAATATCAATAACCTAAAATTAGGAAAAATAACTTTTTCAAATGATAAAGAAAATATTCGTTTTACCGAAGATGTACAGGTAAGTGCCATGAATTATGGTGTAATTTCGAACAATAAAATGATTTTTCCGGTAGACGCTTTCAATCAGAATAAAGGTAATGTTAAACGCATCAGAAATCGTAAAACACCATTTCAAATTCAGCGTGGTTATTCGGATACTGATGAAATTGAAATTTCTTTGCCAGTTGGTTTTAAAATTGAATTTTTACCTTCAAATTTTGAACTGAAAGGGAAATTTGGTGAGTATAAAACAGAAATCATCAAAAATGATAATAATAAACTGAGCTACAAACGCTACATGTTTTTAAATAAAGGAAAATATTCAAATAAGGAATATGACGAATATCGTCTTTTCATAGAGCAGGTATCAAGATACGATAATGCCAAAATTATATTAACAAGAGACTAGTCAGAATCAACCAAAACTAACCAAATGAAATTCATTAAATTTTTCCGTTATCTATGTGTGCTTTTTATTTTTTCTAAAACAACTGCTCAGGAATTTAAATTAGGAAAAGTATCAATTGCCGAATTAGAGCAAAAAATGCACCCTAAAGATTCAGCTGCAGCTGCAGCAATATTGTATAAAAAGGGCACATCCAATATTGAATACAATCAAAGTGAGGGTTTTGTTTTAGTTACTCAAGTAGATGCACGTATTAAAATATATAAAAAAGAAGGTTATGACTGGGCAAATCAAAATGTAATTTATTATGTTGGAAGCAACGAATCAAGAGAAAAAGTTGATTTTTCGGATGTAAATACTTTTAACCTGGTTGATGGAAAGATTGAAAAAACCAAACTGAAAAGTGATGGAGTTTTTAATGAAGAAGTTAATAAATACAGATCAAGAAAAAAAATCACAATGCCTAATGTGAAAGAAGGTTCTGTGTTGGAATATAGTTATACAGTAAGAACGCCTAATATTGGGATGATTAGGGAATGGGCTTTTCAAACCAGTATTCCGGTAAATCATTCAGAATATACGACTTATATACCTGAATATTTTACTTTTAATATTAGACAAAAAGGATATGTTTTTCCTAAAGTAACTTCAGAAAAACGATCGAAATCAATTGTATTTACAAATAAAGAAAGATCAGGAGGTAGCGGCTTTTCTGCTACGCAGACTACTTATTCTACAGATAATATTGATTATCTGGAAACACAAACGACTTATATAGCTCAGGATTTACCGGCTATGAAGGAAGAGTCACATGTTAATAATATAGATAATTACACTTCCAGTTTAGAACAGGAACTTTCAATGATTAAATATCCAAATAGTCCCCTAAAAACCTTTTCTACAGATTGGAATTCAGTTGCAAAGACAATTTATGAATATGATGATTTTGGTCCTGAATTAAACAAAACCGGATATTTTGAAAATGATTTAAAAGCATTGTTAGCAGGGATTACTAAGCCTGAAGAAAAAATAATAGTTATTCTGAACCATGTGAAATCAAATGTAAAATGGAATAAATATTATGGTTATAGCTGCGATAAGGGAGTGCGTAAAGCTTATCAGGAAAAATCAGGAAATATTGCAGAGATAAATTTAATGCTTACTGCAATGTTGCGTTATGCCGGCTTAACAGCAAATCCGGTTTTAGTTAGTACAAGATTGAACGGAATTGCATTGTTCCCAAACAGAACAGCATATAACTATGTAATTGCTGCAGTTGAAACCGAGAACGGAAATATATTATTAGATGCTTCAGATAAATTTTCTGTTCCAAATGTTTTGCCTATGCGCACCTTAAATTGGTATGGAAGACTAATCAGAAAAGACGGGACCTCAGAAGAAATCGACTTAATGCCTAAAAAAGCATCAAATGATATTGTTTTTATGAGTTATAGCATTGATGCAGATGGAAAAATTGCAGGAAAAGCAAAAAGACAGTGCACAGATTACAATGCCATGATTACCAGAGAGAATATTTTTAGTATCAAAGAAGATGAATATCTGGAAAAACTCGAAAATGAAAATAACAAAATAGAAATCAGCGATTATTCAAAGACAGACGAAATAGATATCTTGAAACCAATCATAGAAACGTATTCTTTTACAGGAAATAATTTATGTGAAGTAATAGGAGGAAAAATCTATGTGTCCCCGATGTTATTTTTCACTAATGAAAAAAATCCTTTTAATCAGGAAACAAGAGAGTATCCGGTTGATTTTGGATTTCCTTTTCTGGATAAGTATAACATTACAATTAAAATTCCGGATGGATTTACAGTTGAAACACTTCCTGCACCTGCTGCAATGAGCATGGAAGATAATTTAGGTTCTTTCAAATTTAATATAGCTGCTAACGAAAATACGCTTCAAATGATTATTTCCCATCAAATTAATAACGCTATTGTCTCAACGCAACAATACGAAATGCTGAAGGAATATTATAAAGCCATGATTGCAAAAGAAACAGAAAAAATTGTTTTGAAAAGAATCTAAAAAATGACATTACGAACAATAATTATTTCAATAGTATTAATTTTTACTTCTATGAAAACCAAAGCTCAAAATTATGAGCTGGGCAAAGTAACTATTAGTGAATTGGAAGAAAAATTTAATCCAAAAGATACAACGGCTTCTGCAACTATATTATTCAAGAAAGCCAAAACCTTTTTTACTTATAATATAAAAACTGGTTTTACAGCAAATCATGTTTATGAGTATAAAATAAAGATTTATAAGAAAGAAGGTTTGAGCTGGGCCAATCAAAAAGTAAGGTACTATGTTGGATATGAAAACATGAACAAAGATCAATTGGAATTTTCTAATGCACTTACGTATAATCTTGAAAACGGAAGCATTGTAAAAACCAAATTGGATGGTCAGGGAACTTTCAAAAGTAATGTAAACAAATACTGGAGCGAAAAAACAATAACATTCCCTAATGTAAAAGTGGGTTCAATTATAGAATTTAAATATATTTTAAAATCTGAAAACATTGTTGAGTTTCCTGATTTTCAATGCCAATATGATATTCCTGTAAATTATTTTCAATACAAAACAGCAATTCCCGAATTCTACATCTATAAGCCGATATTGATTGGATATCAAGAAATTACATCCGACTCTAAAATTACTTCGGGAAGTCAGAGTTTTGAAAATCAGTTCAATCAATCCACTTCGTTTACATATAAACAAATAGAGGCAGTTTATTCAGGCAAAGAGATTCCAGCACTCTTACATGAACCTTATATTGATAATATTGAAAATTACAGAATTTCTATAAGACAAGAGCTTGAAAGAGTTCGTTTGCCAGAACTGTCTGTTAAAGATTATGCCATGACCTGGGAGGGTGTTGCTACTACTATTTTTAAAAATGAAAATTTTGGGAAACAACTCAATGAAAAGCCATTCTTACTGGAAGATTTAAGGCGTATATTAATAAATGTTGAATCCATGGACGAAAGATTAAATATCATTTTCAAATTTGTCCAGAATAAAATGAATTGGAACGAAAAGAACGATTATTATACAGATAAAGGAATCGTAGAAGCTTATAAAAATCAAACAGGAAATGTAGCCGAAATTAATTTTATTTTAATCAATATGCTGAAATTAGCTGGTATTGAGGCAAATCCGGTATTAGTAAGTACTGTTGAAAATGGTATTCCTGTTTATCCAACCCGAACAGGATTCAATTATGTCATTGCAGCTGCTGAGATTGAAGGAAAACGCATTTTGTTAGATGCTTCCCATAAGTTTACATCTCCAAATATTTTACCATTAAACATTTTAAATTGGAAAGGAAGGCTTATCAAAATTGACGGAACTTCTGAAGAGATTGAATTATTGCCTTCAAATCTATCAAAAGAAAATTTTAATTTGATGGTCGCTATTGATGCGAAAGGCAGAATAAATGGGAAAGTACGGATTCAGCGAACAGATTATGATGCTTATCAATTTAGGGTTGAAAACAATATAAGTGAAGAAAATTATCTGGAAAAGTTTGAAAGAGACTTAGGTAATATTAGCATTTCAAATTATCATATAGAAAATAAAAAATCTAATTTTAAAGACCCAATTTTAGAAACTTTTTCATTTACATCAAACAATCAATTTGATATTATTAGCGGAAAAATTTATGTAAATCCATTACTTTTCTTTACCAGAAGTAAAAATCCTTTTAATCAGGAACAAAGACAAATGCCGATTTATTTTGGATATAAAAATCAGGTTAAATATAATATCATTGTTGAAATTCCCGAAGGTTATATTTTAGAATCAATGCCAACTCCCATTAAAATTGCTACAGAGGATAAAAATATAATTTATATCATGAACTTTTCTAATGAAGGAAACAAAATTCAAATTAGTTGTTTAAAAGAGATTAACAATACTATTTTTGCACCAGACGAGTATAATGGAATAAAAGAAATTTTTCAGAAAATGATTGCCAGCCAAAACGAGAAAATTGTTCTTAAAAAAACATAACAATGGATTTAAAAAATGCACAATTAGACGTTGACACCTGGATAAAAGAACACGGTGTCCGCTATTTTAACGAATTAACAAACATGGCCCAGCTTACAGAAGAAGTAGGCGAAGTTGCACGAATTATCGCTCGCAGATACGGAGAGCAATCTGAAAAAGAAAGTGATAAAAACAAAGATTTAGGCGAAGAACTGGCCGATGTTGTTTTTGTGGTTTTATGTCTGGCCAATCAAACTGGTATCGATTTGCAGGCCGCTTTTGATAAAAAAATGGATTTAAAGTCGGTTAGGGATAAAGACCGTCACAAAAACAACGATAAATTAAAATAATGTGATAAGTCACAGCAAAGTTTTGGAGTGTGCTTTATTTAAAATAAATTTGCCAAAACGCATAATTTAATTACCCAATAATGAATTTACTTCTTCAGACAACTCAACATAATTTACAAGGTCAAATTGCGGTCACAGGATCTAAAAGCGAAACAAATCGGTTATTGCTGTTAAAAGCTCTTTTCCCAAACATTACGCTTTCCAATACTTCCAATTCTGATGACAGTGAGGTAATGCAAAAAGCTTTAATCGGAAATGACGAGATTGTAGATATTCATCATGCAGGAACTGCAATGCGTTTTTTAACCGCTTATTTTGCTGTAAATCAAGGACGCGAAGTAGTAATGACAGGCTCAAGCAGAATGCAGGAACGTCCTATAAAAATTTTGGTGGAAGCTTTGGCTCAATTAGGTGTTGAAATTTCATATGAAAAAGAAGAAGGATATCCTCCAATAAGAATCAAGGGGAAAAAAGTTACGGCTTCAAAAGTAAGTTTGGCTGCAAATGTCAGCAGTCAGTATATTTCGGCTCTTTTATTGATCGCTTCAAAATTAGAAAATGGTTTAGAGTTAACTTTAGAAGGCGAAATCACTTCTATTCCATATATCAAAATGACTTTGGCTTTGCTTAAAGATTTGGATATTCAAACCAGTTTTGAAGGAAATGTAATTAAGGTTTATCCAAAAGAAGCTGTTGCTTCAAAAGAAATGGTAGTAGAATCTGACTGGAGTTCAGCTTCATACTTTTTTAGTTTGGTTGCTTTGGCAGATACAGCATCTATTACTTTGAGCAGTTATAAAGAAAATAGTTTGCAGGGAGATTCTGCTTTGATTTCTATTTATGAAAAAATGGGTGTCAAAACTACTTTCGAAGGAAATAAAATGACATTGGTGAAACAGCCTGATTTTAAATTTGAAACAGTAAATTTTGATCTGAATAACACCCCAGATATTGCACAAACTATTGTCGTTACTTGTTTAGGTTTAGGAATTGGCTGTCATTTAACCGGTCTTCATACTTTAAAAATCAAAGAAACAGACCGACTTGAAGCGCTTCGAATCGAATTGACAAAATTAGGAGCCAATATTTCGGTAACAAATGATAGTTTAACTTTAGGACTTTCTGATACGATTAATCATAATGTAAAAATTGCGACTTATAACGATCACCGTATGGCGATGGCATTTGCTCCTTTAGCACTAAAAGTGCCTATTATTATCGAAAATGCTGAAGTGGTTTCAAAATCATACCCGGATTTCTGGAATGATTTAAAAGAATTAAACTTTGAAATTTCAGAACTGTAAAATTTTTAACCATATAAGTGATATAAGTTCATTAAAATAAAATGAGCATAATTTGAATAGCCTCCAGTTTCAACTGGAGGTTTTTTTATGCGATTAATTTTTCGGCTTTAGCCAAATAATGACGTTTACAATTTTAATAATCAAACTTAAAAGAACTTATATCACTTATATGGTGGAAAAAACGTTTTTTCGATGTTGTCGAAACGCCACTAAATCAACGACTTTTAAAAATAAACAGCAAAACACTTGACAACGCCTGTCTCACAATCGTATATTTGCACACGATTTACAATTTTAGATACAAAATCTAAAAGCTACATTTTAAAATCAACATTCAAATATGAAATTATCACACTTCAGTTTCAATTTACCAAAAGAACTTTTAGCAGAATTCCCGGCAGAAAACAGAGATGAGTCTCGTTTAATGGTAATCGACCGTAAAAAACAAACTATAGAACATAAAATGTTTAAAGATGTTATCAATTATTTTGATGACGGAGACGTTTTGATACTTAACAATACAAAAGTTTTCCCTGCACGTTTGTACGGAAACAAAGAAAAAACAGGAGCAAGAATTGAAGTTTTCTTATTGAGAGAATTAAATTCAGAACAACGTCTTTGGGATGTTTTGGTTGATCCGGCTCGTAAAATCCGTATCGGAAACAAACTTTATTTTGGTGATGACGATTCGTTAGTGGCTGAGGTAATTGATAATACGACTTCTCGTGGTAGAACATTACGTTTTTTATATGACGGTTCTTATGAAGAATTCAGAAATAAACTGACAGAACTTGGAGAAACTCCAATCCCAAAATACATCAGCCGTGAGGTAACTCCCGAAGATGCAGAAAGATACCAGACTATTTATGCAAAAGAAGAAGGAGCTGTAGCGGCACCAACTGCAGGTTTACACTTCTCAAAACACCTTTTGAAAAAACTGGAAATCAAAGGAGTTAATTTTGCTGAAGTAACACTTCACGTTGGTCTTGGAACTTTCAATCCGGTTGAGGTTGAAGACTTATCGAAACACAAAATGGATTCTGAAGAATTGATCATCAAACAGGATGCCTGTGATATTGTGAATGAAGCAAAAGTGAAGAAAAAACGTATCTGTGCGGTTGGAACAACTTCAATGCGTGCTATTGAAAGTTCTGTATCATCACAAAGCACTTTAAATCCTTACGAAGGCTGGACAAATAAATTCATTTTTCCTCCTCATGATTTTAGTATTGCAAATTGTATGATCACTAATTTCCACACACCAAAATCAACATTATTAATGATGATTTCAGCTTTTTGTGGACATGATTTAATGAAAAAAGCTTACGATGAAGCAATCAAAGAAGGATACAAATTTTATTCTTACGGAGATGCAATGTTAATCATCTAATCTGAAAAACATATATATTTAAGAAACCTGTCAGCAATGACGGGTTTTTTTATTTCAATTTGGGCGTATTACGGGCTATTCATTTCAAGTTTTGCAATAAAAACCAAGTAATACAAGCACTGCGGGAGCTTCCGTTGGTCGCTTCCTCGTTGCAGTATTACTAAGGTTTTGATCGCAAAAGCTTTCCATTTCTATCCCTAACGCAAGTCAGCTTCAATTTCAAATTTCAATATCAAAGTGAAATCCGTTTTTTCATCAGCAGATTTTTTTTAGTAACTCAAGAACCTGAAACTTGAAACCTGAAACAAAAACCAACTCTTTAGACCATTTTTTGTTATTTTTACTTCACAAAACAAAACCAATGAATTTTCAGAATACACGCGAATTCGCTAAACAGCTAGACTCACAAGACGTTTTAAATCAGTATCAGGATCAGTTTATTTTTCCCAAAGTAAATGACAAACGTGTTATTTACTTTACAGGAAACTCTTTAGGATTACAGCCTAAAAGAACCAAATCCTATATTGATGAAATAATGAATGACTGGGCAAATCTTGCGGTAGAAGGCCATTTTTATGCTGAAAAACCATGGTGGGATTATCAGGAAAGATTCCCGGAACCTTTGAGTAAAATTGTTGGTGCTCTGCCTTCAGAAGTTACGGTAATGAATACTTTGACAGTAAACCTGCATTTGCTGATGGTTTCATTTTATCAGCCAACAGCAACCCGTTATAAAATTATCTGCGAAGAAAAAGCATTTCCTTCAGATCAGTATATGTTTCAGAGCCAGGTAAATTTTCATGGCTATAAACCGGAAGATGCTATTGTAGAAATCAAGCGTCGTGAGGGGGAGCATAATATTCGTCTTGAAGATGTTTTGGCTAAAATTGAGGAAGTTGGTGATGAACTGGCTTTGGTTTTAATTGGCGGAGTAAATTATTATACCGGACAGGTTTTCGATATTAAAACCATTACTGCTGCCGGACAAAAAGCAGGAGCAAAAGTTGGTTGGGATTTAGCACACGCTGCCGGAAATATCAAATTAGAACTTCATGACTGGAATGTTGATTTTGCTGCCTGGTGCAGTTATAAATACATGAATTCAGGGCCAGGAAATGCTTCCGGCTGTTTTGTACACGAAAAACATCATAATGCCGATTTACCAAGATTTGCAGGCTGGTGGGGACATAACAAAGAACGCCGTTTTAAAATGGAGCCTAATTTTGACCCTGTTAATGGTGCAGGAGGCTGGCAAATTAGTAATTTGCCCGTACTTTCGTTAGCACCTTATTTGGCTTCTATAGAAATGTTCGCTGAAGTCGGAATGGATGCTTTAATCGCTAAAAGAGATAAAATTACCTCCTACTTAGAATTTATACTTGAGGAAATCGATAAGGAAGTCGATAGTAGTTTCGAAATTATTACCCCTTCAAACCCTGAAGAAAGAGCTTCTCAATTATCTGTTTTTTTACATGGTGAAGGAAGAAGCCTGTTCGATTATCTAATGAAAAACGGAGTGATTACAGACTGGCGTGAACCTAACGTGATTCGCCTGGCACCAGTTCCTTTGTATTGTTCTTTTGAAGATATGTACGATTTCGGGCAGATTTTAAAAAAAGGAATTTTAGGAAAAAAATAATGCAATTCATTTAATTCTGTAAAATTACAGACAAATCATGTAACATATCCAAAAATGTTGTGCTTTACTTTGTGGTATAATTATTTAAAACCACAACCATGAAAGCATTATATTCTTTATTATTAGCCTTAACTATTCTTTCTTGTCAAAACCAGGGAAAGGCTGACATTGATAAAGCTAAACAGGCCAGTATTGATTCAATGAAAGTTGAAATTAACAAGCAAAGAGTCATTGATTCAATGAAAACTGAAATGGCTAAATTGCAGGAGGAACAGCAAAAAGCTGAAGAACAAAAAGTGGTAGTTGTACACCAACAGGCAAATAATGGTACTGCAACTACAACTACAACCACGAAAAAGAAAGGCTGGAGTTCTACTGCAAAAGGTGCTGTAATTGGTGCCGGAGTCGGAGCAATAACCGGAGCTGCAGTCAGTAAGAAAAAAGGCGAAGGTGCTATTATTGGTGGTTTGGCAGGAGCTGGTGTTGGAGCCGGAACAGGAGCTATTATTGATAGCGAAAAAAAGAAAAAAGAATAGATTTAATCTTATCAAATAGCAAACCCGACAGTTTTAAAATCTGTCGGGTTTTTTTAGTCTTAAATTTTAATTTCAGCCAATGCTTTTTTATAAAATTCAAACTGTTGTTTTATTTGAGCTGTTTCATTTTTAAAATAAGATGTTGAATTTAATAAATTTTGATAATAAACAATTCCATCAAAAAGATTAGCTTTAAATGTATTCCATTTTTTAAGCTGCGAAGTTGTCATTTGTTCAGAAATATTTTCAATTTCATTTCTAAAATAATCAATATACATCTTTAACTCCTTGACGAACATATTAGGGCGATTTGCAGTTCTCAAAACCGATTTATTGCCGTAAATATGCTGCAGCATATCTTTTAAAGAAACTTCCTGATCAAAATAAGCCATATTGGGTCCGGGACAAATTACAACTCCTTGTGACTGACCTTTTATCCTGATATCATTTTCTATATACGATGAATTTGCAAGGCCAACACACAAACAAGACTTCTCAGTGATTTTGATTTTGCTTTTTTCGTAAGCTTCTGATGAAAGCGAATCTTTTATATTTTCTAATTCAGCTAATTTAAGATCCTGATATTTTTTTGAAGCGGTACAGATTCCATGCATATCATATTCTTTACTTAATGCCAGAAATTTTTTCGGACAGGAACTTCCGGCTTTATTTTCCTGAATTCGTTTTTGCTTCAAAATTTCATTTGTAGTTCCTTTTAAAGTATTAAACGGAACTCCTAAAGGTGAAATATGACTTAAATAAAAGTCTTCCTCGTTGGCGTTTATCAACAAATTTCGGGTTTCATGATCGACACAAGTAGCTTCAGAAACTAATAAAAAAGGTGAGCCCCAGCCCACAGAATCAACATTGTAGGTATTCAATAAAAATTCATGTTCTTCAGCTGTTCCCACACCACCCTGAACTGTAATTTTTAAATCTAAAGGCTGGTCAGGAAAAGTAGCATTTTTCTGTCGCAGTGCTTTTATCATCAATTCATGAGCAGACTGAATTAATTGTTCTTTTTTCTGTTTGAACTCTTCCAGAATTGTTCCTAATAAAAGTCCGTCTGTAGCAAAAGCATGACCTCCACAATTTAAGCCTGATTCAATTCGGTATTCAGAAACCCAAAGTCCTTTTTTGGCTAAAAAATTACCCTGAATCATCGCAGACCGAAAGTCACTCACCTTTAAAATGATTTTCTTTCTAAGTTGATTCTTTTCATCAGGGAAAAAATCGCTGAAATTTTCAAAATAGCTGTAAAGTCTCGGATTCATTCCCGCCGATAATACAACCGAAGACTCAAGATTGCTGTTGGCAAAACCTCTAAAAGCGGCGTGTGCGTCATTAAATTCAATAGGAAGGGGCTTGTTTTTGGCGAAATTATCTTTATCTAATTTTGTCATGATGTTTACATCAATTTCTCCCGGGAAAAGATGCGATTCAATATAATTTTGAATATTTTCTTTGAAAGAGATTCCGTCTTCAAGTAAATTTTGAAAACCTTTTTTGATGTGGGAAGTATTCGGCAACATTGCAATGAAATTTTCTAGGGCGATTTTGCTTTCGGCAATTTCTGTTTTAAAACTTTCGAATTTCTCTTTAACGATTTTATCGACTAAATTTAAATAAGAAGTAATTCTTTCGGCTCGATAATCATGAAATTTTTGAGTTATTTCTTCATACGGAAGGTTAAATTTAGTGCTGTAAAAATTACGCATTTTCTCTATCAAATCATCATCAGCAATCGAAATTACAGATGAAATGCCGTATTGTGCCACCCTAATTGGACTGTCAATAGTATAAGCGAGTCCCATTACTGGAATATGAAAAGTGTGTAAAGATTTGTTTGTCATTTGTTTTCAATTAAAATAAAAACAAAGATTAAAAAAAACATTTTCTCTAAACCTGATAATTGTCAGGTTTATGGTTTCTATTTACGCCATCTTGTTACGTTAAAATAATGAGCAAAAAAAAGCAGCTATCATTACAATAACTGCTTTCTATTACTAAGGACAATCCTTTATTCTTTATTCTTAAAAAATTAAGAACCACACATCTCACAATCCTCAGGACCCGCAGCTTGTGCTTTTAGCAACATCGCTTTGTATTCCTCAATATTGATTTCTTCAGTATCTGCAACTAAAGCTGGAGTAGTTTCTTCTTTTTTATCGTTGTTCAATGTAAACTTAATCGCATCAACTGCAGATTTTGTTCTTAGGTAATACATTCCGGTCTTCAAACCTGACTGCCAGGCGTAGAAGTGCATTGATGTTAGTTTAGAATAATTAGCATCCTGCATGAACAAGTTCAATGATTGCGATTGGTCAATGAAATAACCTCTTTGGCGTGACATATCGATAATGTCTTTCATTGACATTTCCCAAACTGTTTTGTATAGTTCTTTTAAGTCTTGCGGAATCACATCAATATTTTGAACTGATCCGTTATGACGCATAATTTCTTGTTTCAAAGTTTCGTTCCACAAACCTCTTTCTACTAAATCATGAAGCAAGTGTTTGTTGACTACGATAAATTCTCCTGACAATACACGACGTGTGTAAATGTTTGATGTATACGGTTCGAAAGCTTCGTTGTTTCCTAATATTTGTGAAGTCGAAGCAGTCGGCATTGGCGCAACTAATAGTGAGTTACGAACTCCGTGCTCTACCACTTCTTTTCTTAAGGAAGCCCAGTCCCAACGGCCAGATAATTCTTCATCCTTCATTCCCCACATATTATATTGAAATTCTCCTTTAGACATTGGAGACCCTTCAAAAGTAGAATATGGTCCTTCTTCTTTTGCCATTTCCATAGAAGCGGTTACGGCTGCGAAGTATAAAGTTTCGAAAATTTCCTGATTTAATTTTTTAGCTTCATCACTTGTAAACGGCATACGCAACATGATGAAAGCATCTGCCAAACCTTGCACTCCCAATCCAACCGGACGGTGACGCATGTTTGAGTTTTCAGCTTCTTTTACCGGATAGTAGTTTCTGTCGATTACTTTGTTCAGGTTGCGGGTTACACGTTTGGTAACATTGTAAAGCGCTTCGTGATCAAATTTTCCGTTTTCAACAAACATCGGCAACGAAATAGAAGCCAGGTTACAAACCGCGATTTCATCTTTAGAAGTATACTCCATAATCTCAGTACACAAGTTTGATGAACGAATTGTTCCTAAGTTCTTGTGGTTCGATTTACGGTTTACTGCATCTTTGTACAACATATACGGTGTTCCGGTTTCGATTTGTGATTCCAGGATTTTCTCCCATAATTCACGTGCACGGATGGTTTTTCTACCTTTTCCTCTAAATTCATAATCCAAATACAAGGCTTCGAATTCTTCTCCGTAAACATCGTATAATCCAGGACATTCATTTGGACACATTAAAGTCCAGCTAGCATCTTCCTGAACACGTTTCATGAATAAATCCGATGTCCACATGGCAAAGAATAAATCTCTTGCACGCATTTCTTCTTTTCCTGTATTCTTCTTTAAGTCTAAGAAATCAAAGATATCAGCATGCCAGGTTTCGATGTAAATCGCAAAACTTCCTTTACGTTTTCCACCACCCTGATCTACATACCGAGCCGTATCATTAAAAACTCTCAACATCGGAACGATTCCGTTTGAAGTTCCGTTTGTACCACGGATGTAGGATCCTGTCGCACGAACGTTATGAATAGAAAGACCGATTCCTCCTGCTGATTGCGAGATTTTAGCCGTTTGTTTTAAGGTGTCATAAATACCATCAATACTGTCATCCTGCATTGCTAAAAGGAAACAAGAAGACATCTGAGGTTTTGGAGTTCCCGCATTGAACAAAGTTGGCGTTGCATGCGTAAAGAACTTTTTAGACATTAAATCGTAAGTTTCAATTACTGATTTTAAATCATCTAAGTGAATACCAACCGAAACACGCATCAGCATATGCTGTGGTCTTTCAACAATTTTTCCGTTGATTTTCAACAAATACGAACGCTCCAAAGTTTTAAATCCGAAATAATCGTAATTGAAATCTCTTGTATAAATGATATGAGAATCTAAGAAAGCTGCATTTTCCTGAATCACTTTAAATACTTCATCCGAAAGCAATGGAGCGTCTTGTCCATTTCTTGGATTTACATAGTGATACATATCTTTCATCGTTTCTGAGAAAGACTTTTTAGTATTCGAATGTAGGTTTGAAATTGCCACACGAGCTGCCAATTGAGCATAATCAGGATGTGCAATAGTCATAGAAGCTGCAGTTTCTGCCGCAAGATTATCTAGTTCAGATGTAGAAACTCCGTCATACAATCCTTCGATAACTCTCATGGCTACCTTAACAGGATCTACAAGCTCATTAAGCCCGTAACACAATTTTTTGATTCTCTCTGTAATCTTATCAAACATTACCGGCTCCTTGTGGCCATCTCTTTTTACTACATACATAAGCTTACTATTTTTAGTTTTTGAAAAAGTGTAAAGACACTAGAAAACGAATTCCAGTACTTAAACATTGCGTATTTTTAAATTATTTTTTGAGAATTACAGCATTCTCAATAGCTACCCTATTCCAATCTGAAATCAGACCGAAAATGTGTTGAAAATTATTGAATCTTCGATTTGGGAAAAGAGATTCTAAAATTGTATTGTTGTAAATTGTATTGTTAAATTAGTGTTTATTTGAGGCAAAAACACTAAAATATTTTTGTCTAAAAATCTGCGTCAAATGAAATTTTCTGAGCATCACTATCTGTGTTCATCACGCCTGATTTTTGATATTCGGCAACACGTTTTTCAAAGAAATTGGTTTTTCCCTGAAGAGAAATCATGTCCATGAAATCAAATGGATTCGCTGATCCATACACACGTTCGCAACCTAACTCTACTAATAATCTGTCTGCAACAAATTCTAAATATTGTGTCATTAAAGCAGCATTCATTCCAATCAAACTAACCGGAAGAGATTCTGTAACAAATTCTCTCTCGATATCCAAGGCATCAACGATGATTTCCTTAATTCTGTCTTTTGGCACTTTGTTGATCAGGTGATGATTGTGCAAGTGTACAGCAAAGTCACAATGTACGCCTTCGTCACGCGAAATTAATTCGTTAGAAAAAGTCAAACCTGGCATCAAACCACGTTTTTTCAACCAATAAATAGAACAGAATGCACCAGAAAAGAAAATTCCTTCAACTGCTGCAAAAGCAATTAATCTTTCTGCAAACGAATCAGATTCAATCCATTTTAAAGCCCAGTCCGCTTTTTTCTTAATGGCAGGAAAAACTTCCAAAGCATTGAATAACTCTGCTTTTTCTGCTTCATCCTTAACGTACGTATCAATTAATAAAGAATAAGTTTCACTATGAATGTTTTCCATCATGATCTGAAAACCATAGAAAAATTTTGCCTCTGCATACTGCACTTCGTTTACAAAGTTTTCAGCAAGATTTTCATTAACGATTCCATCAGAAGCAGCAAAGAATGCTAAAATGTGTTTGATAAAATATCTTTCGTCATCACTTAGTTTATTGTTCCAATCTGTCAAGTCCTGATGCAAATCGATTTCTTCAGCAGTCCAGAAGCTAGCTTCCATTTTTTTATACCATTCCCAAATATCATGATGTTTAATTGGAAAAATAACAAAACGATTCTTATTTTCTTGTAATATTGGTTCGACTTGTGACATGACAGTTTTATTTAATTTTTATGCTGAATTTTTTCTTATTCAGAACGATTACAAAGATTGTCATTTGTAGCCAAAAATGAAAGCCAAACTTATTCACAATTCGATGTAGTTTTTAACAACGCATTAAAATGAGATACTTTTCAGACAATAATTAAACATTTGTAAATGAGGTATTTAATAAAGTTAACTATACCTAAACCCCTTGTAAAATATAGACTTTTTAGAATAAAAAGCAAGAAATATTAATTGTTTTCAAAAAGTTTTTTTTTGAGTTAAAACTTTATTTTTTGAGTTAAAATAGATTCTAAAAAAGATGTAATTATAACACTTATTTTTTAGGATTTTTTGAGCTCTTCTGCTACTTTTTCCAGCTCCAGATACCAGTCTTCTCCAAAACGGCGAATCAGGGCTTCTTTGACAAATTTATAAACCGGAACTTCTAATTCCTTACCTAAAGAACAGGCATCGTCACAAATATCCCATTTATCATAATTCACTGCAGCGAACTCTGTAAAGTCTTTTACACGGATTGGATATAAATGACAGGAAACTGGTTTTTTCCAGTCAACGATTCCCTGATTATAAGCTTGTTCGATTCCACAAAGTGCTGTTTTGCCGTCAAAAATCACATATGCACAATCTTTATTATCGATTAATGGCGTTTCAAGATCACCATCGGTCCCTTTTACCCAGGTTCCCTGCGCTTCGATTGCAGCAATTCCTTCCTTGCGCAAAAAAGGTTTTACTTTTGGATAAATCTCTTCCAGGATTTTAGTTTCTGCTTCGTTTAAAGGCGCACCTGCATCTCCGTCAACACAGCAAGCTCCTTTACAAGCTGACAAGTTGCACACAAATTCTTTTTCAAGAATATCTTCTGAAATAATGGTTTTCCCTAATTGAAACATGATAATAAAGTACTGTTATTTATAAAGTGCAAAGATAGTTAAAGAAAACAGATGAAATGGGATTAAATTTTACTGCGTATTTTGGTTAGATTTTACCGCATAAATCTACCACAGAGATTCACAAAGTTTTTCACAGAGATCCACAAAGATTTATTATACTTTGCGAAAGTTTAAACTCAAAAACTTTGCCTACTCTAAAAAAATCAAAACTCTGCGGAAAACTTTGTGAATCTCTGTGGCAAAACCATTAATTGTTACAAATATTACTTTTTCAATCATTTAAACGTGTTTTTATAACAAAAAATTATCACATCTAAAAAACCCGTATCTTTATTCTCTACCTTTGCAAAAATTTTAAACCCTTAAAATGAAAAGTAATATGTTAGAAATTGACTTTAAAGAAATTATTACCGTTGGGATGGTGCTTTTTGCCGTAATTGACATTGTGGGTTCTATTCCGATTATCGTAAATTTAAGAGCAAAAGTAGGACATATCGAATCAGAGAAAGCTTCGTTTGTTGCGGGAATGATTATGATTGTTTTTCTTTTTGTTGGCGAAGGATTACTTAATCTTATTGGTATTGATGTACATTCGTTTGCAGTTGCAGGTTCATTCGTATTATTCTTCCTAGCCCTGGAAATGATTTTAGGAATTCGTATTTACCGTGACGAAGCACCCGGATCGGCGTCTATTGTTCCGTTGGCTTTTCCGTTAATTGCCGGGGCAGGAACCATGACTACTTTACTTTCATTACGATCTCAATTTCACACTATTAACATCATTATTGCAATTTTATTAAATATTATCCTGGTATATATTGTTTTAAAATCATCCAAAAAAATTGAAACTTTATTAGGAGAAAACGGGCTTGGTGTGGTTCGCAAGACATTTGGAGTAATTCTTTTAGCAATAGCTGTTAAATTATTCGCAGCTAATGTTAAAGGTTTGTTCGTCTAAAGGATATTTTTATAAATTTGCTCCATAAAATTCTAAAATACAGCCCAAAGGTTTTTCATCCAAATGCTATTCTTTATTATTTTAGACAAACAAACAGCCTTATGAAAATTTTCACTTCCATCTTAGTGCTTTTGGCATTAGCTTTAATTATTTTTAATATTACGCAGCTTGACTTCCAAAATCCTTTTCAGGGAGATAGCGCAGTAGCTTTAATTGGAATTGCTGCTTCGTTCTGCGCCGTTTTGATTCTTTTGATTTTTAGAATTTCAAAAAGTATAGAAGAAAAAACAAACGGAAGATAATATGTTTGACGTTTTAATTGTTGGGGGCGGCGTTTCCGGCATGTCATGTGCTCTGGTTTTAGGATCTGCCAAAAACAAAGCTTTTGTAACCGATAAAAAAATCGGAATTTTTACACATCAAAAAAATTCTTCGTTACAAGAAGCTATTTTCTATAATGCTTATGGCATAAAACCGGGTAAATTAGGTTCGGAGTTGCTTATAGAAAGCACACAGGATTTAGCTATGACTTATCCACATATTACTCAGATTGCAAATGAGAAAGTAATCAAAATAGAAGGTTCTTATCCTGAATTTACTGTGGTTACAAACAAAAACTCTTACCAAACAAGAAACCTCGTTATCGGAATTGGCTCTGCCAATACTTTCGACATCAAAGGTTTGATGCAATATGTTGAACCACACAAAAAAGCTTTACCCGAAAAACAGCGCATCCAACTTAAAAATGACGACCATAAAGTAGCCGATGGAATTTATGTTATTGGAACTCTGGCAGGCTGGAGAAGCCAATTGGCTATTGCTGCCGGAAGTGGTGCCGCTGTTGCTACAGATATTCTTACTTTATGGAACAATGGCGTGCAGACTCATGCTCACGATAGTATTCGGTAAAATCATTAAACCATATAAGTCATATAAGTTAATTATGCTTTACACACAGATTAAATGAATTTATATGGCTTATATGCTTTAAATTTTTACTTAACCGATACAATCTCTTGCACTTTAATATGTTTCTCGTCATCTGTTTTCCAGATTTCACCTTTTAACGAAACCTCATCACCAATTTTTAATTGCTTGTAATTTTGAGGCCCGCCTACGTTTACAATACTGATGGTCGCAAAATAAACTTCCTTTGCATCAGTAGTAATTTTAGCCATGTAGCCGTCTTTCCCTGATTCTATCAAATCAACTTTCCCTGAAACAGTATTATTTTCTTTCATAGTTGCACAAGAAAATATAAAAGTCATTAACAGTATTAAGAAACTTATTTTTTTTAGATTTTTCATATTTTTTTTCTAATTATTGCAGAGCGATACAACTTCCGGCAATTACTTTAAGGCTTTCGCCGAATTGTTTCCAGACCCTGATATAACGAAAGGCGCCATTTACAGGATTATTATCAAATGCCCCTTTTAAAGAAATTATTACTGTAACCACAGCCGTATCATCAATTATGTTTATAATTTGATCTGAAGCTTCAAGTGAATCGACTTTCAGTCTACCTGAACGATATGAATTTAAATCAAATTCTTTGGTAATGGTATTTCCGTCGGGTAAATTGAACAGCAAGTCGTCATGCAACATCTTTTCCAAAACCGGAACATCAGTATTTTTAATGGCAGTCAAAAGTTCTATTTCTGCATTTACAACGGTTTCTGTTTTCATTTCAAAAAAATTAAAGATTATTTCTTTGGGTTCAGGACTGTTTTAATCATCGCATCTTCTTTCAGGATTACATCGTAATAATACAATTCACCATATAATTGTCGGGCAAATTCGGCAGTGATGTAACGATTGACTAAAGTTTTGGTTTTATCTAATTTGAGATCTAAACCTGTCATGAAAATGTAGTTCTTGAACTTTTTAAAATAGGTATCCGATTTTTTCATCTTATCCAAAAAGGCATTAAAATGAAGTCCAGCAAAAGCATTTCTGTTTTTGTCTAACTCTTCAAAAATAAAATGACCTACGATTCCTGTTTGCATCAGATAAGCCACATTTTCATTACCGTGTTCTGCTTCCATTGGAACAAAAACATCCGGAACGATTCCGCCTCCGCCGTATACAATCTTTCCTTTTGGAGTTTTGAATTTTAAAGAGTCAGCCACTTTTATACTGTCTTTCGCATATAATTCCCCTGATTTTATTCTCGCCTCCGATTCTTTATAATATTCTTCGTTGCCTTTGGCGTATGGCTTTTGAATTGATCTCCCGGTTGGCGTATAATATCTTGCAATTGTTAATCGAACCGCCGAACCGTCGTTAAAATCCATTTCCCGCTGTACCAGACCTTTTCCAAAAGAACGACGTCCAACAATTGTTCCGCGGTCATTATCCTGAATAGCACCTGCCAGAATCTCGCTTGCTGAGGCACTATTTTCATTAATCAAAACGGTAACTTTTCCGGATTCAAAACTTCCGCTTTTGGTTGCGTATGTTTTTTCAGTAGTGCCATTTTTATTTTTGGTAAAAACGATTAGTTGTTTGTCTTTCAAAAACTCATCGGCAATAGCCACAGCTTCTTCCATATAGCCACCGCCGTTATCCCGAAGATCTATTACCAGCGACTGGATTCCTTTTTGCTTTAATCTTGTCAAACCAACTTTGAACTCATCATAAGTAGTCTCTGCAAAACGATTGATTTTAATATAACCTGTTTTATTATCAAGCAACAAAGAGGCATCTACACTTTTTAGCGGAATAACATCTCTTTTGATTTTAAACTTCAATTTCTTTTGTTCCGATTTTCTAAAAACCGTCAATTCTATTTCAGAACCTTTTATTCCTTTTAATTTAGAAAACAAACTATCAGAAGGAAGTTTTCTTCCATACAATTTCGTTTTTCCGGCATATAAAATTCGGTCCCCTGATTTTATTCCGGCTTTCGCCGAAGGGCCGTTTTCAACAGGCTTTATAATCGCAACAGAATCTTTATACATGTAAAAATTAATTCCGACACCTACAAAATCACCTCTCATGCTTTCGGCAACTTCAGCTTGTTCACTTGGCGGAATATAAACAGAATGCGGATCTAGTTTGGACAAAATATTATCTACTGTCAGATTTACAATCGAATCTGTATTAACACTATCCACATATTCATTATTGATAAAATCAATCAGTTTATTCAGTTTGGTTTTTGAATAATTTTTAGCCAAAAGAGTATCCTCTACGGGAGCATTCATGAGGCTTCCGAGAACAGTTCCAAGAGCAAAAGTTGCTCCGATAACGATTGGCAAATATTTTGAATTGAATTTCATTATTCTTCTAAAACAGGAATATGCTCTACCTCTACGCCTGCTTTCAATAAAAACTGGATTCCGGAATCATCACGATATCCATTTTGATACACCACTCTTTTTATTCCTGACTGATGTATTAACTTGCTGCATTCTTTGCATGGTGAAAGTGTAATATATAAAGTCGCACCTTCACAGGATTGTGTTGACCTGGCTACTTTTAAAATTGCATTTGCCTCAGCATGCAAAACATCCCAACGCGTCAACCCTTCTTCATCTTCACAGCAATTTTCAAACCCAGATGGTGTACCGTTGTAACCATCAGAAATAATCATTCGATCCTTTACAATTATAGCGCCTACCTGCTTACGCTTACAATACGACAATAAACCCCATTCTTTGGCAATTCGTAAATATGCTCTGTCGTATTTATTTAATTTTTTTATATCCATTTAATTTTATCTGTTCCAAATTGGGCTTTCTACGATCATCGGAATTACAACTCCGATAATAAAAGCCGACATTACAAGTGCCCAATCACGTTTTGAAAAACGAAATATAGTCTGTACTATATATGATATTACCAAAACTACGAAGACCACTATGATTTGAGCGGCTTCAATTCCGAGAGCAAATTCCAATAAAGGTACTAATTTTGAAGAAGCTGTACCACCTAAAATCGTTTTAAAATAATTTGAAAATCCAAGTCCGTGAATAATTCCAAAAAACAACGTGACGAAAAAAATAAGATTAACACTTTCATTTTTAGCTGCTTTTCCAGCCGTAAAGAGATGAAAAACCGCTGTTACCAAAATTGTAATCGGAATTAAAAACTCTACTAAACTTGCTTTTACGGCTATAATACCAAAAACAGAAAGTAATAAAGCCAGTGTGTGACCAATTGTAAATACGGTTACTAATAACAAAATTCGTTTCCAGTCCTTAAACGAGTATGGAATGGTTAATGCAATTAAAAATAATACATGATCATAAGCATGGATATCTAAAACATGCTTTAAACCAATCTGAAAATAAATCCAAAATTCTGACATGAGGTTACTTGTATTAATGATTTAAGGAGCTGTAAACTTACGATTTATTTTGAAAATTTGAGAAAGCCCCACATTAAAACAACGGATAAAAATAAGTTAAATTTTATGAGAACTTTAAAATTAATAATTTAAAATAAAAATTATCTTTGTTCCATAAAAACCTATTGATTATGCCATTTTCAGAATTATTTGATAACGAATTCAAACAACGAAACAGAGGTCACTTCTCTGCAATTGTTCGTGTAGCTTATGCTGACGGAAAAATTAATGACGAAGAAAAATCGTTTTTAGACAAACTAGCGTCAAGATTAGAGATTTCAGAAGACGAATACATGGAAATCCTTAAAGATCCATGGCAACATGCTATAAATCCTCCTTATTTATATGCACAGCGTTTAGAGCGTTTATATGATTTGGCAAGAATGGTTCACGTAGATCATCATTTAGGAGATCAGCAAGAAATTATGTTAACCCGTATGGGATTGGCACTAGGGTTTACACCAGGAAACGTTGATTATATTGTTAGAAAAGCATTGTCTCTGGTAGATAAAAAAGTAGATTTAGATACTTTCCTTTTCGAAATGGAAAATATGAATAAATAATATTCAGTTTGCAGTTTTAAACTGAAACAAAAAACAAAACCCGATAGTCAGACTATCGGGTTTTTAATTTCATGCAACTGAATTTTGGCATTTTAATTTTTAATTAATGTCAAACTTAATTTCCCGTGTTGTTCTTGAGAATCATTTGCAGTAATCTGATAGGTGTAATTCCCTTTTTTCAATGGCGTTTCTCCAACATAATCAATAGGTTGCAATGTATATGTTTTCCCGGCAATTTGCAATTCAACAAATGCATATCTATATGCTTTGGAAAAATTTTTGTATGTTGTATTCTGCCCGGAACTTACATTTTCAAAATTCACATTTCCAGTTGAAGTATTTACTGTAATATTTTGAAAATCAAATTTACTTGCATTTGACAATCGAATTCTCAATTCGGAGTCTGAATCCTCACTAGAACAGCCTGATAAAACAACAGCTATGATAACTAAAATCAATAATTTCTTCATAAGTTTATTTTATTAGAAGATGTTGAAAATGTAAAAAGGTTGCGCTCATAAAAAAAACAATTACGGCTACAGCACTTCTGCCATAAATTCTTCGGCTTTTTCGACCATATTATAACTTCCGCAGAAAAATGGAACCCGCTGATGCAATTCAGTTGGCTGGATTTCCATAATCCTTCCAAAACCGTCTGTCGCCTTTCCTCCTGCCTGTTCTGCAATGAATGCCATCGGATTACATTCATACATCAATCGTAATTTTCCTTTTGGTGCTTTTGAGCTTGTTGGATACAGATAAATTCCACCTTTGATCATATTTCTATGAAAATCAGAAACTAAGCTTCCGATATATCTTGAAGTATAAGGTCTGTCTTCTTCTTCACGCTGACAATATTTAATGTAGTTTTTAACTCCTTGCGGAAAGTGAACATAATTCCCCTCGTTTACCGAATAGATATGTCCGTCTTTCGGAAATTGCATATTCGGATGTGATAAGTAAAATGTACCAATAGCAGGATTCAAAGTAAATCCGTTTACGCCATGACCTGTTGTATACACCAACATTGTTGAAGTTCCATAAATAACATACCCTGCTGCCACCTGATTAGTTCCAGGCTGCAAAAAATCTTCACTTGTTACTGGAGTTCCAATAGGCGATATTCTTCTAAAAACAGAAAAAATAGTCCCTAAAGAAACATTCACTTCAATGTTAGAAGATCCATCAAGAGGATCCATTAAGATCACGTACTTATTATTATTACTGTTGTCGCTCCCCTTGACAGTAATATATTCGTCGTTTTCTTCAGAAGCAATTCCACAGACAATCTCACGGTTTATTAACGTCTGGATAAATACTTCGTTGGCATAGACATCTAGTTTTTGTTGGTCTTCTCCCTGAATATTTTGCTCGCCTACAGCGCCAATTATATCCACTAAACCTGCTTTGTTTACTTTATAGTTTACGACCTTTGCCGCCAAACGTATAGAGTTAAGGATTCGGGAAAGTTCTCCCGATGAATACTGAAATGCTTTTTGGTTCTCAATAATAAACTCTCCCAGTGTTTTATTGCGTTCTTCCATTTGCTATATCGTTAAAAATTTTGGTTATAAGTCACAAATATCGCTTTTTTTGTGAGAATGATTTAAAAATTATTTAGTTAGTTTGCTACTATTGTATATTTGCTAATTAAATCTAAAAAGTATCCGATAAAAAAATGCTTCTTTAGGCAATTACAGATTAAAAATATGAATTATGAATATTAGAAAAGGAAATCCTGAAGACATGAAATCAGTTTTAGAACTGATCCGGGAGCTTGCAATATTCGAAAAAGAGCCTGATGCCGTTTTGATTTCTGAAGCCGATCTGGTTCGTGATGGTTTTGGGGAAAATCCATTATTTCATGTTTTTGTGGCAGAAGCTGATACCGAAATAGTTGGAATTGCATTGTACTATTATCGTTATTCTACCTGGAAAGGAAAAACAATACACCTTGAAGATTTAATTGTAAAAGAAAAGATGCGCGGTACTGGCTTAGGATCTGCACTTTATTCTGAAATAATGAAACAGGGAAAAAAAGATAATGTTCGAAGAATCGAATGGAATGTTCTGGACTGGAATACACCTGCTGTAAATTTCTACGAAAACTCAGGCGCAAAAGTTCTCGAAGACTGGAGGGTTGTTCAAATGGATGAAACAGGAATCAATTCGTTTTTAGAAAAAATAGATTAATAAAAAATTAGGACAACGGCAAAAGGAGTGAACTTCTGTCATAAACTTTAAAACTATAAAAAACAGCATATACGAAATTAAAGATGAGAGTATTTAAATTTGGTGGTGCATCGGTAAAAGATGCTGAAGGAATTAAAAACGTTTATGACGTTTTACAGAAAGTTGGGTATGAAGATGTGATTTTAGTCGTTTCGGCTATGGGAAAAACCACTAATGCTCTGGAGCTTGTTATTAAAAATTATTTTGATAAATCGGCTGAGCTTAATTCATCTGTACAGGAAATAAAAAAATATCATAATCAAATATTGCTTGATTTATTTCAAGATGAAAAACACGAAGTATTTGAAGCTGTAAATGCTCAGTTTTCAGAATTAGAATATTTTTTAGCGCATACCAAATCTCCAAATTACAATTTTGTTTATGATCAGATTGTGAGTTTCGGGGAATTAATTTCGACAAACATCCTAAGTCATTTCATGAATTTCATGGGCATTCAGACACAATGGCTGGATGTTCGTAATTTCATAAAAACTGATTCTAACTACAGGGATGCAGAAGTAGACTGGGAAACTACCCAGCAAAATATCAGCAAAAACGTAAAACCAAAGATCCTAAACATTACTCAGGGATTTTTAGGGGCAGATGGAAATAATTTCACTACCACTTTAGGACGTGAAGGTTCTGACTATACAGCCGGAATTTTTGCTTACTGCCTGAATGCTGAAAGTGTTACCATCTGGAAAGATGTTCCCGGAGTTATGAATGCGGATCCGCGTTATTTTGAAAATGCTAGTCTATTAAACCAAATTTCGTATCGCGAAGCAATAGAATTGGCTTTCTACGGAGCAACGGTTATACACCCTAAAACGTTACAACCGCTACAGAAAAAAGAAATTCCGTTGTACGTAAAATCATTTATCAACCCATTATTGAAAGGAACATGCGTTTCTAATGGAGTTGATTTAGAGCCTTACTTACCTTGTTTTATTGTAAAAAGAAATCAGCTTTTAATTTCACTTTCTTCTATTGACTTTTCATTTATCATGGAGGAAAACATCAGCGAAATTTTCGGATTGTTTCATCAATTTAAATTGAAAGTAAATTTAATTCAGAACTCAGCGATTAGTTTCTCTGTTTGTGTAGAAGATAAATTTGAAAACTTCAATGAATTGAATGCCATACTCTCTAAAAAATTCAAAGTAGATTATAACGAAAATGTTACTTTATACACCATTCGTCATTTTAACGAACAGGCTGCACAAACTGTTGAAGAAAACAAGGCAGTTTTACTAAAACAAGTAAGCCGCGAAACCATGCAGATTGTTACTAAAGATCTAAATTAGTTTAGACAGGTTATATTATTAAATTCAGCTTAATAAATAAAAGGTCTCACCAAAAAGTGAGACCTTTATTTTTATAATCAACCTATAAAAAAGGTGTTTTTATTTTATAATTTTTACAAAACCTGATTTTCCGTTGCTGGTTTTTACTTTAACTAATAATACACCATTTTGATTTGATAAATCATCAGAGAATAACGTCACAGTATTATTTGAAACCGCATACATGTTTTGCTTTATCAGTTTACCTAATAAATCATAAACCTGAATATTAACCAAGGTTCCGTTTGTATAATCAGGCAGTTCTAATACCACATACTCTTTCATTGGATTTGGATGCGCTTTTACAGAGAATATCTCAGCATCATTCTTAAATTCATTATCAGAAATTCCAAGATTTGCATCACTGTCGGTGTAAACAATTCCTCTTCCTACAGTACTCATATAAACCCTGCCAAAAGTATTCATATCACCAATTACAAAATTACCATTTCCTGTTCCGCCAAACTCATATGCATCATCATTTATACGAAGCCATGTAACACCTTTTACTGTTCCCCAAATATATATAGAAGGATATGTTTTTCCCGGAGCAGCCTTTCCTATTCCTACAGATCCAGCAGCTGTCACATTTGCTGAAGGAACACTAAAAGTCAGACCTCCATCAATTGAACGTTTTAAACCACCGTTATTCATTGCAATCCAGATGTGTCCTGCATTACCAGGAACAGTACGAATTAATTTTGAACCCCATGAACCGGGATTACCTGCAGAAGTAAAATTAACACCTCCATCAGTACTAATCATCATCGATCCTGTTTGTTGATTATAAACATAAAACTTATTATTCGTTACGGGATCCGAAACCGGGATTGCATCACTAACACTTATACCGTTACAGGTTGTCCATGTAGTTCCGTTATTAACAGAACGATATATACTTGTTGAACCGGAAGGGCAATGCAAAATAGTATTGCCATCATAAGACAAGGCTGTTCTGCCTTTTTCTCCCTTTAAGGCCGCTGTAGTTTTAGTCCATGTAGCGCCTTGATTTTCAGAATAATACATAGAATTACCTAACCTCACAATTTTGTTTGTGTTTCCCGCAGCATACGAAATAGAAGTCGAAGTACCCATAATAGGAGCATGTTGCGGAGCAAAAACGGTTACATCTGTATGTTTAAATCCGTCAAAGTCGCCAATTACACTCATTAACGGACCAGATGGAATACTTATTAAATCTAAAGGAACCGTTTCTTCAATACCGATTGCATCAAATTTCCAGGTAGTTTTAGCTGCATTAATATCATCGCAAGTAAAAAGTCCGTTTCCAGAAACAATACTTGCCTGAGCTGTATTGGCAGGGTTAAATTTAAAATCTGTTGCCCAATGTATTGACTGACCGGAAACCCATGTACAGCCATTAGTTTCAAAAGAAAATCCGGAATTACCAACTAAATCTCTCCAAGTAGTTCCTCCGTCTGTACTTAAATAAAAAACATCCCCGTATACATCTTTCCCCCCAGAAGTAGTATATTGTAACAACCATGTATTTGTCGTTGAAGCGATTAAACGTTGTGGATTTGCCGGATCTACATCAATACCTCCAAACGGCCTTGTAATACCAGCTGGCGTAATGTTTGTAAAAACTCCTGTGCTGCTTAATTTTGATATTTGTCCTTTGGTTCCGTTCCAGGGTCCTTCAAAATCAGCATAAGTAATCAATAAAGACCGATTTGAATCTAAAACAGCTCGTTGTGGCATATAAGATGTGGTAGCCCCTGAAACAGCAGTCCAGCTAATTCCGCCATCTACACTTTTATATAAATTAGAGGCTCCTAAACGAGAAACTCCTGCATAAATAGTCTGTGTTTTACCTCCTGAAACCGAAGCCGGATCCAAAACAACAAAACATACCCCATTATCATTTGGAGTTGTCGTAACAGGAAAACCTGATAACTTATTCCAAGTTAAACCTGCATCAATACTTTGAAAAACACCATTTCTTCTGGTTCCGCAATAAAGAATGTTCGAATTATTTGGATCAACAGCCAAACGTTCACCATTCGAACGCCCCATACCATTACCGTGTGCTTTAAATTGCGAAGTCACTTCAATTTCAGTAAATGAATTCCCTTTATTGGTAGATTTTAAAATAGCAGTTTTTCCATTATTAAAATAATCCGTTCCAACTAATAAATAGACCACATTATCATTTTGTGGATCTATCGCCAGCGATTCAACCCCAAAATAACTCACCTGATCTGCGCTTAACCAATCCAGCAGAGAGATCCATTTTTTATTAGCCGCATCCCATCTGTAAGCACCACCCACATCGGTTCTGGCATATTTTAAATCTGCGTCATTCTTACTGGCAATAATTCCAGATACAAAACCTCCTCCGCCTATCTGAACATTCTTCCAGACGTTTTGTGCTTTTCCTGACAATGAAGCCAGAAGCAATAAAAAAAGTAAAAAATAGTTTTTTTTCATTTTAGTAATAGTTTAAATTGTGGTTTTAAGTAATTATAGATCAAAAATATTAATTTCTGCCTTATAGTTAAATTGACTACAAGTATACGTTTTATTTTTTTAAGTTAAAAAAAAGCAAAAAGGCAACAATAAAAAGGCATAACCATTAAGTTCTCTTGGCATTCTAAAATAGCTACAGAGAAAAAATTTAAAGAAGTATATTTTAAATACTACTTTTGACTTTTTAGAGTTAAGTATTTATGTTGAAAAAATTACTTTTTTTTATAGTTTTCATCTGGTATTCCGGGATTCAGGCTCAGGAAACAGGTTTACTCTATAAAACTAAAAAAGTAATTGCGACACGAGATACCATTCATCTTGAAAATGTTAGCATTAATTCCGGTTTTTTTGAGCTTTTAAATGCTAAAAACGAGCCAATCGATTCTACTTTCTATAAAATAGATTTCCAAAAAGGGAAACTTCTTTTAAACGAGAAATTCACTTCAGACTCAGACACTTTAATTGTTAATTATTTAAAATATCCCGATTTTCTAACCAAGGAATACAGCCTATACAAATCAAGTCAGGTTGTGAGTAATGATGTGGGTTCTGAGAAACTATACAAAATAGACAACTCTAATGCTAAAAAAGTCACCCCATTTGACGGATTGAATACGTCCGGAAGCATCACTCGTGGCGTTACCATTGGAAATAACCAAAATACAGTTTTAAACTCCAATCTGGATCTTCAGATTACCGGTAAAATATCTGATAAGGTAAGTTTACGGGCATCGCTTCAGGATAATAATATTCCGTTGCAGGAAGGCGGTTATTCGCAAAAACTGGATCAGTTCGATAATATTTTTATGGAATTATTCAGCGATGACTGGAACATCCGTGCGGGAGATGTTTTTTTAGAAAACAGAAAAACTCAATTTTTAAGTTTCAACAAAAAGGTTCAGGGAATTTCGGCCAGTTTTGATTTTGGGGAAGACGAAAATAAAACCAATGTTTTTGCCTCAGTGGCTTTCGCCAAAGGTCAATATGCCAAAAGCACTTTTACAGGTCAGGAAGGAAATCAGGGACCGTACAAGTTAAAAGGACAAAATGGCGAATTGTATGTTTTGGTCATTTCAGGATCTGAACGTGTTTATGTAAATGGTGTTTTACTAAAAAGAGGCGAAAACAATGATTATGTGATTGATTATAACGCAGGTGAAATTGTTTTTACATCGCTTTTCACTATTACTTCTGAAATGCGAATTAACATTGAATATCAATATTCAGACAGGAATTATAACCGCATGTTAACGTATGCCGGTGCTACTCATGAAAACAAGAGCTGGAGTTTTGCCGGTTATTTGTACTCAGAAAATGATTTAAAAAACCAGCCTCTGCAACAGAATCTTTCTCCTGAACAAGTTGAAGTTTTAAGCCAGGCGGGAGATGACACTACCTTAATGACAGCTCCATCTGCTTATGAAGAAACCTATTCCGACACTAAAATTTTGTATAAAAAAGTAATTCAGAATTCGGATGAAATTTATGAGTATTCAAACAATCCGGACGATGTTTTGTATAATGTGAAATTTAGTCTTGTAGGAGCCAACTCCGGAAATTATGCGATTCAGAATGCAAATTCAGTGGAACGGATTTATGAATATGTTGCTCCAATAAACGGAATTCCTCAGGGAAATTATGAACCTATTGTGCAATTAGTGGCTCCAATGAAAATTCAGGTAGCTACTTTTTTAGGAAAATACAATCCTAATGAAAAAACACTTGTTGATTTTGAAATTGGAATTAGTAATAACGACCAGAATTTATTTTCGGATATGGATGACGGAAACAATAACGGAATTGCCCTGAAATTAAACAGCAAAAAACGTCTTTTTACCAAAGACTGGACATTGGATGGTTATGCCAATTATCAGTTTGTAGAAAAAGATTTTAAATCGGTAGAGCGTTTATATAATATTGAATTTAATAGGGACTGGAATTTAAATACCACACTTTTAGGCGATCAAAGTTTATTGGTCGCTGGTTTGAATTTTGATTTATTTTCGAAGAAAAAAACAAATAATATCGGTTTGTTTACCTATCAGTTTGAAAAATTAGATTTTACCGAAAGTTATTCCGGAAACAGACATACTTCAAACGCTTTTTTTAAATTAAAAAACTGGACAATCGAAAATCTGGGCAGTTTTTTGAATAGCGATGCGACAACTTCGACTTCAAAATTCATTAGAAACTTAACTAAAACCAAATATCATTTTGGTAAAAACTGGGTTGGAGGAAATATTCAGATAGAAGACAATCAGGAAAAAGACAAGGCTACGAATCAATTTTCGGCAATTAGTCAACGATTTTCAGAATATGGTGCTTTTGTTGGCCGAGGCGACAGCACGAAAGTTTTTGTAGAACTGGGTTATTTAAGACGAAAAAACGATAGTCTGCAAAACGGATTATTAGAACATGTGAGCAATTCGCAAACCTATTTTTTCAAATCTAAACTGATTCAGAATAAAAAAACAGATTTAGCGGTTTATGCCAGTTATAGAAATCTGGATTTTACTTCTAATGATCAAAAAAATGAGCCTTCACTGAACTCAAGAATTTTGTACAATGACCGTTTTTTTAATCAATTCCTTCAAGTAGGAACTGTTTATGAAACCAGTTCCGGGACCATTGCCCAACAGGAGTACACATATTTAGAAGTTCCTGCGGGTCAGGGTGTGTATGCCTGGAATGATTATAACGGCAATAATGTTCAGGAACTGGAAGAATTTGAAATTGCACCTTTTCCCGATCAGGCAAAATTCGTCCGTATCTTTTTACCAAATCAGGTTTACATCAAAACCAATCAGAATAAATTTTCGCAATCCCTTACGATAAATCCTTTGCAATGGCAAAATGAAAATGGTTTTAAAAAAATAGCGTCTTATTTTTATAACCAGACATCGTTTATTCTGGACAGGAAAGTTAAAAGTGATGGGGACAACTTTGAATTGAATCCTTTTCATACTTCCGGAGAAAATATTTTGGGATTAAATTCGAGTTTTAGAAACAGTTTGTTTTATAACCGTGGTAAACAGAAACATTCTGTAACGTATTCTTATCTGATTAATGATGGTAAAAACCTGCTCTCGATTGGCTCCCAATCCGTAAAAAATAATTCGCACCAATTGCAGTACACCCATTTGTATCAAAAAAGCTGGTTATTCAATTTGTTTAGCAAAACGATTCAGACTTCTTTAACATCAGAAGATTTTACAGCTAAAAATTATCATTTAAACGGTTATCAGATTGCTCCGAAAATAAGTTATTTGTTTTCGAAAAATACTAGTCTAGATTTCTTTTATGAATTACAAAAGAAAGAAAATCAGATTGGAAACTTTGAAACCTTATCCCAAAACCGATTGGGTACTTCGTTTTCGTATGCCGGAGATAAAAAAGTGACCGTAAACGGCGAATTCTCTTTTTATGAAAATAAATTCGTGGGTGATGAATTTTCATCTGTAGGATTTCAAATGCTGGAAGGGCTTCAGGCAGGTCAAAATTTAGTCTGGAAATTACTTTTGCAGAAAAACATAACGCAGTTTTTAGATGTAAATTTAAATTATCAGGGACGTAAAAGCGAAACTGGCGTAACAGTTCATACTGGAAATATTCAGTTAAGAGCTTATTTTTAACAAATTACAAATTGTAATCATAAATTGATTATTT
>CBFGNY010000013.1:0-50143 GCA_965650235.1 uncultured Flavobacterium sp. | reverse complement strand
TTTTCTAAAGCCAACAAAAGATTGGGTTTAAAATCCATTGATTTTTCAATAGCCTCGTCTATGCTTTTTTCAATTTTGGATTTAAAAATAGAGATTGCCGGATTTACCAAATAGGTTATGGGCATGTTTTTTCCGAAAACGCTCATTGTTGGGCTTTCGTTCCAATCAAGGGATTTAAATTCTGTTTTCGTATTTAGTTTCCAGTTTGTCAGCGACACCTCGCTAGATAAAGTTATGATTCCGTTCAGGTTAAATTCACGGGTGTCATAAAGTTCGACGCCTAGTTTTTTAATTCCAATTCTGTATTTTATAGATGCTTTTAAAGGAAGGATGGTTTTTAATTTTTTATCCCGATTTGCAGCATCATTTTGAATTTTTATGGGAGCCTGTTTCCAGATTTTTATTTCGATGTCGTCATCCTCAATATTATTATCTTCGTAAATTAGTCCGTTTAAAAGAGCATTGGTTTGGTTTTCAATGTCGTTAAGTTTAACTGAAATAGGTAAATTAATAAAAGAAGGATTGCTGTTATAAATCAGCGGACTTGCATCATCCGGTTCAGGTTTTAAAGTTGCTAATTTTTGAGAAGTAGAACAACCGGCGAATAATGTTAAAGTTATGAAAAGACTTATAAAAAAAAATTTTCTCATTAGTGTTATTTTAAGCAGTAAAATTAATAAAAGAAATATATTCTTTGAAAAAAGTGTAACAATTAGTGAATAATGTAGTCTTATTCTAAAAACCAGACAAAATTTATTAACTTTTTCTTACCATAAAAACCGTAATTAAAATGTTATTATTGCTTTAAAATTTAACAGTATCATGATCGAAATCAAAGATTTGCATAAATCCTATAAAATGGGAAGTTCAGAGTTACATGTGTTAAAAGGAATAAATTTTAATATAGCAGAAGGAGAACTTGTTGCCATAATGGGATCGTCTGGTTCAGGCAAATCAACACTGCTTAATATTTTAGGGATTCTGGACGAGGCAGATTCCGGGAGTTACATTTTAGATAAAACCCCAATAAAAAAGCTTAACGAAACTATTGCTTCTAAATATCGAAATAAATTTTTGGGATTTGTTTTTCAGTCTTTTAATCTAATAAATTATAAAACAGCTCTTGATAATGTTGCGATGCCACTATATTATCAAGGAGTAAAAAGAAAAGAACGTTATGAGATTGCGATGAAATATCTGGAGAAAGTAGGTTTAGGTTCGCATTCTCATCATTTGCCAAATGAACTTTCAGGCGGTCAAAAGCAGCGTGTTGCGATTGCGAGGGCTTTGGCATCAAATCCAAAAGTTTTATTGGCAGATGAGCCAACCGGGGCGTTAGATACTAAAACTTCGTATGAAGTAATGGAACTTATACAGGGAATCAATGATGAGGGAAAAACAATTCTAATTGTAACCCACGAACCTGATATTGCCGCTATGTGCAAAAGAAATGTAGTCCTGAAAGATGGATTGATCATTGATGATAAAATGGTTGAACAAGTTAGAGCTTCATCTTATGTTTAATATTGAGCGTTGGCAGGAAATTTTTGAGGCTATTGCTAAAAATAAGCTTAGAACTTTTCTAACAGGAATTTCTGTGGCTTCGGGAATTTTTATTTTAGTTATTTTGTTAGGAGCAGGTAAAGGACTTCAAAACGGTATAGAGAAACAATTTGAAAATGATGCCAAAGGGATAATCGAAGTATGGTCCAACACTACTACCAAAGAGTATAAAGGCTTAAATGCAGGAAGAGAAATCCAATTGAGAAATAGCGATTACGAGATTCCGTTAAAAAAATACAATGACGAGATTGATAAAAAATCAGCTACCAGAAATACTTGGGGAGGTATTGTGACTTACGGAAAAGAATCTGGAAATTACCAGTTTAGAGGAGTGAACCCTGATTATTTGGATATTGAAAATGCGACCATTATACAAGGACGTTTTTTGAATAATAATGATTTGAAAAATAACGAAAAAGTTGCAGCAATTGGATTGAAAGTGAAACAAGATCTGTTTAAAGATGCTGACCCAATCGGCAAGCAAATTTTAGTAAATAATGTCAATTTTAAAGTGATTGGAGTTTTTACTGATCCATCCGGCGAAAGGGAAGAGTCAAGGGTTTATATGCCTATGACTACCAATCAGCGCGCTTATGGCGCTGGGGATAAAATTACAGGGATGATGTTCGTTTTAAATAAAAAATCAAATTATGACGAAGCGCTTGCGCAATCAAAACAATTTACAAAAGACATTAAGGAGTTATTAAAAAGCAAAAACATTATTGCTCCGGACGATAATGCTATTGATGCTTACAATTCGGTTGAAGAAGCAAAACAATTTTATGATTTAAATCTTTACATCAGATTGTTCTTTTGGTGGGTTGGTATTTGTACTATTATTGCGGGGGTCGTGGGGGTAAGTAATATCATGCTCATCATTGTAAAAGAAAGAACAAAAGAAATTGGAATTAGAAAAGCATTAGGTGCTTCACCATTTTCTATTATTTCTATGATACTTCACGAATCAATATTTATCACAACTATTGCAGGCTTTACAGGGCTGCTGGCAAGTTTATTATTATTAGAATTTGTTGGGCCAATGGTACAAAGCGAATATTTCAGGAATCCTGAAGTCGATTTTAGTGTGGCTTTAACTACACTTGTCTTACTTGTATTTGCAGGTGCAATGGCTGGTTTTTTTCCGGCATACAGAGCTGCTAAAATAAAACCTATTGTAGCACTTAGAGACGAATAATTATGTTTAAAAAAGATAATTGGGAGGAGATTTTACAGGCTTTAACAGCCAATGTTTTCAGGACAGTTCTAACTGCTTTTGGTGTGTTTTGGGGTATATTTATTTTGGTGATCTTGCTTGCAGCAGGAAACGGTTTAGAGAACGGTGTAAAAAAAGGTTTTGACGGAATAGCCACAAATACTATGTTTATGTGGAGTCAAACCACAACAAAAGCATATAAAGGCTTGCCAAAAGTACGTCGTTATGATTTTAGAAATAGTGATGTGGCATCCTTAAAAGAAGCTTTTCCGGATTTATTATATGTTTCACCACGAAATCAATTAGGCGATTTTAATGGTACTAATAATGTAGTTCGCGGAACAAAAACTTCTGCATTTACAATTTATGGTGATTATCCCGAATTGATCAAACAGCAACCGATGGATATCATAAAAGGGCGTTTTGTAAATCAACAGGACATCTTTGAAAGAAGAAAAGTCGCGGTAATTGGCAAAGGTGTTATTACGGAACTCTATGGAAAGGAAGAAGAGGCTGTTGGGACATATATAAAAATCAACGGGATTAATTTTATGGTGGTTGGAGTGTATAATTCTAAACAACAAGGTAATGCTGAACAGGAACAAAAAAACATTTTTATTCCCTTTACAACTTTTCAGCAGGCTTTTAATTATGGTGATAAAGTAGGATGGATGGCTCTTACTGCAAAAGACGAAACTTCGATTACAGACTTAAAACCGAAGATTTTGGAAAAAATAAAGGCACTTCACTCAGTTAATCCTGCTGATGAGCGGGCTGTTGGAAATTTTGATTTATACGAACAATTTAATAAAGTGCAAAGTCTTTTTAATATTCTAAAAATCATTGCTTATTTTGTAGGAACTTTGGTTTTGATTTCTGGTGTAATTGGTATTTCAAATATTATGCTTATTGTGGTCAAAGAACGGACTAAAGAAATTGGAATCCGCAGGGCTTTAGGAGCTACTCCCGCTGCTGTCAGGGGACAAATTTTATCAGAGTCTATATTTTTAACAATTATTTCCGGGATGTTAGGGATTGCTGTTGCAACCGGTATCATAGCACTTTTAAACATGGCTTTGGATTCAATGCCTCCAGATAGCAATACAATGTTTGCTAATCCAAGTGTAGATTTGGGAGTTGTATTTGTGGCTTTACTAATATTAGTAGGATCTGGGCTATTAGCTGGTTTTATTCCGGCACAGATAGCAATAAAAGTGAAACCGGTAGATGCTTTACGAACAGAATAAAATTATCAATCAAAATAATCGATTAAATAAAAACAAATGAAAAAAGGAATAACCATAACCATTTTAGTTCTTATTGCCATTGTGTTTTTTGGCGCTTTATATTATTTGTATGCTAAAAACCAAGAATCCCCAATCGTTTTTAAAACAGAAAAAGCAGAAATTAAAACGATTGTAAAAAATACTATTGCTACCGGTAATATTCAGCCTGACGAGGAAGTTCTGATCAAACCAAATATCTCGGGTATTATTGAGCATGTTTATATCAAGGCAGGAGAAAAAATCAAAGCTGGTGATATGATTGCAAAAATCAGGGTTGTTGCCAACGTATCGAATGTAAGCAGTACTCAAAATCAGGTTCAGACCGCTAAAATTGCTTTAGACAATCAGGAAAAAATCTTTCAGAGACAAAAAACATTATTTGAAAAAGATGTAATCTCTGCAAATGATTTTGATGCAGCCCAATTGGCTTACAAACAGGCAAAACAAAATTATCAGGCTGCAAAACAAAGTCTGGATATCGTAAAAACCGGAACAACATCATCATTAGGAAGTTATGCAAATACACTGATTCGTTCTACCGTAAACGGAATGATCTTAGACGTACCGGTTAAAGTAGGAAACCAAGTTATTGAAAGCAATAATTTTAATGAAGGAACTACAATTGCAAGTGTTGCAGACGTGGGAAGAATGATTTTCATAGGAAAAATTGACGAGTCAGAAGTTGGTAAAATAAAAGAAAAAATGCCAATTGAAATTACAGTAGGAGCTATTGAGAATAAAAAATTCAATGCGGTTTTAACCTATATAGCACCAAAAGGAATAACTGAAAACGGAGCTATTCAATTTGAGATAAAGGCTTCTTTAGAAAATGATGATGCTACTTTTATCAGGGCAGGTTTAAGTGCGAATGCTTCTATTATTTTAGAAAAAGCAGAGAAAGTTTTGGCAATCAAAGAATCATTGGTTCAGTTTGACAAAAAAACTCAAAAACCATATGTAGAAGTAGAAACTGCTCCTCAGAAATTTGAACGTAAGGATTTGGTTTTAGGAGTTAGTGACGGAATTTATGTTCAGGTTAAAAGTGGAATCAAGGCTTCGGATAAAATAAAAATCTGGAACCAGGGATTGATTAGTGGAGAAGAGAAAAAATAACAAATAAGAACTTTTGATTTTTAAAAATGTTAAATTTGCATAGTTTTTTGCTGTGCTTTCATTCAAAATATATGAAAATAAATAAATATAATAGTTTTGTTTTTGCTTTTTTATTTTCCTTTGGATTATCAGTTCAGGGGCAAACAAAACTTTGGACACTGGAAGGATGTGTACGATATGCATTGGATAATAACATCACAATAAAACTATCTGAGTTGGATGTTAAAAATGCAGAAATTGATAAAAGAGGTGCTCTGGGTGGTTTTCTCCCATCAGCAAACGGAAGTGCTTCACACTCCTGGAATATTGGTTTGAATCAGGATCTTACAACAGGTCTTTTACGGAACCAGACTACACAATATTCATCTGTAGGTGTCAATACAAGTGTTGATATATATAAAGGATTGCAAAATCAAAATGCTTATCGAAGAGCAAAATTATCAATTATTGCATCTCAGTATCAATTGTTAAAAATGCAGGAAGATATTTCATTGAATGTGGCGAATGCTTTTCTTCAAATTTTATCTTTTAAAGAAGATTTAAAAGTAAAGAGAGAACAGCTTGCTATTGATGAAAAAAGATTACAACGTTCAGAAGAAATGGTAAATGCCGGTACAATTCCGAGGGGTGATTTATTTGACCTTAAAGCCACTCTTGCAACTGATCAGCAGGCTATAATAGTGGCAGAAAATAATGTATTGATCTCTAAGTTGAGTTTAGCACAGCTTCTACAACTTAAAGAATTTGCAGATTTTGATGTTATAGATGATACAAATGCGAAGGATGAAAACAATATTATGGCGCAAAGTCCGATTGATATTTACAATAAAGCAAAGGAAATAAGAACAGAATTAAAGCTGGCGCAGACTAATCTTGAAATCGCTGAAAAAAATGTTGCTATTGCAAAAGGAGCTTATCAGCCAACGCTTACAGGTTTTTATTCATTTAACACAAGAGCTAGTTACAGCGATCAGCTAAAGTTTGATGAAAATGATATTCCTTACACTACCGGACCAGACCCATTATTTCGACAGTTTAGTGATAATAAAGGACATAATTTTGGATTTCAATTAAATGTTCCTATTTTCAACGGCTTCTCTGTAAAAAATAATGTTGAACGTAATAGAGTAAATTTAGAAAAATCAAAAATAGATCTGGAGCAAAAAAGTCTGGATTTGCAGCGTAACGTTTATACCGCTTTTACAGATGCCAAGGGAGCACTAAATGCATACGAATCCTCAACTGTAACTTTAGAAGCAAGACAGCAATCCTATAATTATGCAAAAGAAAAGTATGATGTAGGTTTAATGAATTCATTTGATTTTACGCAGGCACAAACATTGTTAACTAATGCACAATCAGATGTTATCAGAACAAAATATGATTATATGTTTAAAATAAAAATACTTGAATTTTATTTCGGAATTCCAATTGTTCCAATTATCAAAAACTAATTTATTATGTCAAAAAAAACAATTTATTTCTTAATTGGTGGTGCAATAATTATAATTGCAGCTTTAGTTGGGCTTTCAAAAGCGGGAGTAATAGGAAATAAGGACGAGGGAAAAGAAGTTGAAACATCAAAAGTAATAGCTTCCACAATTGTTGAAACCGTTTCTGCGACAGGAAAAATACAGCCTGAAATAGAAGTAAAAATAGCACCTGAAGTTTCTGGTGAAATCATTTTATTGAATGTAAAAGAAGGTCAGGTTGTTAAAAAAGGAGATTTGTTGGTGAAAATAAATCCTGATTTGTATACCTCAAGCTATAATCGATCTGTTTCTAATTTATCAGGGACAAAAGCGGGTTTAACTCAATCTGAAGCTAGTTTTAAAGAAGCAAAAGCAAATTATGAGCGAAATAAAACATTGTATGATAAAGGTGTTATCTCAAAATCTGATTGGGATAAAGCAATCGCTTCTTTTGAAGTAGCGAAAGCGACCAGACAAAGTTCTTATTATAATGTTCAAAGTGCCTCTGCATCAGTAAATGAGGCAAAAGACAATTTAGGGCGTACCACAATTTATTCTCCTGCAGACGGTACTATTTCAGTATTAAATGTAGAGCTGGGAGAACGTGTTTTAGGAACACAGCAAATGGCAGGAACCGAACTTTTAAGAGTGGCAAACCTTAATAATATGGAAGTTGAGGTTGATGTAAATGAAAATGATATTGTAAAAATAAAAATTGGTGATGAAGCTAATGTTGAAGTTGATGCTTATTTAAAGAAAAAATTTAAAGGCGTTGTTACCAGTATTTCTAATTCTGCCAGCAGCACTTTAACTTCAGATCAGGTAACTAATTTTAAGGTTAAAGTTAGGATTTTAAAAGAATCTTATCAGGATTTGCTGGAAGGAAAGCCAGCTTCTTATTCGCCATTCAGACCTGGAATGACCGCAACGGTTGATATTATTACAAAAACAAAAATCAATGTTTTGGCCGTGCCAATTAGTTCTGTTGTAGTAAAATCAGACACAACTGCTGTAAAAGATTTTAAGGTTGAAGATCCAAATGAGAAGAAAGCAGATTCAAAAAGCGATAAAAAATTTGAATGCGTTTTTGTGAAAGTAGGTGATAAAGCAAAAATAAGGGTAATAAAAACAGGTATTCAGGACGATACTAATATCGAGGTGATGTCTGGGTTAAAACCAGGTGATGTTGTTATTACAGGCCCTTACACAACTGTCTCTAAAGAATTAAATTCGGGGGATAAAGTAAAACTTAAAAAGCAAGATGCTCCTAAAAAATAGTCAGGTTCTCAAAAATTAACTTTAAAAATAACTACATTGTCTTTTATTCTCAATATCGAAACGGCTACCAAAAATTGTTCTGTATCCATTGCTAAAAATGGTGAAACCATTACATGCAGGGAAATTGCAGAAGAAGGCTATTCTCATGCAGAGAAACTACATGTTTTTATTGAAGAAATAATTGCTGAAACAGGAATTTCAGTACATGATTTATCAGCCGTTGCGGTAAGTCAGGGACCGGGTTCTTATACGGGTCTTCGAATTGGGGTTTCAGCAGCAAAAGGAATGTGTTATGCGTTAAATATCCCATTGATAGCTGTTGATACTCTACAGACTTTGGCATCTCAGGCTAAAGTTTCTGATGGAAAAATAATCTCAATGCTGGATGCCAGAAGAATGGAAGTCTACAGCGAAATTTTTAGTGCTGATTTAGAAGTGGAAAGAGCAATTCAGGCAGAAATTATCGATGAAAATTCATTTAATACTTATACTGAAACACTTTATTTTGTTGGGGACTGTGCAGAGAAATGCCAATCAGTTTTAACTAAAGAAAATTTTGTGTTTTTAGAAGATGTTAAATATCCTTCGGCTGCAGCAATGAGTAAAATTAGTTATGATAAATATCAAATAAGCGACACTGTAGATGTCGCTTATTTCGAACCTTACTACTTGAAGGATTTTATGATAACTGCACCTTCAAAAAAATAAGTGCTGATTGTATTACTAATTTCGATCTTTGCTTAATTCCTTTACATAAGGCTGAATTTTTATACCTTCTTTATCAAAAGCTGTTTTGCAGTTCTCTAAAGTATTCACAGAAACATCCCCAAAATTTTCATTTGTTGCCCAGGCTCTGACAGCAAAAACAACCGCACTGTCTGTTAAACTTTGAACAAAAACTAATGGGGCGGGTTCTTTAAGTACTTTTATGTTTTCATTTAAAATTGTGAAAAGTGTTTCTTTGGCTTTTTTTAAATCAGTATCATAAGAAACAGCAAAAGTAAAATCAGCTCTTCTTTGTCCCTCCATCGAATAATTCATGATATTTCCGTTTGATAAAGCGCCATTTGGTACAAAAACAGTCTGATTATTTGCGGTAAGTATTTTGGTTACAAAAATTTGAATTTCACTCACAGTCCCGATAACGCCTTGTGCTTCTATGGTATCTCCAACTTTAAACGGCTTAAAAACAATAATCAGCATACCGCCTGCAAAGTTAGAAAGCGAGCCTTGTAATGATAAACCAATCGCAAGTCCCATGGCTCCTAAAATAGCGACAAATGATGAAGTCTCTATTCCGAGTTTTGAAATAAACGTTACAAAAAGTAAAATTCGTAAAGCCCAGAGTAAAATATCGGCAAGAAATTTAGTTAGCGTTGGGTCTAAATTTCTTTTTATCATTATTTTTCTAATGATTCTGTTTATCAATCTTATGGCATATAAACCTATAAATAATATTAAAATTGCCGAAATTAACTTCGGCGAATAATCAATTAAAACGTTAATAAACTTTGTAGCGTAATTGCTAAATTGATCGGGGTTAACATCCATATTTTTAGATAAAAAAACCTTCTCATTAAGAAGGTTTTGAATTAATAGCGCAAATATAAAAAACATTTATTTTTATATGAGAATATATAATTTTATTTTAAGCATTTAAAGCTTCAACGGTAATCTTTTCATCATTAAGCATACTTTTCAGCATGTTTTCGATACCGCTTTTTAAAGTAAAAGTTGATGATGGGCAACCACTGCAAGCTCCCTGCAAAATAACTTTTACAACTTTGTTTTCCTCGTTATATGAATCAAAAGCAATGTTTCCGCCATCTGCAGCAACAGCTGGTTTTACATATTCTTCCAGGATGTTAATGATTTGTTGCGAAGTGATATCCAATTTGTCAAAAGCTTCATCTTTGGTTACATCATTTTTAGTGGCAACTTCAATTAAGTTTTCATCCAGGACAGTACCTCCATTTTCGATAAATTGTTTAATAAAAGTTCTCAATTCCAAAGTGATTTCCTGCCAGTCATTAATGTCATATTTTGTAACAGAAATATAATTTTCATCAATAAAAACTTCTTTAACGTAAGGGAATTTAAATAACTCTTTCGCTAAAGGAGATGAAGCTGTCTGGTCTATGTTTTTGTATTCAACAGCATTTTTGGTCAACATTCTGCTTACTACAAATTTTAAAGCTGCTGGATTTGGTGTTGTTTCTCCGTAAACGGTAATGGGTTGCTTTTTTGTTTTGGTTTCATCAGTTTTTATGATAACGCCACCTTTATCTACAAAAGCTTCAATTTGTTCGGCAACAGCATCTTTTACATCATCCCATTCAACGATGCTGTATCTTTCTACAGCGATAAAATTCCCTGAGATATAGACTGTTTTTACAAACGGGAGATAAAATAATTGCTGGGCCAAAGGTGATGATTGTGCTTCATCGATATTTTTGAATTCAAAATTTTGATTCTGAGTAATGAAATCTTCAAATTCGAACTTTATGATGGTCGGATTTTGAGTTTCTTTTATAGTGATTTTTGCCATGTCTGTATATTTTTTGTAAATTTAATAAAGTTATTTTCTACGAATGGCTATATTTGGTTTTTTAATAAAAAAATTAAGATTCTATGTGTAATCATTTTTGTAAAATCTAAAAGACATTAAATATGTTTACCCGTATGGAATTGAAAATCAAAATCTTAATTGTTCTTGCAATGACTTCTTTATGTTCTTTTTCTCAAGAAGGAATTCCCGTATATTCTGATTATTTATCTGACAATTATTATTTGATCCATCCTTCGATGGCAGGTGCGGCAAATTGCGCAAAAATAAGACTCACAGCCAGAAAACAATGGTTTGGACAAGATGATGCGCCATCTTTGCAAACTCTAAGTTTTAATGGAAGAGTTGGTGAAAGATCTGGTGCCGGTATTATTGTTTTTAATGACAAAAACGGGTATCATTCACAAAAAGGAGTAAAAGTTACCTATGCCCATCATATCATGTTTTCCAGAAGTGAACTTGATCTGGATCAGCTTTCTTTTGGTATCAGCGGCGGATTAATTCAGAGTCAGTTAGATGAAACTGCATTTGGAACAACGTTTGATCCTATTGTTTTCGGGTCAATTCAAAACGATTCTTACTTCAATGTAGATGTAGGGGCTTCTTACAATTATTTGAATTTTTATGCTCACGCAACCGTTCAGGGGCTTATAGAAACGAGAAGGGGACTTTATACCGATTATGAAAATGATAATTTGAGAAAGTTTTTATTAAGTGCCGGTTATGTTTTTGGAAAAAGAGAAGGTATTACCTGGGAGCCATCTATTTTATTTCAACTGTTCGAGCAAACCAAACAAAAATCCATTGATATTAATTTAAAAGCTTATAAAAATATGGATTTTGGGAGTATATGGGCGGCATTGTCTTATAGAAGCAGTTTTGATGGTGCTCAGTACAGTACAGGGAGCGGAGTAAGCGATCAAAAACTGCAATACATTACTCCTATAATAGGACTTAATTATAAAAATTTCATGTTTGCTTATACTTATTCAAATGTCACAGGCGATGTAAAATTTGATACGGGTGGATATCACCAGATTACTCTTGGAATTAATTTATTTTGTACCAGAGAGCGTTACGATTGTGAATGTCCCGCTGTTAATTAAATTTAAAATGTCATGTTAATAAAAGCTGTAAATGGTAAATCACCTGTGATACCTGATGATTGTTATGTTGCTGAAAATGCCACTATTGTTGGTAATGTAACTTTTGGTGATTTATGCAGTGTGTGGTTTAATGCTGTGATTAGAGGAGATGTCAACTTTATTAAAATTGGTAATAAAGTCAACATTCAGGATGGTGCCATTATTCATTGTACCTATCAAAAACATCCAACAATTATTGGCAATAACGTTTCGATAGGACATAATGCAATTGTTCATGGATGTACTATTCACGACAATGTTTTGATTGGAATGGGGGCGATAGTCATGGATAATTGTGTTGTAGAAAGTAATTCGATTATTGCAGCTGGGGCTGTTTTGACACAAAATACAGTAGTAGCCTCAGGAAGTATTTACGCTGGTGTTCCTGCCAAAAAGGTAAAAGATATTGATCAGTCAGATTTTGCAGGTGAAATTGAACGTATTTCGAATAATTATGTAATGTACTCCGGCTGGTTTAAAGAATAATTTCAAAATATAAAAAGCCAATGTTTAAATTCCAAATTTCCATCTATTTTTGAACAGTTGGAATCTGGAATTTTTTGCAAAAAAATCGATTTGGGTTAAAACTCCTTTTGTATCACATTATATTTATTATTCAAAATTGATTTTAAAACAGCTGGATTTGAATTGATAAAAAACTGAGGCTCGCTTTTTTCAGCATCAGAAAAACCTACTTTTTCGCGTAAAACGTTTTTGGTTTGCCTGGCTACCGCTTCTCCCGAATCAATAATCTGAATATGTTCAGGAAGAATTTTTTTAATCTGTGGAATCAAATACGGATAATGACTGCAGCCCAGAACAAGATAATCAATATTGGCATCGATCATAGGTTGTAAATAGGATTCTAATAAAAGGGTCATTTCCGGGGAATTTAAATTGCCGCCTTCAATAAGCTGGACTAGTCCGTAGCCAACTTGTTCTATGATTTTGGTATCATGAAACATTTCCGCAGTTTTGTTAAACAACTCACTATTTAAAGTGCCTTTTGTTGCCAAAATGCCTATAACCTGTGTTTTCGAGTTATGTGCTGCCGGTTTTATAGCGGGTTCAATTCCTATAAATGGGATATTGTAATCTGCACGTAGCTCTATGATGGCGTTTGTAGTGGCTGTATTACAAGCGACTACAATTAACTTACAGTTGTTCTCAATTAAAAAGTCTACATTTTTTTTACTTAAAGCAACAATCTCTTCTTTGGTTTTTTGACCGTAAGGAGCATTTTTACTGTCTGCTAAATAAATGGTCTTTTCATTGGGAAGTAGCTCGTGAATGGCACTCCATATTGAAGTTCCTCCAATTCCGGAATCAAAAACGCCTATAGGATTGTTGTTAATCATAAAACAAAATTACATTTTTTCAGAATCTAAATTCGTACTTTTTATTGTATTTTAAGTTAAATAAATTAGAAATTTTAATACAATATGAGCCACTTTCTGTAAAACGAATCCTGAATTTTTTTTATATTTACAACATGAAATTTATCTGGTTTATATTTTCAATTTATCTTGTATCATTGTCATTGCTTCCTTGTAATGATGTAGATGAATGCACGGATTTTGCAAAAACAGAACTTCATAAGAATCATTCTCAGGATAAAAAATCAGATACCCAAAGAAACGATCAATGCGCTCCTTTTTGCTCTTGCGCATGTTGTGGAGTTAATGGTTTTCAATTTCAAAGCCACATTTCTAAAGAAGAAAAAAAATTCAGTTTTGCTTATACTAAAAAGCAACCTATTCTTTATGTTTTTAATAATTACAAAATAATTTATTTAGGAATCTGGCAGCCGCCAAAATTAAGTTAAATAGCTATTGATTTTTTTCCGAAGTTTTTCTTCGGGTAATTACTATTTATTTAATTTAATATCAAATGACAAAATATACAATTATTTTGGCTATGCTCATGTGTTCGTTTGCCTATAGCCAAAACACTTTAAAATTCATCGTAAAAGATAGCGAAACCCAGACAGAATTAACAGGTGTTTCTGTTAGGATTCAAAACACCACCATTTCTGGAATAACCGACAAAAATGGCTTTTTGGAATTAAATTCTATTGAAAATGGAGAGCAAAAAATTAATTTTGTTCTTTTGGGTTATGAAGAGTTTGCTTTAAATGTAATTTTTCCAAAACAGAATGGTGAAACCTTAAACATTCAATTAACCACAAGTGAGGAAGAAGAATTGGATGAGGTAATTGTTCAGTCAACCAGAACCAGCAGAACAATCAGAAATACCCCAACGCGAATCGAATCTATCGATGCCGAGGAACTCGATGAAAAAGCAAATATGAAACCTGCCAATGTGAGTATGGTTCTGCATGAAAGTACGGGTTTGCAGGTACAGCAGACATCTGCCACAAGTGGTAATGCAAGTATTCGCGTTCAGGGCCTTGACGGACGTTATACACAGTTATTGAAAGATGGTTATGCTAATTTTGGAAATTTTGCAAGTGGTTTGAGTATTCTTGAAATTCCACCTTTGGATTTACAGCAGGTTGAAGTTATAAAAGGACCATCTTCAACATTATATGGAGGAGGAGCAATCGCCGGAGTTATCAATTTTATTTCGAAAACACCGAAAGAAAAAGGAGAATACAATTTTATTCTAAACCAGTCGAATATCAGTCAGACTAATATTGGTGCTTATGTCTCAAAACGAAAAGGCAAATTTGGATATTCGATATTAGGTTTGGTTAATTTTCAAAAAGCTTTTGATGTAGATGATGACGATTTTTCTGAAACTCCTAAATCTCATAATTTTACCATAAATCCACGTTTATTTTATTATCCTTCAGAAAGTCTGAGTTTTATGGTTGGGAACAGTTTCACCAAAACTGATATGGAAGGCGGAGACATGCAGGTCATTGCAGGAAATGCTAATGCTTATCATGCCTATTTTGAAAAAAATAAAACCATTAGAAATACAACTACTTTTGAATTGGATAAGAAATTTGAAAATCAGAATAATTTTAAACTGAAACAAAGTCTTAGTTTTTTTGACAGAACAATCAATATTCCGGATTATGAGTTTTCAGGTATAAATGTGAACGCTTTTACAGATGTGTCTTATGTTATCAGTAAAGAAACATATACACTTATTACCGGAGCAAATTTGGTTTATGATAATTTTGAACAAAGAAATGCGGGTATTTTAGATGCCAAATCTTTTACTACAGGTTTATATCTTCAGCATACTTGGGATGTGTCAGAAACTCTGAAATTAGAAAATGGTTTACGATTCGATAATGTGTCGTATTCTAATAGTATTTTTTCTAAAAACCAAAGTTTCTTCTTGCCGAAAGTTTCTGCATTGTTTAAAATAAATTCACAATGGAGCAGTAGGGTTGGAGCTGGATTAGGCTATAAGGTGCCTACTGTTTTTACGGAACAGACAGAATCTATTCAATATCAAAACGTAATGGCTTTAGAGAATGTGGCTGCCGAAAAAAGTATTGGAGGAACAGCAGATATAAATTATAAAGCAAATATTTTGTCTGATTTGAAATTTTCTGTTAATCAAATGTTTTTTATAACAGAAATCAATAAACCATTGGTTTTGAAAAGAGATGGAGATTATTCATTTTTTGTAAACGCATCAGATCCTGTTTTAAGCAAAGGTTTTGAAACTAATATTAGGTTTATTTATAAAGAAGATATTAAACTTTTTGCAGGATATACTTTTACAGATGCAAAAGCTAAGTACTTGACAGGAAATCAATTTATGCCTTTACTACCAAAAAACAAAGTAAATCTGGCTTTGATTTATGAAAAGGAGAACAATATTAAAATGGGTTTGGAAGGTTATTTTACAGATGAGCAATTTTTATACAGTGGTACAAAAACACCAGCTTATTGGGAATTTGGTTTCATGGTAGAAAAGACTTTATGGAATAACTTTTCCTTTTTTATCAATTTTGAAAACTTTACCGATACTCGACAAAGTAATTATAAAAGAGTTGTGAATGGTCCACATAATAAACCAACTTTTGATGATATCTGGACACATACTGAAGGGTTTACCATTAATGGGGGTGTGAAAATAAAACTATAAAAACAAAAAAATGGCTCAATTTAAGTTGAGCCATTTTTTTGTAATAAGAATTTGTTTCTTAGAATCCTAGATCTTTTTTAACATCAGCAGTAATGTTTGGACCATCAGCTAATAAAAGAGTTGAACCGTCTAATACGTATTGGTATCCTTTAGCTTTTCCAACTTTTTGAATAGAAGCTCTTACTTTTTCCATTAGAGGTTTTACGATGTCAGTTTCTTTTTGTTGTAATTCTTTTTGAGCATTGTCTCTGTAATCACCAATTCTTTTTTGCATGTCCTGAACTTCTTTAGAACGTTCTGTGTTTACAGCTTCTGTAGCAGTAGCAGCTTCTGCTTCGTATTTTTTGATTTTTGTTTGATACTCATCAATCATTTTTTTGTATTCAGCATCATATGTACCACTTAATTTTTGTAATTGAGTTTGAGCATCAAGCATAGCTGGCATCTTCGACATAATCTCGCTAACATCAACATGAGCTGTTTTAGCCTGCGCATTCATTGTATTGTTTGCAGTTAAAATAAGCACTGCAGCAATTAGTAAAGTTTTGATTTGTTTCATCATTTTAAAAAATATTAATTAATTATTGGTCGTATTTGTTTTCTGTGTTTCGGCTTCTTTAGCTTTTTTGGCCGCTTCTCTTTCTTCTAAAATTTTCTTCTTTTTTTCTTCTAATTCTTTTTTACGCTGTTCGTAAAGTTTTTGCCTCTCTTCTGCCTTATTAACAGCCGGCTCAGCTGTTGTTGTTGGAACTGTTGCTGGTTGGGCAGTTGGATTAGTTTCCGTTGCCTCTGTTGTTTTACCAGTTTCAGAAACCGTGCCATTTTTTTTGGCAGCTTTTTCAGCAGCTATAGCGTTTCTTTTATCTTCGTATTCTTTTCTTTTGGCTTCCTGCTCCAGTTTTCTGTCTGCAACTAATTTTTCTCTTGCTGCTTTTCTGGCATCCAAGGCTTTTTGTCTTTCTGCCATTGCCGGATTTTCATCCATCTCATTTTCAATATTCTCTTTTGCTTCTTGCTCTTTTAATTGCTTTTTAGTAAGTTGTTCCCTCTTTTCTGTTCTGTTTAAAATACGGATAACCTGATCACTTATATCAAATCTTTTTGCTGAAAAAAGCATGGTCAAATCTGATGATTTATCAAAAATAAAATCATAATTTTTAGCTTCTGCAATATCCTGAACAGCAGTAAAAACCTGATCTTGTATTGGTTTTGCCAAGGCTGCTTTTTGATGCATTAGATTTCCGTCAACTCCAAATTGTTTTTGCTGGTATTCCAGCATTTCATTTTCCAGAAATTTAATTTCGGTTTCCCTTTCTTCAATAAGTTCTTTTGTCAGTAGGGCTTTCTCTATTTTAAGGTTTTCCTTTAATTTATTTATTTCTAATTTTTTAGTTTCAATTTCCTGCTTCCATTTAGTCGCTTTTAGGTCTAATTGAGATTTAGCTTCCTTGTAATCAGAAACATTTTCTAAAATATATTCCATATCGATGTAGCCAATCCTGGTCGATCTTGTCTGTGCCTGACTTACATTTGCTGCAATCAAAGCTAAAAATATAAATAAAAATTGTTTTCTCATACATTAGTTTATTTCAAAATTTTCAACCAAATATTATTTTTTTAAAATTGTTGCCCAATAATAAAATTTAATTTCCAGCCATGTGGTCCGGATTCACCTGGCTGAGCATCAAAGCCATAGCCGTAATCAAGACCCAATAATCCAAATGCAGGCATAAATACACGTAAACCAATACCAGCAGAACGATATAAATCAAAAGGGTTATAATTTTTAAATCCGTCATAAGATGAACCTGCTTCTAAGAATGTTAATGCATAAATAGATGCTGACGGTTTAAGTGTAATAGGATAACGTAATTCCATAGAGAACTTGTTATAAATTGTTGCTCCAACTTGTTGATTTAAACTGTTTACAGGAGTCAAAGAGTTGTTTTCGTATCCTCTTAATCCAATTGTTTCTCTACCGTCCATTGAGTAATTTGCCATTCCATCCCCACCTAAATAGAAACGTTCAAAAGGTACAACACCTCTATTCTGATTATAGGCACCCATAAAACCAAACTCGGTTAATGTTCTTAAAACTAATTTACCATATACTTTATTATACCAATCTGCTCTAAATTTAACTTTGTAGTATTCCAGCCAGTTGTATTTTTGCTGATCGACTTTTGCATTATCAGTGTCAGCACTTGTAAAATCAGTTCCGGTACTGTTATAAATTGGTCTGCCTGATGTGTCTGTTCCAACTACATTTACATAATCACCTTTTGATAAAGGCTGTCCATTAGCTCCTGTAGTGTTTTCTCCTGAATACCTGATTTTGTATTCTTCCTGATTTCCTAAATCTCCATAATTAATACCGTTAAACAAAGAATATGGAGGTGTTACTTTTGCGGAAACACTGAATTCTGAACCGTATGTTGGGAATATTGGATTAAGTCCTTTGTTACTTCTTGTAAGACCAATAGTATAGGCTAAATTTCTTGAAGCTCCATTTCCAAAAGTAAATAATCCCGTGAAATAATTATTTAGATCATAATGCTGGTAACTTACGGATTGAGATAATACGAAATAATCATCCGGAACAGTCAGTCTTTTTGCAAGCCCAACCTGCACCGTGAAAATATTAAAACTCTGATCTTTATTTACATTTCGGCCGTAACTGTAATTGAATTGCTTGCTATAGGAAATAGATGTACTAAACTGAACCGGTTTTTTTCCTCCAAACCAAGGCTCTGAGAATGATACACTATACGTCTGGAAAAAAGTACTTCCTTGCAAACGAAGAGATACTTTTTGACCATCTCCCATAGGTAATGGTTTGTAAGAATCCTTTTTAAACATATTCCTTGCAGAAAAATTATTAAATGATAATCCTAAGGTTCCTATGAAGCCTCCGCCACCATATCCTCCTTGTAATTCTATCTGGCTTGATCCTTTTTCAACTAAGTTGTATTCGATATCAACAGTTCCGGCTGCTGCATCTACATTTTTAAATTTAGGATCTATCGATTCAGGATCGAAAAATCCTAATTGTCCAATCTCGCGTATAGTTCTTACTAATAATTCCTTGCTGTACTTTTCGCCTGGTTTAGTTCTTAGTTCACGGTAAATAACGTGGTCGTTTGTTTTGTCATTTCCTACTACTGATATTTTGTTGAAATAAGCAATTGGTCCTTCTGTAATTCTAATTTCAAAATCGATAGTGTCATTTGCCGTTTTTACCTCCACAGCATTGATATTCGAAAATAAATATCCGTTGTTTTGATATAAGTTGGTAATATCCTCTCCGTCTGGTTTTGTTTTGTCTGCAATTCTTTTTTCAAGAAGAACGCCATTGTAGGTTTCTCCCTTTTTGATTCCTAAATAACGATTAAGCTGCTGATCAGAGTAAACTGTATTTCCTAAAAATTTAATATTTCCGAAATAATATTTATTTCCTTCTTCCAGATCAATTTTAATGGCAAGCATGTTTTTCTCCTTATTATAGGTGACAGAGTCATATATAATACGGGCATCACGATATCCTTTTTCTTTATAAGACGCAATAACTTTTTCTAAGTCGGTTTTATATTTTTCAGGAATAAATTTTGAAGCTTTCAGGACACGAAAAAAGTTTTTTTGTTTTGTATCTTTCATAGCTCTTCTCAGCTGGATGTCTGTAAGCTGTTTGTTGCCTGTGAAATCAATACTGCTGATTTTTACTTTGTCGCCTTTATCAATACGCACAAGCATGTTTACATTGTTTCCTGCAGTAGTATCAGGAGTGGTTGTGATCGTAACTTTTGTATTGTAAAAGCCTTCTTTTTTGTATTTGTTTTCTATGTAATTTTTTGTCGTTGTAATTAGATTTTCGTTTACAATCTTGCTTTTTGTCAGATTATTGTCTTTTATTAATCCTTCAACTTTACTCTTTTTAATACCAACAAATTTTACTTCGTTTAGCTTTGGGAGTTCTACTATATTTAAGTCTAAATAGATGCTGTCATTTTCTACCTTATTTACGTAAAAGGCAATTTCATCAAATAGGCCAAGTTTCCCTAACTTTTTGATTGCACTACTAATTTCTTCACCCGGAACAGTAATTTCCTGTCCTTTTTGCAAGCCTGAAAACGTTACAACGGTTTGTTCATTGAAGCTTATTTTACCAACAACAGAAACTTTTGCAAGAATGTATTTTTTTCCCTGGTCAAAAGGAATTCTTTCTTGAGCTTTGATTTGAGAAAAACTACCCAAAAGAAGTAGGGTAAGTACTATTTGTATTCTTTTTTGCAACACTAAAATATTATTTAATTTGTTCACTGGTTTTTCCAAATCTTCGTTCTCTTTTTTGATAACTAATAATAGCCTCATATAAATCTTGTTCTTTAAAGTCGGGCCAAAGAACATCAGTAAAATATAACTCTGCATAGGCTATCTGCCATAGCAGGAAATTACTTATTCTGTGTTCTCCACTTGTTCGTATTAATAAATCTACATCAGGTAAATTTTGCGTGTAAAGATGCTCATTTATAATTGAATCGTCAATAGCGTCTAATGAAATTATATTATTTTTAACTTTATCACTGATGATTCTCACGGCATTTACCAATTCTTCTCTGGATCCGTAACTTAACGCTAATGTTAGGGTTAAACGGGTATTGTTTTTTGTCTTTTCGATAACATCCATCAATTCTTTTTGAGCAGATTTCGGCAGTTTTCCAAGATTTCCGATGGCATTAAGTCTGATGTTGTTTTCCTGCAAAGTTACAAGCTCTTTCCTCAATGAATTTACAAGTATTTTCATTAATGCCTGTACTTCCAATTTTGGCCTGTTCCAGTTCTCTGTAGAAAAAGCATATAAAGTTAGATGCTCAATACCAAGTTTAGCACATGTTTTAATGGTTTCTTTCACTGATTTGGTTCCGTTTTCATGACCAAAAGCTCTAAGAAAACCTTGTTGTTTCGCCCAACGCCCATTTCCGTCCATGATGATGGCAAGATGTCTGGGTAAATTTGTCTTATCTATAGATTCTAATAAATTCATTTTATTCTGCACAATAGCAAGGTTTTTGTCCAAAGGTATATGTTAAAGTTGCTCCAGTAAAAACATACCAGTCATTATTATTTAAATTTCCAAAACGATTATTTGCAAAAGAATCATCTTCAGGATTACTTCCATCTATATTGTCGGTAAATGTATATCGGGCTCCAATTTCAGCTGCTAAAACAAAATGTCGGCTAATATTTGATTTTAATCCTAATGTTATAGGTATAGCAAATGAATTTGATTTTTTATTTTTTTCAGTGACTCCGTTTGCTATATATAAATCGTCATATTTAAAATAACTTATACCTGAAAATATATAAGGTGTAATTTTTGGGTCAGAATCATGCAAGTTAAAGTCGAAGAAATTAAATTCTAATCCTGCAGAAAGTTCTTTTACATTGTTTTCAAAGCTAAATCCTCTTTTGTTGCGTGAAGATTCTTCAGATTTTGCATCTTTTCCTGCAATTGTAGATTGTGTGTATGAAAAGCGATAGGAGTGGCGCGGACTTTTATTCCACTTGTACAAAATGCCAAAAGCAAATTTCTCAGGAGCTATATATGTTGTACTCCCAATATCGCCAACAAAATTGCTTCCGCCCAGAAAAACACCAATCTCGTTTATTTGAGCATTGAGTGTGATAAAGGGGAAAAAGCATAACAATAAATTAAAAATTTTCTTCATTTAATTAAAAATTGCGTGCAAATATAATAATTATCAATACGAATCAACGTTCCTTTGATTAAATGTGTCTTTTTTTAAATTTACCATATGATTTTGAGACATTTAATGAAGAATCGATATATGCAAAACGAGAAAAAGTACTAATATCGTATAGTTGGGATTTGTAAAAGAGTTAATTTCTCTTGTCTTCGCCCCAAAGCAGTTTTTTTCTAAGCGTTTTTAAGAAAGTTTCGCCTGGAATTTCAACCATTTTAATTTTAAAACCTGTTTTTTTAATCGTCAAAACCGATTCGTTTTTGATAGATGCAATTCTCGAATCTAGTGACACTAAATATTGGTCCTCTCTTCCTGAAACACGAAGTTTAATTTCAGTATCATCAGGAATAACTAATGGTCTTGCGTTTAAGTTATGAGGTGCAATAGGAGTGATTACAAGGCTTTTTACATCGGGCGTTAATATTGGTCCTCCACAGCTCAATGAATATCCGGTTGAACCTGTAGGGGTCGACAGGATAAGTCCGTCTGCCCAATAGGAGTTCAGGTATTCATTATTTAAATAAGTTTCAACGGTAATCATCGAAGTTGTGTCTTTTCGGCTGACGGTAACTTCATTCATTGCAAAATTCAAATCCTCTTCGAGAGCATCATTTTTGGGATCACAGGTAAGACTTAACAAAGTCCTTTCAGAGATAGTGTAGTTTTTGTCAATTACAAACTGTAAAAAGCCATCAATACTTTCTTTTGGTACAGTTGCAAGAAAGCCTAATCTTCCTGCATTGATTCCTAAAATTGGAACACCTGAATTACGAACTAAAGTTGCAGCTCTCAAAATAGTTCCGTCACCTCCAATGCTTATCAACATTTCAAAACTATCATCAAGCTTTGTTTTAGCTGAGAAAGTTTTATATTCTTTTTTTATTAATTGTTTCTCATAAAGCATTTTCAGAAAGTTATCTTCGATGACCATTTCGACATTATTGTTGTTAAAAAACACAAAAATGTCCTTGATAATGGGTTCGGTACTGTTTTGATAATACTGTCCGTAAATTGCTACTTTCATTTTTTTGAATTAGATAATGAGAAAATTCGATAATGTGCCAATGTGAAAATTATCTGACCCATTTTCTAATTGCCACATTATAATTATATATTAAGGTATTTGTCTAAATAATCAGAACGCTCTTTCAGGCTGTTGATATAGGTGTCTTCCTGATGTTCTGAAATAATTTCATAATTATATCTTCTGAAAGTCTGAATAATTTCATTCATTGGCCCAACGCCAATTTTTACTGTAATATGAACATTCTCTAAATCGGCTTCTGATATAAAGCAGCCCAAAATTTTGCCATTATTGCTTTCTACAATTTGAGTTACCTGCGCCATAGAATAATCCAAAAGTCCTTTTTGAACAATAATGATACCGCCCTGTTCTTTTAAAAATGGTGTCTCCTGAAAAAATTTCATGATATCTTCCATTTCATAATATCCTGTGTAGGTGTTGTTTTCGTCAAGTACCGGAATTACATTTGTGTGATTTTTAGCAAAAATTTCTAAAACATCCAGCCAGATCATCGATTTTCTGGCAAAAAAACGTTCTAAGGTATATTTGTAATCAATGATTTTCTTATCAGTATCGAATGTTTCAACATCATCAGAAGCAATGCTTCCTATGAAAATTCCGTTTTCTACAACCGGAAAATGAGAAAAACTTAAATCTGCAAAAAAGTCCTGAACTGATGCTATCGTTTCCTGACTGTCGATTGCCCTAAAATCGTTGGTGATATAGTTGGTGATTTCTGTCATAAGTCGTTGGAGATATTTAATGCAAAATAATCAAAAAATAGCAAAAAACGCTACGTTTTACTTTGTATTTTTGTCGTTACAAATATAATGTTACCAGAATTAATAATCTATTTTATATGACAAAGTTAAGTGTAAATATCAATAAAATTGCAACCTTACGTAATGCGAGAGGCGGAAATGTCCCTGATTTACTAAAGGTGGCTACAGATATTCAGAATTTTGGAGGTCAGGGAATCACGATTCATCCACGTCCTGATGAACGTCATATCCGTTATCAGGATGCGCGAGATTTAAAGACAATTGTGCACACAGAATATAATATTGAAGGAAATCCGCAGCATAATTTTATTGATTTGGTTCTGGAATGTAAACCTGATCAGGTAACATTGGTTCCCGATGCAATTGGTGCAATTACATCGTCTGCTGGTTGGGACACGATAAAAAATCAAGATTATTTAACAGAAGTTATTCAGGAATTTCAACGTAACGGAATTAGGACTTCAATTTTTGTTGATCCGGTTTTGGAAATTATTGAAGGCGCAAAAAAAACAGGAACTGACAGAATTGAATTGTATACGGAAGCTTTTGCCCACGAATATGCTTTAGGAAATAAAAACGGAATTGATTCTTATGTAAAATCGGCAGAATTGGCAAACGAATTAGGTTTGGGTATCAATGCCGGACACGATTTAAGCTTGGATAATATTCAGTTTTTTAAACAAAATATTCCGGGGTTACTGGAAGTTTCAATTGGGCATGCTTTAATTGCTGAGGCACTTTATCTTGGTTTGGATAATGTTGTGAATATGTATTTAAACAAATTGAAGTAGATTATCTATTTCAGATATGTAAAAAACACACAGAGGTTCTTAAAGAAAGTTTTGTGTATCTCTGTGAGAGCCTTTGTGAATTTTTGTGAAATAATTTCAATAAAACAAATATAAATGTTATACTCAAAAATAGAAGGCGAAGGAAAACCATTCATCATCATGCACGGTTTCCTTGGAATGTCAGATAATTGGAAAACACTTGCCGGACAATATGTAGACGCGGGGTTTCAGGTCCATATTTTAGATTTAAGAAACCACGGCCGCAGTTTACATTCAGATGAATGGAGTTATGAAGTTATGGTTCAGGACGTATTCGAATACTGTCAGACACATCAATTAACAAAAATTGATATTCTCGGACATTCGATGGGGGGAAAAGTAGCGATGCTTTTTGCAACAACGCATCCTGAAGTAGTCGATAAATTAATTGTGGCAGATATTGGCCCTAAGTTTTATAAACAACATCATGAGGATATTTTGGCGGGATTAAATGCAGTTGATTTTTCTGTAAAACCAAGCAGAAGTGATGTCGAGGAAATAGTGGCGCAATATGTTCCAGATTTTGGAACGCGCCAGTTTTTATTGAAGAGTTTATACTGGAAAGAACCTGGGCAATTGGCTTTCCGATTTAATCTGGCAGCTTTTAATAATAATCTGGATGCAATTGGAAAACCTTTACAGGAAGATTTAGTCTTTGATAAACCAACCCTGTTTATTCGTGGAGGAAATTCCGGATATATTTTAGATACTGATTTTGATACCATTCGTCAGCAATTTCCGATGGCTAAATTTGAAACCATTCCGAATGCAGGGCACTGGCTTCACGCCGAAAATCCAGAACTATTTTTTGAACTGAGTACGGAGTTTTTAAAAGAATAATTATCTGCATAAAAATTATTACTTTTATTCAAATTTAAATCTTAAAATATGAAACTTTTACTTAGACTTCTTGTTACGGCTGCTTTGGTTTTGTTAATTTCTAATCTCTTATCAGGAGTTCATGTAGCAAGTTTTGGTACAGCTGTAATTGTTGCAGTGGTCTTAGGGCTGCTTAATCTTTTTATAAAACCAATATTAGTAATCCTGACATTACCGGTAACGTTTATTACTTTGGGGTTGTTTTTACTAGTTATAAATGCTGTAATAATTTTGTTGTGTACCTATATAGTTGGAGGTTTTGCGGTAGACACGTTCTGGACAGCTTTACTGTTTAGTATTATATTATCTATTCTTCAGTCAATTACTTATAAAATACTCAAAGACGACAAATAAAATAATAGAAAGAAGAGTTAAAAACTCCTTCAAATACAATGCATTAAAAAGTTGGATGGGTTGCAAAAATTTTATAATTTTGCAACCCAATTTTATTATGTAAATTAAAGAAGAAGATGGATATTAAAAGAGTAGCAAAAGACGCTGTGAATGAAACGATTGTAATGACAGTTGTTCACATGGATTATAAAGGTCAGGTAGCAAAAAGAATAAACGAAAAAATGCCATTGGCTACCGTTAAAGGTTTTAGAAAAGGACAAGTTCCTAAAGACCTTGTTGAAAAACAATACGGAAAAGCAATTAAGCAGGAAGAAGTTAAGAAAGTAGTTGATTTGGCTTTAGAGCGTTTTATTCAGTCTGAAAGATTAAATCTTTTAGGTACTCCTCTTCCGGTAGAAAACGAAAACTTTGATTGGGATGCTGAAGAACTAACTTTCGAATACGAAATTGGTTTGGTTCCAAACTTTGAAATTGATTTAGAAGCAAAAAATAATATCGTAAAGTATATCGTTACTGCCGATGATAAATTAATCGACGGACAAGTAGAACGTATACAAAAACAATTCGGAAAAGCAAATCCTGTTGAAAAAATCACAGCTGATTCTGATGTTACGGGTACTTTTGTAAACGCAGAAAACGGAATCGAAAACAAAACAACTTTTTCATTGTCAGTTTTCAAAGACAAAAAAACAGCTGATTCATTCATTGGAAAAGAAGTTGGTGATGTAGTTACAGTAAACACAAAAGGTTTATTCGAAGACGATCATCAATTAATGGATTACTTAAAAGTAGGTCATGATAATGTTCATGATTTAGCAGTTGACGTAGCTTTCACAGTTGAAGCAATCAATGTTTCTGAGCCGGCAGAATTAAATCAGGAGTTGTTTGATAAGCTTTTTGGAGAAGGGAAAGTAGCTTCTCTTGAAGATTTGAAAGCTAAAATTAAAGAAGATGCTGAGGCACAATTCGCACAGCAAGCTGACCAAAAATTATTGTTAGACGTTCAGGATTTCTTAATCGAAAACACAAAATTTGATTTACCTTCTGAGTTCCTTAAAAAATGGTTACAGACTGTTGGAGAAAAACAACTTTCTGCAGAAGAGGCTGAGGTTGAATACGCAAGATCTGAAAAAGGGCTACGTTTTCAATTAATCGAAGGAAAAGCAATGGCTCAAAGCAATATCCAAATCACTTTTGATGATTTGAAAGCTTTTACAACAAGAGCAATCAAACAACAAATGGCTCAATTTGGTCAAACAAATCCAACTGACGAAGAAGTTCAGGGAATTGTAGCCAGAGTTTTATCTAACCAGGAAGAAGTGAAAAGACTTTCTGAGCAGGTTGTTGCTGAAAAATTATTGGAAGTGTTCAAAGAAAAAGCAAATCCAACAACTAAAGAAGTAACTTACGAAGAATTTATTGCTGCGTCTTACGGAGAATAATTTCTGAAAAATAATTATATTTGAGCGTCAATAGAATTTTTCTTTTGACGCTCTTTTGTTTCAATTTATATTTTGATTACTTTTTAGCAGCTAATCCAGCTATTCGTTACAAGTTTTTTCATGTCCGCCTTTTTTTGTAAGGCAAAAAAAGAGCTTCCGCTGGTCGCTTTTTTTTTCCAACAAAAAATAGTTGCCATTTCAAAAAGCTTTTCACTGCTATCTGGGCTAAAAAATAAGACATATTGACATCATGTACAATTAAGGTATGACCTTTGATGGAACAAAAACATAAAACATAACGTAAAACTTAGAACACTTAAAATATGAACTACGGTAAAGAATTCAAAAAATTTGCTACAAAGCACCAGGGAGTAAACGCTATGTACTACGACAAAATCGTTGCAGCGATGAACCCAACCAATATGACTCCATATATTATCGAAGAGCGCCAGTTGAATGTTTCTCAATTGGATGTATTTTCAAGATTAATGATGGACAGAATTATCTTTTTAGGAACAGGTATTGACGATCAAATCGCAAATATAGTTCAGGCGCAATTATTGTTTTTAGAAAGTGCTGATGCGTCAAAAGACATTCAAATTTATCTAAATTCTCCAGGAGGAAGCGTTTACGCTGGATTAGGAATTTATGATACAATGCAATACATCAAACCAGATGTAGCTACAATTTGTACAGGTATGGCAGCCTCAATGGGAGCTGTTTTATTATGTGCCGGAGCAGAAGGAAAACGCTCTGCATTACCACATTCAAGAGTAATGATTCACCAGCCATCAGGAGGAGCACAGGGTGTTGCGACAGATATGGAAATTAACCTACGTGAAATGTTGAAACTGAAAGATGAATTATACAAAATTATTTCTGAGCATTCAGGACAATCTTTTGAAAGAGTACACAAAGACAGTGAACGTGATTACTGGATGAAAGCAGACGAAGCAAAAGAATACGGAATGATTGATGAAGTATTGAGAAGAGGATAATTTTTTAAGCTTTTAAGTTACTAATGCACTAAGTTTCTAAGTGTTTTGTAATTGAATGAATGAAAATAAAAATGATAAGATGCAGAACCTTAGCTTTCTAAGTTTTAAATTTTAAAAGAAAAAGCTTAAAAACTTAGTATATTTGCATCTTAGCAACTAAAAAAGAATGGCAAAAGTAGTATTAGAATGTTCGTTTTGTGGAAGAAAAAAGCCAGAAACCAATTTATTGATTGCAGGTATCAATGCACATATTTGTGATAAGTGTATTGAACAGGCACACGGAATTGTATTAGAAGAATTAAAATCAAGCGGGAGTTCAAAATTGGTTGGTGATTTAATTTTAAAGAAACCAAAAGAAATCAGAGCTTTTCTGGATCAATATGTTATTGGTCAGGATCAGACAAAAAAAGTAATGTCTGTTGCGGTATACAATCACTACAAACGTTTAATGCAACAGCAATTGGACGATGAAGTAGAGATTGAAAAAAGCAATATCATTATGGTAGGTCAAACCGGAACCGGAAAAACATTGGTAGCCAAAACTATCGCAAAAATGTTAGATGTCCCTTTGGCTATTGTTGATGCAACCGTACTTACAGAAGCCGGTTATGTTGGTGAAGATGTCGAAAGTATTTTGACACGTTTACTACAAGCCGCTGATTACGACGTAACCAAAGCAGAAAGAGGAATCGTTTTTATTGATGAAATTGATAAAATTGCCCGCAAGAGTGATAATCCATCCATAACACGTGACGTTTCTGGTGAAGGTGTTCAACAGGCTTTATTGAAATTGCTGGAAGGAACAGTTGTAAACGTACCGCCAAAAGGAGGTCGTAAACATCCGGACCAGAAGTTTGTTGAGGTAAATACACAGAACATTTTGTTTATTGCCGGAGGAGCTTTTGATGGCGTTGACCGAATTATTTCAAAACGTTTAAACCGTCAGGCAGTGGGTTATTCGACTTCCAAAAATGTGGACAATATTGACAAAGACAATTTGCTTCAATATATTATCCCGAAAGATATTAAGGACTTTGGTCTGATTCCGGAAATTATTGGACGTTTGCCAGTTTTAACACATATGGATCCTTTAGATAAGGAAACCTTACGTGCCATTTTAACGCAACCTAAAAATGCTCTGATAAAACAATATCAAAAGTTATTTTTGATGGACGAAGTGGAATTCAGTATTACGGATGAAGCTTTGGATTTTATTGTTGATAAAGCTTTAGAATACAAATTAGGAGCTCGTGGATTGCGTTCTTTATGCGAAGCTATCTTAACAGACGCTATGTACGAATTGCCAAGCTCAGAAGATAAGGCATTGACAATCGATAAAGATTATGCAAAACATACTTTAAGTAAAAATCTATTGAAAAGAATGGAAATCGCTTCGTAATTAGCAATTGATTTTTATAATACCCAAAACCTGTTCAATTATTTGAGCAGGTTTTTCTTATTTATGTTCAGTTTTAATTTGTTATAATCCTTGTTAATTTATACATTTGTTTTTTTAACAAGTAAAAACAAATATATAATGAAAGAAAAAATCAAAAATGTCAGTAATTTTTTTATTTTATTGATTCTCACTATTTTATTAAAAGGATGTGCAGATTCTGAAAATATTTCGCAAAACAATAAATCAATTAACTCAATATCCAGAATTAATTTTTCTTCAGTTGAAGATTTTAATAAAAAAATTGATTTTCTCAATACTTTTGATAAAGATGGCTTAAAACTTTGGACTAAAGAAAATAACATTCAATCATTATTAACTTCAGAAAAATTAAATAATACAAGTGATGAGCAATTGATTAATTTACCAGATGCATATAAAGCCATTTTGAATGAGAATTCAGAGTTTGTTATTGGAACTAAAATAATTTGGCTTAATAATAGCAGTTTGTATGAGTTTAATGAGGGTGATGATGTTGAGGCCCTAAAGAAAAATGTAAGTGAATTGAAGCCTATAGGCAAAATTTCAGTGAAAACAAACAATATTTCCGATGCTCATTTGCAACTCAAAACTCAAATTGGTCAAGGCGAACTTAACGCTAAACATCAATATGAGTTTAGAGGCTATGATTATTTAGACTGTTCAAATAATCATCATACAATAAACGCCTTACTTAAATATGTTCATGAATTAATGACTGTTCAAACTGTTTTTTATCAGAGTACAGCAAATTCAAAGTTGTATTTAAGGGTAAAATTAGAATGGAGATCAAGTAGGTGGAAGAGTGCTAGCGAACCTAGAGATATAAATATTAACTTAAACATTTCTGGAACAAAATTACGCTTTGCTAATGGAGTTGTACTTCCTATTTATGGCTCAGATTCTGTTAATCTATCTTATACCTGTTCTGGAGATCAAACTATTCTATTAAAAAGTTCCGATGGTTATGGCATAGAAGGGGGAAATCCTTATTGGGAAGCTGAAGTTACAGGTACAATTCAGCATCAATTACATGGAGGTTATAGTTCTTGGACTAATTATGCGTATTGGTAATAATTAGAAAATAAAACTTTAAAAAAGATTATAAAGCATTTATAGACCTGTTCATTTATTTGAGCAGGTTTTTTTATGATCTCACACATATGAAATTTCTAAATGAGCGCTTGATAGAAGTGACATCCTGTTGTTGCGGGGTTTGCAACAATAAATACAGTAGGTTGCATTACTAAATCTTTAAGCTCAATTTCACTCTTTACTGAACTTTTGATTTTACCATTCGCTTAGATACAAGATTAAATTTAAATATGGTCTAATTATTGTGAAAAATAACCTGAAATTAATCAGGCTATTTTTTTTATTTCTAAATGGTTATAAGCTGTTATTTTGTTTTAAAAACAATCTATTAGGTAACCATTTATTAAAGTATTTTTCAAATAAATATACCTGAAATCTACATTTATTTTATAATATTCTTTTCCTTAATGTTTTTTCTTATGATATAACATCCTAAAATTGAACTCAAAATAACAATAGGAATTATCCAGCCATCTATAGGAACTACGGGCGCAACATCATCTACATCATCCGGAAAAGGAGGTGGGGTCTGAGCATTTGCACTAACAGCTACTCCTAATAAGAAGAATAAAAACCTGATATTTTTCAAGTTATTAACAGTTCTATTTTTCACAACTTTAATTATTTAATTATTAGTTTTTTCACTACTGATTTTCCTCCCTGCTCCACCTTGACAAAATAAATCCCAGGAGTGAAGGATTGATTTAGATGTACAGTTTGACCTGCTTCTACGTTTTTACTGTAAAGCAATTGTCCCATAATATTTACGATACTAACTTTTGATTCCTGAGTATTGTCTGTAAATGTTAAGTTTATTATACCGCCGGTTGATGGATTTGGATACAAAAAGATTTCATTATTTAATGCCGGTTTATTGACAAAAACAATTTTGAATCTGTCAGATGCTACACTTGCAGCATTACCCGCATTCACTGAAAAATTATAATTTACTGCAGTTGATTCCGGTATTTGTGTATAAGTCTGATTTAATTGATCAAATAATTTGGCTGTAACTCCCTCAATATTTTTTCCTTCAATTACTAATGTATAATCTGTCGAACGATAGGTATTAATATCCAATTGAATTTCATCTGTTAAGGTAGGCAATGCTTTGCTTTCGATGGTAAATAATTTTCCGCTCGTTTTTGTTGCCATGTTTTCATCTAAATTGATCAATTTACCGGCATCATTTGCGTCAATTGCATTGGTTCTATCTGCTCCAAACAGAACAACCAAACCATCTGCAGCAGCTCCTTGTGCGATTAAAGTGTTTTTATCGTATAAAGTCATACGAAGGCTGGATAATTCTTCTTTTGTATTAGCGAAACGAAATACATTTGGATTTGTTGCCGTTGTATATTTATTGGCTTCTGTGAAGCTTAATGCAGTAGATGCCGTAGCGTTTGCCTGAACAAAACAGGCCTGGCCAGACTGCAGGTAATTATCAACAGCAGATGTGATACTATTTATTTCTGCAGTTAAATCCCTGGCTACATATGCACCGCGAGTACCTAAAGTCGGATCCCAAACATAATAAAATTGTTTAAGATTTGTGGCGCTGCTTACTGTGGTTTTCATATTCACAGGTGATTGATACGGATTTCCTATAAAAAGATAATTGTCAGCAATAGCACTTTCTGAAACTCCGGCTGTACCTGTAAATAAAGTTCCTGTAGCCCTAAGTGTTGTATTTGTAGGCGGTGGTGTGTTAGTAGCTAGGCTAATAGTCCTGTCACCGCGAACCATCAAACGAGTTGGAATTGTGGGCGTCAGTATGCTATTATTGGTATTAGTTCCTGTTATCCACAATTGTGTTGCGTTGTCAAAAGTAAACATGGAAGGGTTGTTTGTTCCCGTTGGATCAAACCCATTAGCGCTCGCGCCTGCTCCGGTTATATGTGTGCCTAAACCGGCAGTATTGTTTCCGCCTTCTTGTAAGTTTGCATAAATTGATGTGCTTGTGGTTACCGGGGAAGAGTAAAATCGATAAGCCCGCCTTCCCGGAATATAACGTTCTACGGTAACATTATCAGCATTCCACAAGATACCTGTAAACGTACCAAAACGAGCCGTTGCTGTAGCATCCGATTTAAAAGTGACATTTCTCTCTCCAAAATCAGCAATTCCGGATACTGTTAGTGTATTTGCTGGGCTTACGGTTAGTGTTCCGGTTCCAGAAATAATAAGATCGCCTGCAACTGTAAAATCCTGATTAAGAACAGGGGTTCCTGAGTTGATAGAAATTGTATTAGATGATATAGGTACTACACCCGTTGACCAATTAGAACCTACATTCCATAAATTATTGGTGGTTCCGACCCAATAAATATTGGAAGCAACCCCTTCAAATGCTCCCATCGTAGGAACAGTGCGCGTTTTGGCTAAATAATCAGTAGTAATAGCAGGAGTTGTGGCTGGTGCTGTCCCCGGCAATGAAACAGCTACTTTATAATCAAGCACACTAGTCCCGCCTGCATGAGTAAACTGCGGGTCTATATTTAAACTGTTGGCATCTTTGGCTGTTGCCGTTTTCCAGGCTGCTAAAGTTGTTTGATCAACGGAATTAAATCGACCAAGTACAGTTCCTGTCCCTGATACGTAATAATTATTATAATTCATTGAAGTAGGTGCTGTTGCTCCTGCTAAGTTAATAGCATAATGAGAACCCGACGCAGTACCACTATTACTCCTTGTATTTACAAAAATATTACTATTTATATTTCCGGTAGCTACTGAACTAAAAGAGAAGAGAGCATATGAATTATTAGCCCCTGCTGAAGCGCCTCCGGTAATATTCACCGTATTGAAATACAATTCAAGATAGCCGGTTGTTGTTGCAAAACCTAAATCTGCTCCACTAATTCCATATATAGTAGAGCTGGTAGTACCTTTAATACTCACAACATTATTAAATACCTTTATGTGTTTACCCGCTTGCAGACGAACTTTAATCCCTGATATAATAGCTCCGGTAGAGCTGGCATCTGCCACTGATAAATCACCTATATAATTACCCGATATCTCACCAGTAGAAAGAGTTGAAGGATCACAAAAAATCCCAATTACCTGAACAGCACTGCTCCCTAAGGCCGGATTATTATTTTTTATATTCCAAATCCTGTTCCCTCTTATTATAAAATCCTTATTAGATCTTGCAAAAATTCCAAGTACATTTGAATCAACATTATCTGTATTTAAACCATAAGCTGTTAAGTTGGATATCGAATTATTTATAATATTTGCGTGTATCTGTGTAAGGATTCCTGTTACCCCTGAAACTTTCCCCCCTGAAACAGAATTATTTGTTATTCCCGAAATGGTATTACCAATAATTCCATATGCGCCATGCATTGATCCAAGATCAGTTCTAATTCCTGAAAGTCTTACATCAGTAACTCCTGCAGCATTGATTGTTCTAATCGTATTGTTTTGTATGTTAACGGTTCCACTAGTTCCACTTTTGTATATCCCCGAAAATGCAGAGTAGCCAATCATCCTTATGTTAGCCACAAGGTTGCCTTCTACCCTTATAATTCCGGTATTCAAAGCAGCATTAATATTAATACCATTGCAATAACCATCGATACCTGTATATTTAATTGCTTCAGCAGTTGTGGGTGATCCTATGGTATTTCCCAGAGTTGTACCTACATTAAGAGTACCTCCGGACAACAGTAAGCCATTAAAAGATCCGGTTGTATAATCTCCCGAATTTATCCAGTTAAATCCCTTAATGGTATTCCCTTGGATACTGCTTGCTGTTCCTATACCCGCATTAATGGCAATTCCTGAAAATTGATTATTACTACTCAGGGTAATTCCTGCAGCACCGGTATATGATTTTTCCCAGGTTCCTGTAGCTAGTGCACTATTTCCTCCTATAAAGTTATTAGACACCGTAAAATTCACACCTGCATTATTAATATTAATTGCTGTGTAAGGAAAATTAGCACCGGTGCCTCCATCAGTATTAAATTGTGTCGTTTCATAAAAACTGTTTCCTGAAATAGTCCAGGCAGTTGAATTTGCAGAAAGATTGACACCATTAGAAGCTGCCGTTTTATTCAGGAAATCATAAATATTATTATTACTGATTGTATTGGCACTGTTTTCCTTTGCACTGGTCCCAAGAGAATATATGGAATTTAAAGGTCTGTTCGCATCTGCAGCATTGGTAATATTATTGTTATCAATGATGTTGCTGTCATTACCGGTAGTAGCTGTAGTGGTACTAAAATTAATGATTCCTCCAGTGACTTCTAAAGTAGAACCTTTTATGTAGGCATATTTAATCGTGTTCGAACTCGCATCGTTAATAAACCGAATGGTTGAGGTCCCAGCCGTTGAAGCAAAACTGGTATTTGAAATCGTAAGATTCTTAGTCCCTGCCTGATTAAGCCTGCCGTCAATCACTACGTTATCTGCGCCATTAAGATCTATAAGCGCTCCACTTATGGCACCTGAAATAGTTTTACCTGTCACAGTCGGGTAAATTATAACAGTAGTATAACTGGCACTTCCTGTACCGCTGGCATTTAATACTGCAGATACCGTTTCGGTCGTATTATCTATCACCTGTAAAGTAATTGTTCCTGTTAAAGTACCTGAATTTACAGCATCAAATGCTAATTTTAATGTAGCATAATCTGCACCCGTCGCACCTACAGTTTTTGTTACCTGCGAATACCCGGCCAATGATAACATCAAAAGTATTCCAAACACAACTGCTTTAAAATTGCTCCGAAAAAAAAAGTAATTTTTTATCATAATAAAAAATATTAGGTTATAAATAATATAGCTATTGCTTAAATAGAAAGGTTTTAATTCCTATTAAAAAATCACAACACAAATACCACTATAATTTCATGATATTGATTATATTATATGTCAAATGTAGGATATTATTTTCAAAGAAAAACATTCGCTGAATAAATATGACAATTATACATTCTTCTGTTTTTTGTCACTTATAAAAACAATTAGAGGCCATGGATACTGAGTCCACAATCAGAATTAAGAGAAAATCCATCAAACGAGCAATATATACTAGTTCTTAAATGATAACTCCCGAGTACTTAAATCTTTAAAGGAACAATAAGTTTTAACATTTTGCTCTAAGATCATGGTTTTTTTAATTTAATAATCCTTAATATTGTGTAAGTAATTATTTATATTTTTTTAATTGAAGATATAAATAACGGAATAGACTTAATGCTTATTCTTAAAAAATTATTAAGTACAAAATCTAAATCTCCAGTGATTTATCATATAATATTAAGCAAATCCACAAGCAATATTTTAACCACTAAACGAATAATTATGAAAAATTTTACTTTATTAAATTTTCTTAAGCCACTTGATGTGAGCCAAAAAAGGCTTTCAGAACTAATTTTTTTCAGACTATTGTGCCTGATGATATTGTTTACTCCTTTTGTTAACACTGAAGCACAAACAGGCTTGATTAATGATGATTTTTCTACTGGTTCCACATTTAACTGGATAGCAGCCACCTCAGGTTCAACAGGGCAAATTCAAAACGGAAAATTTCTTGTCACTTTTCCGCCACCATCAGCAGGAAAATACCGTGCTGATCTTAAAAAAAATGGAGGAATAACCTTTCATGCAGGAAATTATCCCATTATTGCCATCAAGATTAATAAACCTCCACGTTGTAATTATTTTTTTGACACTAACTTAGGGTCTTATAACGGTACCAAAAATAATGGTACCAAAATTGTGACCGACACAGGCAACGTATATTATTGGAACCTCTCGACAGGTAAGCTAGGCTCTACCACACTCTCGACTACTCAGGGGACCACACTGTCATTATTCCAGATTAAATTTGCTGAAATTGTACTGACCGATGCAGAGATTGCTGCCAATAAAACCAATTATTCCGTAGATTGGGTAAAAAGTTTTGCTTCTGTAGATGCATTGCGTTCCTACTTAAATCCTTCAGGAAATACGGCTCCTCAATTTGAATTTAGCGGAACATTCGTTCATCCGGGCCTGCTTCATAGTACAGACGATCTTAATCGTATAAAAGACCTTGTAGACAGGCAAGTTACACGTCCTTATCAGAGTTACCAAAAGTTATTAGTTTCCGGAAAATCATCTGCTGCTTATACTATGAGAGGACCTTATAGCTCCCTTACAAGAGATGTTTCCCTTACTATTGATGGTACCGCTGGAGGAACAGTAAAAAACAATGTTGAGAGTGATTTCCTTGCGGCTTATCAAAATGCATTAATGTATAAAATTACCGGCAATGAGGCGCACGCTTTAAAAGCAATTGAAATATTAGATGCTTATTCCGCAACGACCCAATCTATTGTAGGAGTAGATGCAGAGTTAAATGGTTTGTATGGATTCATGCTGGTCAATGCCGCTGAAATTATGCGTTCGATCTATCCGGCATGGCCTGCGAATAAAATCCTGCAATGTCAGAACATGCTGAAATCTGTATTTTACCCTGTAATAGGGAATTTCAGACCCTGTGGCCATGGCAATTGGGATATCATTTGTATGAAAGCATTGATGGGAATTGCCATATTTACCGAAGATACAGCCATGTTTAACAAAACCGTAAACTATTATTATTATGGAGAAGGCAATGGAAGCATTAAGAACTATGTAATTACAGATGCCGGACAGTTACAGGAAAGCAACCGCGACCAGCCACATACGATGCTGGCACTTGGTTCACTGGCAGAATTAGCTGAGATGGCTTTAAAACAAGGAGTTGATCTGTATGCTGCGAATAACAATGCCGTAATGAGAGGCTATGAATACACATCACAATATAATTTGGGCTTGGATGTTCCTTATCAAACCAGTTATGATTACTGCGAAAAAAATTATGCCGATTATACTCCTACAGCGATTTCTGCCACCGGAAGAGGAGCGTTTAGGGCAGTATTTGAAATTGCTTATAACCATTATGTTTACCGTAAAGGCATTGCAATGCCCCAGACTAAAGCGGTATTGGGACAAATGGGACCTGAAGGAGCGCCTTTTGGAGCTGATAATCCGGGATATGGCTCCTTATTTTTTTATTTGAATACAGCTAATGATTATACTTTTTCAAATTTGGGATTAATTGACAATAATTTCACAAATACAACAGATGTCTGGAATGCTGTTACAGCAGGATCAGTGGCCATTAGCGAAAACGGACAGCTAAAAGTTACCACGGTTCTTCAATCCAATGGAAAAGGGAGAGGAGACATAAAGAAAGGTACAACGATAAGCCTTCATCCCGGTAATTTTCCAATCGTTGCCATTAAAATAAAAAAGCCTGTGAGCTGTAGTCTTCTTTTTGATACTAACTTAGGCTCGTATGGTAATGGTGCAAATAAATGGACAGGAAAAGTAGGTGAAGATATTTATTATTATGATCTGACTACAACAGGTTTTGGAGCAGCTGGCACTATGTTGTCAACTACAGATGCTACGTCACTTACAACCTTCCAGTTTAAGGTTGCAGATATAATATCGGGTGAAACTAATTACCAGGTAGATTGGATAAAAACGGTTCAGACTGTTGCCGAACTGGAAGCTTTTGTTACTCCATCCTATCAAACTATATCCTTTCCTGAAACAGCTATCTTAAAAGTAGGAGATCCGGATTTTGGAGATGCTGTATGCAGTTCAGGATTAACGGCGACATATTCAAGTTCTGATCAAAGCGTGGCGATAATTTTAAACGGAAAAATTCATATCGTTGGTGCCGGCACTTCCGAAATTACAGCCACACAAGCAGGAGATGCAAATTATTACCCTGCTGATGCCGTTAAACGCAGCCTGACTGTGGTTAAGAATGACCAGACTATTTCGTTCAATAGCCTGTCTTCAAAAATAACAGGAGATTCAGATTTTGATGCAGGCGCTACTGCTTCTTCAGGCCTTGCCGTAACTTATACCAGTTCAGACACATCAGTTGCCAGTATTGTAAATGGCAAAATTCATATTCTTTCTTCCGGAACTTCAACTATTACTGCTTCACAGGAGGGAAATAATGTTTATGCACCGGCTGCATCGCAAACACAAGTTTTAACAGTCTATGCTATTGTAAATAATCTTAAAGCTGCAGCAGGTGATGCTAAGAATATCATTGAATGGGATGCTATTCAAAATTACAGTTATAACATCAAACGTTCAGGCGTTTCAGGAGGTGCCTACACAATAGTTGGGACCATCACCGGAACAAAATTTATCGATACTGCTGTTACTAATGGAAATACTTATTATTATGTAGTTTCTGCTATAACTAGTCTGGGAGAAAATCCTAACAGTGCTGAAATTACAGCCAAACCAAACACAGGTCAAATTAGTTCTTTTGAATTCGATGAACCAACCGGAAATCAGGCAATTGACAGCTGGGGAGCTACTCATGGCACTTTGCACACAACAGCAACACGTGCTGCCGGTCATTCAGGACTTGCTCTAAAATTAGACGGAACAGCAGCTTCTTACGCAACCTTACCTGCAGGGATAGTTAGCACTTTGTCTGATTTTACTATTTCGGCATGGGTAAAAATGGATGCTCTGGCAAATTGGATGCGTGTTTTTGACTTTGGTACTGGCACTAACAAGTATATGTTTTTATCTGTTCAGGCAGGAAGTGCTAATGTTATGCGTTATGCCATTAAAAATGGCGGAACAGAACAACAGGTTAGTTTTAATTATGTCTTACCGCTTGGTACCTGGACACATTTTGCTGTTACCCAGTCCGGAAACACTTGTATGTTGTACATCAATGGCACTGCTGTTGCTTCAAATACTACAGTTTCGATTAAACCGTCGACTATTGGCAGTACAAATCAGAATTATTTGGGAAAATCTCAATGGAATGATCCTATGTTTAATGGTGCTATTGATGAGTTTAAGATTTATAGCAGGGCATTGAGTGCTCAGGAAATAAATGCAGAAAGCCAGTCAACTCTAAAAACAGCTAACAATAAACCTGAGGGTTTAACTAATGTGGTAATACTAAAAAATACGGTTATTTATCCTAATCCAATTGTGAATAATAGATTTGCTATTGCTACCGATACAGCTTTAATTGGAAAAGAGGTGCAGGTGAAACTAATCAATTTAGCAGGTCAGACTATTTATTTTAAATCAGTTAAAAATGATACGGGCAATATAGATGTAGTGTTAAATCAAATTTTGCCCGATGATATTTATATTTTATTACTTAATAATCAATATTCAGGTAAAGTTATTATGAAAAAATAGTCCAATAACTCTTGGTGCAATTGTTTAAAGGTATAAAGACACAGGTTTTTAAGCTTAACAAAATAGTTTCAGAATATTATATATTTTTGAGGAATTATGAAAAACTAAATTTCCTGTGTTAGCCCTGATCGAAATGATATCCTTTTGCTGTGGTGTTCACAGCAAAAGATATAATGTAGAGCAGGACCAAACGTTATTTTGAAAGACAAGGCAATCTGCTCCTGAAAAAATTACTGAACCCTAAATTTCTCCCGATATTCAATCGGTTTCATTCCGACCATTTTATAAAATACTTTTCTAAAAGCTTTTGGATCGTTATAACCTGTTTTTTCTATGATTTCAGAAATTGAAAGTTGTGTTTGTTCCAGATACTTTTTAGAGCTTTCTACTCTGATGTTTTGTAGATATTCGATAGGAGGAATACCTGTTACCTGTTTAAAACGGCGTGTCATGTTTCGTGTGCTTGTCGGAATATCTTTGGTGATTTCCTCCAATTTTTCAATGGAATGATACTGACTTTCGATTTTTTGCTGAAGCATGGCAACCAAAGTATCATTGTGCAAATGATTCGGTCTGAAAGTACTAAAATAGCTTTGTTTGTATCGGTTTAGATCAATCGAGAAAATCTTTGCAATCTGCACGGCAATTTCATTTCCGCAATATTTCTGAACCAACAGAATCAATAAATGAAATGTTGAGGTCGAACCGCCGCTGGTGTATAAACTTCCGTCAGCCGTTAAGGTTTCTTCAGATTTTAATTTTACCAAAGGAAAAGCTTTTGTGAACGCACTGCAGGCATCAACGTGAGTAGTGGCCAGTTTTTCGTTGAGCAAACCTGAAGCTGCAAACAAAAAGGCACCGGTACAAAAACTGGCCAATTCAGCTCCGGATTCATGCTGCTTTTGTAACCATGGAATGAATTTTCGATTCTTTTTAATCATTTCACTCATATCATCGGTCGAAAAAGCAGGAATCAAAATGAGTTCTAAATTTTTATCAGAATCTTCAATTGAATTTACTTTATAACCAAATAAATGTTTTTCAGTTATTTGTTCTGCAGACTGAAAAAGCATTATGTCAAAAGGTTTTTTGGATTCTTTGCTTAATTTATTAGCCGTTTCAAAAACTTCTAAAATGGCAGCGATGCTCAGTAATTTATAGTCGTGAGGTACAATTAAACCTGTTTTCTTACTCATGATTTTTCATTTTTCAATAGTACTAAGATATAAATTTTGTCTTAAATGACCCTAAAGTTGACTTTTATTGTAGTCTGAAGTCTATTTTGAAGTTTTAAATTTGTATTAAATAATTTGTAACTTTAATAGTATGAAAACAAAAATTTTCCTAAATCTTCCTGTAAAAGATTTAAATAAGTCGATAGCTTTTTTTACGCAATTGGGTTTTTCGTTTGACCCAAAATTCACAAATGAAAAAGGAACCTGCCTCATAATTGGTGAAAATATATTTGCAATGCTTTTGTTAGAAGATTTTTTTAAAACATTTACTCAAAAAGAAATTTGCAATACAATAACAAGTACAGAAATGATTGCGGCTATTTCTGTTGAAAGCAGAGAAAAGGTTGATGAAATTATTACGGCTGTTATTAAAGCTGGCGGTAAACTACATAATGAAGCTAAAGATTATGGCTGGATGTATCAGAGAGATTTTTTTGACTTAGACAGACATCACTGGGAAATTTTCTTTATGGATGAAAGTCAGATTCCGCAATGGATTAATTCTTTAAATTAAGGTATGATAACTGTACAAACTATAGTAAAGGCTCCAATTAATAAGGTTTGGGAATTCTGGACAATTCCCACGCATATTCAAAAATGGAATAATCCTACTGATGACTGGCATACGCCCTATGTAGAGAATGATGTGAGGGTGGGAGGTAAATTCAAATATACAATGAGTACAAAAGATGAAATTATCTCATTTGATTATGAAGGAATTTATACTAAGGTTGATAAATTTTTAGTTATTGAATATCAACTTGTTGATAACAGAACAGGAAGTATTCAGTTTGAAAGCCAGGATGATAAAATAAAGATTACAGAAATATTTGAACCGGAAGAAGGAAATCCTGAAAGTGATCAAAAGCAATTTTGTCAGGGAGTTATTGATAATTTTAAAAAATACACGGAAGCAAATTAAATGACAAAGCAATCAAGTAAGGAAGTAACCGAATTTTTGAATGAACTGAATCATCCTTTTAGAAACGAGATCGAAGAATTAAGAGATTGCATTTTAGCATCAGATAAAAATTTGATTGAAAACATAAAATGGAATGCACCTAATTATTCCTTTGAAAATGAAGACAGAATTACAATGAGGATTCAGCCAATAACAACAAAAGTTCAATTGATTTTTCACACGGGAGCAAAAGCAGGAGCAGCCAAAAGAAAGGTTAATAGCCAATAAGAGTAAAATGCTACTGTGGAAAGAAAACGACAGGGCAATTATAACTTTTAAAAACAAACAGGAGATTGAAAATGGAAAATCGGAGCTGGAAAAAATTATAAACGAATGGTTAACGGCAGCAAAAAACTAATAAATTTTTAAATTATAAAATTACAATGATTACAGTAAAAACAACAATTAGCGCATCAATAGACAAAGTTTGGAGTTTCTGGACATTACCGGAACATATTACAAAATGGAGTTTTGCATCTCCGGATTGGCATACGCCTTATGCAGAAAATGATCTGAGAGAAGGCGGCAAATTCAAATCGACTATGGCGGCCAAAGATGGCAGCATGAGTTTTGATTTTGAAGGAGAATATACCTTAATAAAACAAAACGAAGTCATTGAATACATCATGGCAGATGGAAGAAAGGTTGAAATTAGTTTCAATGAAACTCCAAACGGGGTAGAAGTAATAGAGCGTTTCGATCCTGAAACCCAAAATCCGGAAGAAATGCAGCGCGGAGGCTGGCAGGCCATTCTGGATAATTTTAAAAGTTATGTTGAGAACAATTAATTTTTTTTGAAGGTTCAAAGTGACAAAGCAACCAAGGGGCAAAGGTAGTTTTTGAAAATATTGATTTAAATAAAAACTTTGCGACTCTGCGTCTTTGCGCGAGATAAAGCCATAGGAAAAACTTAAATTATCTTACATAACTTAATATGGTTTAACATAAAAAATAATTACATGACAAAGCAAATATGGTTGAATCTGCCGGTAAAAAATGTAGCGAAAGCAAAAGATTTTTTTTGGAAAATAGGCTTCTCGTTTAACGAACAGCACGACACACCAAGTTCGACCTGCATGGTTATAGGCGAAAGTAATTTTGTGGTAATGCTTTTTGAAGAATTATTGTTTAAAAGTTTTTCTCAAAATGAACTCACCGATACACAATCAGGTTCTGAAATCCTGATTTCGATTGATGCTGAAAGTAAGGAAGAAGTTGACGCCTTGGCAGAAAAAGTAACAGAAGCCGGAGGAACTGTTTTTAGCCCGCCAGCCGAAAGCCAGGGATGGATGTACGGCTTTGGTTTTGCCGATTTAGATGGTCATCGCTGGAATGTTTTATATATGGATTTTAGTAAATTATCTTAAATAAAGTAGTTATGGAAACATTAGAATTTAAAATTAGAATCAAAGCTACACCAGAAAAAATCTGGTCAGTTTTATGGGAGGATAAAACCTATAGAGAATGGACAAATGCCTTTTGCGAAGGTTCATACGCAGTAAGTGACTGGAATGAAGGAGATAAAATTCATTTCATGTCTCCCGGAGGCGAAGGAATGAATAGTGTTATCGAAAAGAAAATTCCAAATGAATATATGGCTTTCAAACATATAGGCGAAATAAAAGACTTTAAGGAATTGCCTCTTAATGAGGAAACCGAAAAATGGAGTGGTTATATGGAAACCTATAGGCTAATTCCTGACGACGAATTTACTGATTTGATTTCTCAGGTAGATGTAATCGAAAAGCATATTGACTATTTTAAAGATGCATTTCCAAAAGGTTTGGAAGCTGTAAAAGAAATAGCTGAAAGATAATACGTTAATATTAATATCAATGACGATGTTAATTGAAATAAAAATTAAAAAATAGCAAATTATGGTAAAATCAGTAACAACTTATTTAATGTTTAATGGAAATTGCGAAGAAGCATTTCTGTTTTATAAATCTGTTTTTGGAGGAGAATTTCAATATCTTGGGAGATACAAAGATGCCCCTGCAGAAGATGGCGGAGAAGAACTTTCTGAAGAAGATTCAAACCGTATCATGCACGTTTCACTGCCAATTGGAAATACCATTTTGATGGGAAGTGACAGTCATCCCAAATATGGAGATGTAGGTTTTGGAGATAATTTCTCAATATCAATCGGTACAGAAACAACAGAAGAAGCAGATAAGATTTTTAACGGACTTTCGTCTGGCGGGATGGTAAATATGCCGTTGGAAAAAACCTTCTGGAGTTCTTATTTTGGTATGCTCAAAGATAAATTTGGAGTAAACTGGATGATTAGCCTGGAAGAACCGCTATCCGGAAATTAAAAAAGTTATGTAACTTCGGTATAGAAACATAATTGTTAAATTAATTACAAAAGCGCATTTTTAATGTGCTTTTTGTGTTCAAAAAAACAAACAATATCCTTTTTTATAAACAATAGATTGCCGATTTTTGTCGCTTCTTAAAATCAATAAGGATAAAATGGCAACAGAAGATAAGGAAATTATTTTATTAAAAGTTTCAGGACACGACAAACCGGGTGTTACAGCTGGTTTAACCACAGTATTAGCAGCTTACGATGCCGTGATTTTAGACATAGGACAAGCCGATATTCATGATACGTTGTCTTTAGGAATTTTATTCGAGATCGAAGCCGGTTCAAGTTCAGGACCTGTTTTAAAAGATTTGTTGTTTAAAGCTTATGAGCTGGAAGTGAAGGTTAAATTTATTCCTATTTCTATCGAAGATTACGAAACATGGGTAAAATCACAATCCAATCAACGTTATATCATTAATATTTTAGGAGAAAAATTAACAGCTGTACAACTGGCTGCTGTTACTAAAATAATGACAGATCAAAACCTGAACATTAACTCTATTATACGATTGACAGGAAGAACTTCTGTTGTCGAAAAAGAAGAATATCCGCGTTCCTGCATACAATTATCCGTAACGGGCGAAATTGTAAATAAAATCGAAATGACGGCCAGTTTTATGGCTATCTCCAGAACACTGGATGTTGATATTTCTTTTCAGGAAGACAATATTTACAGACGAAACAGACGTTTGGTTTGCTTCGATATGGATTCAACCCTAATTCAGGCAGAAGTTATTGATGAGCTCGCCGAACTAAACGGAGTAGGGGAACAGGTAAAAGCTATTACAGAATCTGCGATGAATGGCGAAATAGATTTCAACGAAAGCTTCAAAAAGCGTATGGCTTTACTGGAAGGCTTAAGCGAAGACGTTTTACAAAAAGTAGCCGAAAACCTGCCGATCACAAAAGGAGCCCACCGTTTGATGAAAGCACTAAAATACTACGGATATAAAACTGCAATTCTGTCCGGTGGATTTACTTATTTCGGGGAATATCTGCAAAAAGAATTGGGCATCGATTATGTTCATGCCAATCAGTTAGAAATTAAAGACGGTAAATTAACCGGTAAATATATAGGCGATATCGTAGACGGTTTAAAGAAAGCCGAATATCTTACAGCCATTGCCGAAAAAGAAGGTATCCACATCAACCAAACTATTGCCGTAGGTGACGGAGCAAACGATTTGCCAATGATCAACCTCGCGGGTCTTGGAATCGCTTTTCATGCTAAACCAAAAGTAAAAGAAAGCGCCTCAAATTCTATATCAAGTTTAGGTCTGGACGGCGTTTTATACTTATTAGGATATCATGACCGATATATTGATATGATGTAGATAATAATCAATTGTTCTCCGTAGAGGCGCACAGCAGTGCGTCTCCACAATCAAAATAAAAAAACCTTAGTTCATTTATTGAATTAAGGTTTTTTTATGGGCATGCCCCGCCGAAAAAAGCGGGTCGGGCTATCCGTTATAATCTTTTGTGCCGAACCCCGGCACAAAAGGATTTTCACTTCTATCCCTCATGCGATTTAGTGGAATTTGCGTTGCTAAAAACAATTAAATTAACAGACTTTTATGCTAGTGCGAGCGTCTCGCTCGTACCCGCAAAGAGAATAATTTGAATTTGATTGTGTTCACGAGAGGGACGCTCGCGCTAGCAGGGGGACTCTCGCGCTAGCAGGGTTATTCTTCTTGAATTGTTGATAGTTTGACAAATGTTTCCCCTTCATCAGTTAATTGAGCACTATATTTAATTTTTAAATTATTTAAGTACTCAATTTTTATATGAGATTCACATTCACATTTTTTGATACTATCTTGTGTTTTTAAAGTTATAATATTGGATAGTTTTAGCTTATCTAAAATACTATTAGCTTGTTTTTCTGCTATTTTTCTTTGCTTATCTGAAAAAGAATAATCACTTGGACTCGCGTTTGCGGATTCAACAGTTTCTAATTCAAAATTAGAGTTAGAATATTCTACAATTAATGGGTTTTTTAATCTTTCTTTTAATCTTTCTAATGTTATTTTTTTTACATTTTCATCACTACATTTAGGAATGTTTTTCATGTTACACGAAAAGAAAAAAGGTATAAGTATTAAAACAATTTTATTCATTTCATCATTTTTAAATATATCTACATCCCCTTCAACTGCTCCAAATAATCTCTCTGATTTGAAAGCCTCGGAATCTTATGCTGTCCGCCTAATTTATCTCTTTCTTTCAACCAATCATAAAACAAGTTTTCTCTCGCAACATTAATCACCAAAGGATTTAAAGTCATATTATTGTAGCGTTTAGCTTCGTAGTCAGAGTTTAAAGTCTGTAAAGTTTCATCCAGTACTTTTTGGAAAAGCCCTACGTCAGCAGGTTTTTTCTTGAACTCGATCATCCATTCGTGAGCACCTTTTTCTTTGTCCTGCATGAAAATTGGAGCGACAGTATAATCAATGACTTCAGTTTGGGTGATTTGGCAGGCTTTGGCAATCGCCTGATCTGTATTTTCGACCATTAATTCTTCGCCAAAAACATTAATATGATGTTTGGTTCTTCCGGTAACGCGAATTCTATATGGATTTAATGAAGTAAAACGAATCGTGTCACCAATCAAATAACGCCACAATCCGGAATTGGTAGTAATGACAATTGCGTAATTTTTATTCAGCTCAACATCGGCTAAACGAACCACTTTTTGGTTGGGTGTATCAAAAGTATCCATTGGGATAAATTCGTAGAAAATTCCGTAATCCAGCATCAGTAATAAATCGCTGGAATTATTCAAATCCTGAATTGCGAAAAACCCTTCAGAAGCATTATAAATTTCGTAATATTTAAAATCCTTGCTTGGGAGGATATTTTTGTATTGTTCTTTATATGGAGAAAAACTCACGCCCCCATGAAAGTAAACTTCCAGATTGGGCCAGACTTCCAATAGATTCCCTTTTCCGGTATCTTCTAAAACACGATTCATCAAAACCAGCATCCAGGATGGAACTCCAGCAAAACTGGTTACGTTTTCATGTTTTGTTTCATTAATAATGGCTGCAATTTTACTTTCCCATTCCGTCATTAGCGAGATTTTATTGCTTGGCGTACTGCTGAATTCAGCCCAAATGGGCATATTTTCAATTAAAATCGCCGATAAATCGCCAAAAAAAGTATTGTTGTTTTCATAAATCTGAGAGCTTCCGCCCAAACGAAGGCTTTTTCCTACAAAAAGCTGTGAATCTTCATTGTTATTTAAATACATGCAAAGCAAATCCTTGCTGCCTTTATAATGACAGTCCTCAAGGGCTTCATTACTTACCGGAATAAATTTACTTTTGGCATTTGTTGTTCCGCTTGATTTTGCAAACCATTTTATTGGGCTTTCCCAAAAAACACCTTGTTCTCCCTGACGTGTACGTTCGATTAAGGGCTGCAATTCCTCATAACCTGAAATCGGAACCCTTTCTGCAAAAGTCTGATAGGAATTGATAGAGGAGAATTCATATTTTTTTCCAATAATTGTGTTTTCAGAGGCAGTCACTAAATTGTGAAGCAGTTCTTCCTGGACTTCGTTTGGATATTTTAAAAAAAGTTCAATTTGATGTATCCTTTGTTTGAGCACCCAGGAAGCAAACGAATTTATTATGGATATAGGCATGTGGGAATTTTAGATTTTAGATTTTAGATTTCTGACTCATGCTTTTCGCAAAAGCGGGAGATTTAAAATTTGAATATCGATATACAAAATACTAACTTTGTCGCTATATCAAAAATAGTGTTTTTTAGCAAAAAACAATTTTATTTGTAATAAGATTCTATTGTAGAATTTCCATTTCAACCCAAAAAAGAATCTAAAATCTAAACTCAGCAAATAATAATGCAATATCAAGGAGTACTCACAAAAATGCAAACTGAAATCGGGAATCCAATTCAATATTATCTGGTTTTTGAAGATAGTTTTTTAAACATGAACCAGTTATTGGATAAAGAAATAGAAATCCATTTTGCAGGTTATCAATGTTTAAATTGCAACAAAAAGAAAAAGATATTTCGTCAGGGATTCTGCTATGATTGCTTTTATTCAAGCCCTGCTGTTGGCGACTGGATTATGAAACCAGAATTAAGTACGGCACATTTGGGAATTGCAGACCGCGATTTAGAGTACGAGCAAAAAGTGCAATTGCAGCCGCATATTGTTTATCTGGCAATGTCAAGCGAGATAAAAGTAGGCGTAACCCGCAAAACCCAGGTGCCAACCCGTTGGATAGATCAGGGCGCAACACAAGCCATTGCAATTGTTGAGGTTCCAAACCGTTATTTAGCCGGAATTACAGAGGTGGCTCTAAAGCAGCATTATGCCGATAAAACAAATTGGCGAAAAATGCTGTGTGCAGCAGGATTATGCGATTTAATTGAGGAGAAATTGAAGGTCGGGAATTTATTGCCCACTGAAGTAAGAGATTATTTTTACAGCCAAAATAATGATCTCTATGAATTGAATTATCCGGTTTTAAATTATCCGGCTAAAGTAACAAGTCTGAGTTTGGATAAAATGCCATCGTTTCAGGGAAAGCTAATAGGAATTAAAGGGCAATATTTAATTTTTGAAAACGGAACTGTTTTTAATGTCAGAGGCTCTGAAGGATATTTGGTTACAATTTCAGTTTAAAAGGAAATTTAAAAGCATATTTTCTCATTTAGTAAATATGCTTTTTTTTGTGCTTAGATTTAGGTGGTAAAATTGAAACATACAGTTGCAATTTTATAATCGTTACTTATTGAAAGATTTTTATTTTTAAAAGATTCAGAACTTAGTTTTTATAACAAAAAAATTCAGTTTTTTAAAAATATTAATCAGCCTAATAAGTTGAAAAAATGGGACTCTTAAGTAAAATAAATGTTTTGAGGCGTGCCCTAACACGCAGTCTGACAAAAAATATAGGAAAATCAAATGCTGAGCAAAATATCACTTTGGTTAACAGAAACGAGATCAAAAGAATTTTAATTTGTAGACCGAATGCACGATTAGGAAATCTTTTGTTGATTACACCTTTTGTCCAGGAATTAGAAGAAACGTTTCCAAATTGTAAAATTGATTTATTTGTAAAAGGTTTCTTAGCTCCAATTATTTTTGAAAACTATAACTCAATATCACAAATAATCAAATTGCCTAAAAAACCGTTCAGCAATTTATTACAATATTTTAATGTCTGGGTTTCTTTAAAAAAACATCAATACGATATTGCCATAAATGTAGATCAAGGCTCATCTTCCGGTCGCCTTGCAGTAAAGTTTTCTAATTCTAAATTTAAATTTTTTGGTGATTTGCCTTTTTCAGCAAACTTGTATTATGGCGATTATGTCCATATTGCCAAGTATCCTATTTATAATTTTCGGGATTATTTAACTAAATTAGGCTTTGAGAAAAGAGAAAATCATATAGCTCCCTTAGATCTTAAACTTACTTCTGTAGAAATTGCTGAAGGTAAAAAGGCATTGAGTAATCTTGTAGGGTATAATTATAAAAAAACGATTAGCATATTTACTTTTGCAACAGGAACAAAATGTTTATCAGAAACCTGGTGGCAAGATTTTTATGCAAATTTAAAATCCAGATATGAAAATTATAATATCATAGAAATTTTGCCAATAGAAAATGTTTCTCAAATTGGTTTTAAAGCACCTACATTTTACAGCAAGGAAATTCGTGAAATAGGAGCAATAATTGCAAACACCGATTTATTTATAGGTGCAGACAGCGGCATCATGCATTTGGCAAGTTCTGTTCACACACCAACTGTTGGATTGTTTTCTGTTTCAGATTTAAAGAAATATGAACCGTACGATAATAACAGCATTGGCGTAGATGTGAATGATTTCTCTGAAAGAGATTATTTTAAAATTTTCAATGCCATTTTAGACAATGGAAGATCAGATATTTATTCTAAAGCGATTTAAAAAATAAAAAGGCCAATCGGATTAGACTGCACCCAAATGTTTAGACAAATTTATAATTAAGTTTGATAATAATGAG
>CBFGNY010000012.1:0-52014 GCA_965650235.1 uncultured Flavobacterium sp. | reverse complement strand
CCGGTATCTTAAACTATTTCATGTACAATTCGCCACGAAAAGAAATGATGCCAGACAGGCGAAAGTTTATTAGTCAAATTGCCTTAGGATTGGCAGCTGTTCCTTTTTTATCATTAATTTACGGAATTTTTGAAGGAAGATATAATTTTAAAGTTTTTAAACAAACGATTTTTTTTCCTGATTTGCCAGATGCTTTTGATGGTTTTAAAATTACGCAGATCTCAGATGTACACAGTGGAAGTTTTGACGATTCAGAGAAAATAAATTATGCTATTGATTTAATCAATGAGCAGGAATCGGACATGATTTTATTTACTGGCGATATTGTTAATACGCATGCTAAAGAAATGCATCCCTGGTTAGATGCTTTTAACAGAATAAAAGACTATAAATACGGAAAGTTTTCGATTTTAGGCAATCATGATTATGGAGAATATGTTACATGGCCTTCAGAAAAACAAAAAGACGAAAATTTTCAGGAAATTAAAAGCCTTTATGGGCAAATTGGATTTAAATTAATGCTGAACGAGCATGCTTATATTGAAAAAGGAAATGATAAAATTGCATTAGTTGGTGTAGAGAACTGGGGTGTAAATTTTAAGAAAGCCGGAGATTTAAATAAAGCATCACAATATGTTGATCAAAATGATTTTAAAATCTTAATGACTCATGATCCAAGTCATTGGGATGCAGAAATTAAAGATCATCCTAAAAACTTTCATTTGACTTTGTCAGGTCATACCCATGGAATGCAATTTGGAATCGAGATTCCGGGATATTTTAAATGGAGTTTAGCACAATACATTTATAAACAATGGGCTGGTTTATATGAAAACATGGGGCGATATGTTTATGTAAACAGAGGCTTTGGTTTTCATGCCTATCCGGGACGAGTCGGTATAATGCCGGAAATCACAGTTATCGAACTAAAAAAAGGTAACAATGTGGCTTAATTCGGTAAAAATGCTACATTTGTATAACGGTAATCTCTTTTTGTGGATTTAAAAATTTAAATTTTTGGTTTTATGTCAAAATTTGGAGAACTAATAAATGCTCAGGTTCCTGTGTTAATTGATTTTTACACGGATTGGAACGAATCGTCAGTTTCTATGCATCCTGTTATTAAGGATGTTGCAGCTGCGCTTGGTGATAAAGCCAAGGTAATTAAAATTGATGTTGATAAAAATCAGGAATTGGCAGAAGCTTTACGAATTAAAGGACTTCCTACCTTGATGATATATAAAGAGGGGCAAATGATCTGGAGGCAATCCGGAGAATTGGATGCTAATACTATTATCGGAATTGTTCAGGAACAGTTCGGCTCATAAAGATTTTTCTTCATTAGATGATGTAGTTAGCTGACAACATCAAATACAAATCCATTTTCTTTTAGAAAGCTCAAAGTTTTAGGTAAAGCAAATTTTAAATTTTGCGATGCTTTTATACTGTCGTGGAAAACAATTACGCTTCCTGATTTTACGTTTTTCGTTACATTTTCCAGGCATTTTTCAGGAGTAATGCTTTGATCAAAGTCGGCACTTAAAACATCCCACATCACTATTTTGTAGCCTAAATTTCTTAAGATTTTCGATTGTGCTTTTTTGATTTTTCCGTAAGGAGGACGAAATAATAAACTGCTTAGTTTTTTGCCTGCTAATACGGCAGCACAATTCTTTACACTTTCAATATAATCGTTTGTTTGACTTTTCCATCCGTTTGCATGATTCATGGTGTGGTTTCCAATTGAATGACCTTCTGCGATTAACTTTTCAAATAAGGAAGTATTTGCATTAATATTTTTTCCAATGCAAAAAAAGGTTGCTTTTGCATCAAATTTTTTCAATTCAGATAAAACCCAATCAGTAATTTCGGGAGTTGGGCCATCATCAAATGTGAGGTATATTTTCTTTTCTTTGTTCGGAATGTCCCAACAATATTTAGAAAACACCGTTTTAATAAATGAATTTGTTTTGACCCAATAAAAGCTCATTTTTGAAACAATTTAGAGATATGTAAAATTAAAAAATGCAGCTCTATTTATCTAACAGTGCTGCATTTTTTTAATCAGTATATTTTTCGTATATTATTCTTTTTCACGACCAAAACGTTCGAACACGTTTACATAAGTATTAAAGACTGTTTTATTATTGTTATAAAAAGTCATGTCTTTATTTTCTTTCATAACCTGAAGCAGGCTTCTGTAGCGTTCGATATCGGTTATGATATCAATGGCCAAATCAGATTGGTCAGCTCCGCTTAAAGTGGCGTAATAATTAAGATTCTCTTTGTATTTCTGAATCAGTTTGTTTAGCAAATCCTGTGCTTTTTCTTTTTCACCAACTTTATAATAGCCACCTGTAAAAGGTTCTACCAAAGAATAATATCCAAATTTATCTAATGGCATTTTTGTAATTGCTAAATTGATGATGTTTTTAGCTTTGTCAATTTTACCTTCTTCAATAAGCTGATTCATTAAACGGGAAAGATTTGTACGATATGTGATACTGTTTCTTCTTGTTTCAGGATCATGATAAATGTTGCCATTGCTATTTCCCCAATCCCACTTGGTTACGATATCATACATTTTATCGGCATCAATTTGTCCCATGTCCATTGGTCCTCCGTCTTTTGAAGGAGTGTTTTTGATTGGAACTAATTTGTAAACCATCCCATCAAGCTGTAAATAATCTTTTAACCATAAGTAGTCTTCATCGTCAAAAGCTCCACCACTAAAATAGATTGGTCTTTTCCAGTTGTTATTTGCTAATATATCCAGCATCATCAGGCGGTTTTTATATATAGCACTTCCTTTGATGTCTATATCCATATACGGTACGATTGAGTCGTTGTATTTAGGGTTTACAACCTTGTTTTTGATAATTGTATTTTTGTCAACTGAAATTCTAATTTTATTAGTTGGAAAAAAGTGAATTGTTTGACCATTTTGTAAACCAACAGTTGATTTTGGGTTTTTAATAAAACTAATAAAATCATTAATATCCCAGCGCGCTTCTGTTTTTGGGATATAGGCTACATAATCTAATTTGTCACCTACATATTCATCATGTTTAAATGATATTGGCAAGGGATTCGATTCATAAGCTTTGGCTTTCATTTGATCGATATACCAATCGGTCATGAAAAGACTTGTGTTGACAATTTTCACATCGGTCCTAATGTGTTCAATCTCCTGTGCATACCATAATGGGAATGTGTCATTGTCACCAATGGTAAACAAAATGGCATTTTTATCACACGATGTCAGGTATGCTTTTGCCATTGCGACAGCTGTATATTTATTTGATCTGTCATGATCGTCCCAATTTTGCGAAGCCATTAGGACTGGTGCTGCTAATAAACTGCCGGCAATAATAATTGGACCTGCAATTTTAGGTGTCAGGTATTTTTGAATAGTCTCATATAAAGAATAAACCCCGAAACCTATCCAAATTGCAAAAACATAAAACGACCCAACTAAGGCATAATCTCTTTCGCGGGGTTCAAAAGGTCTTTCGTTCAGGTAAATTTTAAGTGCAATTCCTGTAAATAAAAATAATGCTAAAAGCACGTAAAAGCTTTTAAGGTCTTTATTTGCATGGTACATAAGCCCGATAAGTCCTAAAATAAATGGTAAGAAAAAGTAAACATTTCTCCCTTTATTGTTTAAAACGTCTGAAGGTAAATTATCCTGAGAACCCAAATGCAATGAATCTAAGGGTTTAATTCCGCTAATCCAGTTACCATCCAAATTGTCGTATTTTCCCTGAACATCACTTTGGCGTCCTACGAAATTCCACATAAAATATCTCCAGTACATATAGCCAAACTGATATTCGAACATGAAACTGAAATTATCAACCGTTGATGGTTTTTCGATTATTAAATAATCACTGTAACTTCTTAAGAATTTTACATAACCCTCGTTGTCAATTTGTTTTTGTGCGTAAGCCTGTCTAAATTCATGAACTGTCTTTTCGACCTCGTTGCGCAACTGAGCAATGGCTTTATTGTATTCGTCTTCACTTAACTGATTTGCATCAATTCCGTATTTTCCTAAGTCATCTTCATAGTCATAATTAGGATTGATGCTGAATTTTGGAGGATTTGTGAAATTGATGTAGTTTTGAATATGTCCATTTTCAGTACTCCACATTCTTGGCAGAATCGTTTTTTGGTTGTCATCGCTATTCTGTTCTGCATTTTTATAATTGTTGGTAATGATGTATTTACCAGTTTTATAATCTCTTTCGTAATTTGGCGCTTTGTCAAGATAAGGAGTCTTTTCGTCCAGACCGGCAAAAACTTCAGTGTATTGAGGGCCATAAAACAATGGGTTTACACCATATTGTTCCCGGTTATAATATGCTAAGACTTCTGTAGCATCCGATGGTTTGTTTTCATTGATAACTGTATTGGCATTTGCACGTACAGGCAGCATCATCCAGGTAGAAAAACCAATCAGGATAAACAGAATACATAGAATAATAGTGTTATAGAAAACAAATCCTTTTTGTTTGGTGTATTTTAATCCAAAATAAAAGAAAGCAATAAAAAGCAATGCAACAAAAATAGTTCCTGAGTTAAAAGGTAATCCCAGGCTATTTACCATGAATATTTCTGTTTTGCCAAAGAAAGCCATGGTTAAGGGGAGTAGTAATTTAAAAATAAACAATAAAATTGCAATAACTACAGCGTTGGCAATGATGAAATTTTTTATAGTAACTTTTTCGTAATGTTTAAAATAATAAAGAAAACCAATGGCAGGAATCGTTAATAACGCCATGAAGTGAACTCCAAACGAAAGCCCCACAACAAGCGAAATAATTAACAACCATTTATTTCCTTTTGGTTCGTTCATATCCTGCTCCCAACGTAATCCAAGCCAGAAAAGCAATGCAATTAATAATGAAGCCATAGCATAAACTTCGGCTTCAACAGCATTATACCAAAAGCTGTCTGAAAATGTATAGGCTAAAGCTCCAACTAAAGAACTTCCTAAGATAACAATTGAATTATTTTGATCGATTTCGGCAGAACGGGCTACAATTTTTTTCAAAATCATAGACGATGACCAAAACATAAATAAAATGGTAAAAGCACTAGAAAAGACAGACATCATGTTTACCATTAATGCGACATGCTGGTCATCGATTGCAAACATGGCAAAAAAAGCACCCATCATTTGGTATAGAGGTGCTCCCGGTGGATGTCCAACTTCAAGCTTAGCAGCTGTAGCAATATATTCGCCGCAATCCCAGAAGCTCATGGTAGGTTCAACAGTTAATGTGTAGGTAATTAAAGCGATTGCAAATGCAAACCAACCCATAATTGTATTCCATTTATTGAAATTGAATTGTGCCATATTCTGATGTTAAAATTTTATATGTTTTCTATATTACAAAGAAAATGTTTTTTTGTGTAAAGAAACGAGCATTAACAAAAAAATCCACAAAACTATTTGGCTATAGTAATATATTGTTTTTGAAATACTTGCATTAATCTTGCAAATTGTCAAGAAAAAAAAATGAAAAAAAATCAAATTTTTTTGTCAAAAAGTTTGCGCAAACTAAAAAAAGCTTTAAATTTGCACTCGCTTAACCGCACTGCTGGTCTATGGTGTAATGGTAACACAACTGTTTTTGGTGCAGTCTTTCTAGGTTCGAGTCCTAGTAGACCAACATAAAAAGCCTCTCAATTGAGAGGCTTTTTTTATGGCTTTTTTTGATCTTTAAAAAATGGGTGCAATTTAAAAAAACACTTTCAACAATAGATAATAAAACAAAGAGGCCTGAAAATTTTTTCAGGCCTCTTTGTTTATTCAACTTATTTCTTTTCTTCTTTTTTAATATCGTTTACATATTTGGTAAGCTTTTTACCGTAAAACGATTTTGCTACTTTAGGAGTCATAGATTTTTGTATCGTATCCAGAAATTTGATATTGATGTCATAAATTTCTGCTAAGGCGATATACGGAGCTATCTCGTGATCTTTGTTGTTTATTGCAAAATTGGTTGCATATAAATACTTACGCTTGATATTCGAATCACCTTTCGCCATTATGCTGTCAATCGCTTTTTGATCCTGTCTTTTTAAGGCCTTGAATTTTGCTTCAATTAAGGAAAGGCTCTCATCCTTAAAACGAGAGTTTACTTTTTGATAATCTTCATATAATTCATGGTTTTTTGAACCGGTTACTTTGGCTCCATAAATAAAATTATCCAAATTGGTGTCGATATTTATGTTTCCTGGTTCAGCAAAAAACATAATATTATTATCTAATGAATTGGTTACGCCACGATCGAGGAACAAATAAAGCATTTCTGGTGATTCTAATTTGATGGTACTTTCGAAAGCTGAATTGCCATCGATTTTGATACTGTCTACAGCAACCAAAGCAGTATCATTGTATTTCTGGATATACAAAGTCCCCTCTTTTAGTCCTTTTATGTTTCCTGTAAGATGTAAACTGTCAGTTGATTCTTTTTTCTCACATGAGACAGTTAATAAGGCAATTGCAATAAATGCAATAATTGATTTTTTCATTGGTTTCTAGATTTGGGTGCAAAATAAAGAAATTTTTTAAATGAAGCAGATTGAGGGTTTGATTTTTCAGAAATAAATATTAAAGTTTTCTAAGTTAAATTTTGCCTTTTCCAATTTTAACATGCAACTAAAAACTAAGTACTATCTTTGCAGGCTCAATTTTTTTAAAATAAATAAAATGTCACAAAAAAATGTCCTGAAAGGGGTTTTTCTGGTTGCTTTAGGTGCTACGAGTTATGGTATGCTGGCTACTTTTGTAAAAATGGCTTATGACGAAGGTTTCACTACTGCCGAAGTTACTACAGCTCAATTTATATTAGGAATTTTAGGTATTTTGTTGATTAATGCTTTTCAAAAAGCAAAACATAAAGCGAATGTAGTAAAAGCAACTAGGAAAAATATTTTTAATTTAATGCTGGCAGGAACTTCGCTGGGTATGACCAGTTTATTTTATTATTTGGCTGTTAAGTATATTCCGGTCTCTATTGGTATTGTTTTGCTTATGCAGACTGTCTGGATGGGTGTTTTGCTTGAAATGGTTTTAGAAAAGAAGTTCCCGTCACTCCAAAAGATAATAGCCGTTGTTATCGTTCTTGTCGGAACTATTTTGGCAACAAATATTCTTAACAACGATATTACATTAGACTGGAGAGGTATTGGCTGGGGTGTTCTTGCTGCGGCATCATTTACAACCACTATGTTTACCGCAAATCGTGTTGCTGTCGAAATTTCTTCGGCACAACGAAGTTTATACATGCTTTTGGGTGGTGCTGTTGTTGTTTTTTCGTTTGCTTTGGCTACACAAAACACACCTTTCAACTTTTCAATTTTCCTGAAATGGGGTATTGTGCTTTCTCTTTTCGGTACCATAATTCCTCCCATGCTTATGAATGCGGGTTTTCCGTTAACGGGAATTGGATTAGGAAGCATTGTTTCGGCACTTGAGCTGCCCGTTTCTGTAATGATGGCTTTTGTTTTATTAAATGAAAAGGTGGTTTTTTTACAATGGATCGGAATAGTGCTGATTATTTTAGCTATCATCATTATGAATATCAATTTCAGAAGAAATAACTGATTTGTTTATTTGTAAAAAGAATGCTTTGAAAAAAATGTCTTTAAAAAAATAAATTCGTTCTAAAACCTGACTATCATGGATCTACCCTGGCATTTGTATTTAATGGCCTCTCTTTATATTATTGCAGGAATTAATCATTTCAGATCTCCGGGAATGTATATTAGAATTATTCCTCCTTATTTTTCTAACCCAAAATTAGTGAATATTTTAAGTGGTGCTGCCGAAATTATTTTAGGCTTTCTCTTGATGTTTCCTTTTTTGAGCCATTTTGCTGCATGGGGAATTATAGCTTTGCTAATTGCTGTTTTTCCGGCAAATCTTTTCATGTATCAAAACAAAAAAGCAAGTTTTGGTTTGCCAAAATGGATTTTATTGCTTCGTATGCCAGTACAGCTTTTGTTTATTTTATGGGCATACCAATATACCTTTTAATTTAGTAGCCCAAATAAAATACTGTTTTGTGCAATTGGATTGGTATTACAATAATTAGCTTAATCAAATTAGATTCTGAATATGTTTAAGAATATATTTATCGACTGAGAATAAATGATAAATTGAAAGATTTACAAATTTATCACTGAAAATTCATATACCGTAAAAAAATGCTCAAATCAATAAAAAAAATTATACCCAATCTAATCAACTAATTATTTTTTTTATTAATATTGATACTTAAATTGAAAATCAATCTATTAATCATTAACCTCTATTTTGAATTAATTTTCACGTGATGAAAAAGAGTAACCGTAAAGAGTTGAATTGGGAACAAACTGAAAAACTTGTTTCGTTGGCATTAGAAGAAAGAAATCCATTTGAAATTATAAAAAAAGAATTTGGGTTGTCAGAAAAAGAAGTGCTGGAAATAATGAAAAAGAAAATGCCTCTTGAGAAATTTGAGATGTGGAAAAAGAAGGCAATAGCAAACAAACCCAAACCCAAACCAGTTAAAATAGACGATTTTGATGAAGATTTGGACGGAAAATACTATATAAAAAATAAATTAGATTAATTGAAAACTCCTGAATTGCAGGAGTTTTTTTATTTATATCTTTACTGTAACAGTTTTGCATTTTGTAAGACTTATATAAAAATTAAACTTTAATAAATGAAAAAAATAATTTGCACATTAGCTCTTGCAGTTACACTTTGGAGCTGTAAAACAGGAATGTCAGGTGTTACGAAAAACAATGTAGAGGTCAGCATAAACCTAACTGATGTAAAAGATGATAAAGTTTTGGTAACAGTTACGGCACCTGATATAAAAACGGATGAAGTAGTTTATAGTATACCTAAAACAGTTCCGGGGACTTATTCTACAGATAATTACGGAAAATATTCTGATGATTTTAAAGCTTTTGATGTAAAAGGAAATGCGTTAACAGTAAAAAGAATTGATGATAATTCCTGGTCAATTTCGGATGCAAAAAAATTAAAAACGATAACCTATTTAGTAGGAGATACTTTTGACACTGAAAAAGGAACTGGTTTCGGTAATGATGATGTATTTTCGCCAGCTGGAACAAACATCAATGCAGGAATCAACTTTATGGTCAACACACATGGTTTTGTTGGATATTTTCAGGATAAATTAGATGTCCCTTATAAAGTTACTATTACGCATCCTGAATCACTTTGGGGAGCAACCTCAATGACAGATGAAGACGCAAGCAATACAAGTGATGTTTTTACAACACCTCGTTATGCTGTTCTGGTTGAAAATCCAATTATGTATTCAAAACCTGATTATACAACATTCAACGTTAACGGAATGGATATTTTGATTGCTGTTTATTCGCCAACTGGAAAATTTACTGCAGAAAGTATTACGCCGGAAATGAAAACAATGATGACAGCTCAAAAAAACTTTTTAGGAAAAGTAAATGCTACTAAAAAGTATACTGTTTTATTGTATTTGTCAAGCATGGCAAAAGATGATGCGCACGGTTTTGGAGCTTTAGAGCATCCAACGGCTACTACAGTTGTTTTGCCGGAATCGATGCCAAAAGATAAATTGGTTGAATCTATGAAAGATGTAGTTTCTCACGAGTTCTTTCATATAGTAACGCCATTAACGATTCACTCAAAAGAAATTCAGTATTTTGATTATAACGCCCCAAAAATGTCTGAACATTTATGGATGTATGAAGGTGTGACAGAATATTTTGCCAATCTTTTCCAGATTAATCAGGGTTTAATTGATGAAGCTGAATTTTATACGCGTATTGCTGATAAAATCGAGCAGGCAAAAGGCTTGAATGATACGATGTCGTTTACCGTAATGAGTAAAAATGTTTTGGAACAGCCGTATAAAGACCAATATTTGAATGTATATCAAAAAGGAGCTTTAATAGGTATGTGTATTGATATAATCATTAGAGAAAAAAGTAACGGTGAACGTGGAATTCTTGATTTGATGCATAAATTATCTGAAGAATATGGAGTTGAAAAACCTTTTAATGATAATGAACTTTTTGATAAAATCACGCAATTAACATATCCTGAGGTTGGAGAATTTTTAAAGACTTATGTAGCCGGAACAACTCCAATTCCTTACGATCAATACTTGGCAAAAGTAGGCGTGACAAAAGCATCTGAGAAAAAAGCCGGTTCCGTTTTCTTAAAAGGTCAGGTTCCGTACATCGGAATAGATCCAAAAACAAAAGAAATTAGTGTTCGTCCTGATGTTGAATTAAATCCGTTTTTTACAAATTTAAACCTTAAGCCAGGAGATGTTATTTTGTCTATAAATACGAAACCGTATTCATTAGATAATATTTATGACCTGATTGGAGAGAGTGAAAACTGGAAAGAAAATGACGCAATTACTGTTCAGATAAAGCGTGGTGGTAAAGATGAAACCATAAAAGGTACTGTAAAATTACCATACGAAGAAAGCGAAACTTTTAAAGCAACTGATGCTTCAAAAGATAAACTTAGAAATGCCTGGTTGAAAGGTTAACAAAATAAGTTATAAACGAAACCCCTAAATTTTTATTTTTTAGGGGTTTTTTTATGATTAATAAGTCGAAAAAAGTATTAATTTTTTAAATACTTTTCTAGGAATTGATCCTGTTCCCAAAGCAAATGCAAAATATTCTCTTTGGCAGCATAACCATGAGATTCCTTTGGTAAAATTACCATCCTTGCCGGAGCACCCAGCCCTTTCAAGGCCTGAAAATAGCGTTCAGTTTGCAGAGTAAAAGTTCCGGGATTATTGTCAGCTTCTCCATGAACTAATAATATAGGTGTTTTCATCTTATCTGCATTCATAAATGGTGACATTGTGTTGTATACTGATGGCGTTTCCCAATAATTGCGTTGTTCAGTCTGAAAACCAAAAGGGGTCAGTGTTCTGTTGTAGGCTCCACTTCTTGCAATTCCGCAAGCAAAAAGATTGGAATGGGTCAGCAAATTGGCTGTCATAAAAGCACCGTAAGAATGTCCTCCAACGGCTACTTTTTTACGATTGATATAGCCTAAAGCATCAACTGCATTTATTGCTGCTTCAGCATTATCAACTAATTGCTCAATAAAGTTGTCATTTGGTTCTGTTGTTCCTTCACCAATAATAGGGAAGGCAGCGTCATCCAAAACAGCATATCCTTTAGTTGCCCAATACACAAATGAGCCATAGTAAGGAAACGTAAACTCATTTGGATTTTGACTAGATTGCCCAGCACTGTTTCTGTCTTTATATTCTGCCGGATAAGCCCAGATCAATAAAGGCAGCTTTTCTTTTTTGTTTTTATCATATCCCGCAGGTAAGTATAAAGTTCCGGATAATTCTACACCATCTTTTCGTTTGTACTTAATTACTTCTTTGCTGACGTTTTTAATACTTTCAAACGGATTTTTAAAAGTTGTAATCGGAGTCAGGCTATTTTGCTTTTTAATGTTTCTGAAATAATAATTTGGATAGTCATTTTTTGACTGAATCTGAACTAAAACTTTTCCATTTTTAAAATCTTCAATCTCCAGGATATCTTCTTTCTTGTCTTTATAAGTTGATGTATAAAGACGCTTAGTCTGAAGTGTGTTTAAATTAAACTCATCAATAAAAGGAAATTGTCCTTCTTTAGTAAAGCCCTCCCCAATTCTGTAAGCGTTGTTATTTTCAATCGCCAATACATATTTATTATAAGCATTTTTTCTGGTTTCAAAAACACCTGGATCAGCATAAATATCCTGAGAGTTCCTGTCTGAAATTATTTTTGGCTGTTGATTCGGATTAGAAGGATTTATGAGGTATGTTTTGATATTTCGTGTATCATACCATTCGTCAGAAACGATTGCTGCATTGTCGTTACCCCAGGTAATTGTATTAAATCGCTGAGGTATTTTTATTAAGGTTGTCGCATTATGTGCGAATGGAGCATCCCAAAGAAAAATTTCATCTCTAAAATCTACTTTGTTGGCAGGATCACCTTCATCTAAAGCTACTACATATGATAACGTAGCCGGTTTGTCATTTCGCCATGCCATTTCTCTTTTTCCTTTTCTGACAGCCATGAAACCTTTTGGTATAACTTCGTTAAGCGGAACTTCATTTACCACTTTTATTTCGGTACCATCTTTATTATAGATCACTGTTTTAGATGGAAATCTGTTTAACGGAACAACATACGAAAAAGGTTTCTGAATGGTAGTCAGCATGACGTAATTTCCATCAGGTGAAATCCTTTCTCCGGCATACATTGCTGCTTCTTTAAATAATGTAGCGGTTCCGTTAAGGCTAACTTTGTATAGTTCTGAGGTAATGATGTTTTCAAAATTAGCTTCGTCATTTTTGTTTTTCAGCATATCAGGATAAGTTCTGTTTTGAGACTTTTCTCCAGATGTATTTGAAATAATGGGGCCAGTTGGAAGGTCTTTTTTAGAGTCAAGCAAAGGTTGTCTGTTTTTTGGAAGCATTTTTACCAAAATAGTTTCGTTATCTAAAAACCAGCTAAAAGGATTTCCAAGATTGGCATTGACAATTGCGTCAGTGAGTTTGGTAGCTTTGGCACTGGCAACATCCAGTACCCAAAGTTCCACTCCTGAATTTGTGGTGTGCGAAAATGAGATTTTCTTGTCGTTTGGCGACCAAAGCACATTACTTATTTTAGGATTTTGAGGCAAGCCTGAAACCTGTATTTCGTCTTTTCCATTAATTTTTCGAATTTTAAAATTATTGATGTACGTAACGGTACTCGAAATATTTGTGATTGGATTAATTCTTAACCCTCCCAAACGAAGTTCCTCCTGATTTAAATCGTCTAAAGTTTTATATGTGCTTCTATAAGATAAAAGCAAATACTCTTTTTTAGTATCCATTGATACTGTAGGGGCTCTTTGATAATCGGCCAGATCTAAAATTGATTTGGATGGTTTTTGGTATGTTAGGTTTTCTTGTGCAAAAGCAATAAAACCAATGTTTAAAAATAGCAGCAGGCTAATCTTTAATTTCATAATTTTAATTTTTGTTGTTTAAAAATGGGAATATTTGATTAGTCTAAAGTATCGCCATCTTGTTACATTTCTAGAGTAAATGTATTCTTTTTTGGATTTATTAAACAAATTAAAGTTTTAAAGAAGTAGAAATAATTAAACAGTTATTTTAGAAGAAAATTTAAATTGTTAATTGCGAAAAAAATAGTAATTTGGATAGCAATATTTTAAAGTATACTTAGATTTGCAGTCCAGTTTTTAACAAATAAAAAAAAGAATATGTATCATTCAAAAATAGCGGGCTTAGGATATTATGTTCCTTCAAATGTGGTAACAAATGATGATTTGTCAAAGATTATTGATACCAATGACGAATGGATTCAGGAGCGAACCGGAATTCAGGAACGAAGACATATTATCCGTGGGGAAGACACCACAACTTCAATGGGAGTAAAAGCGGCTAAAATAGCAATCGAGCGTTCTGGTGTTGCTAAGGAAGATATTGATTTTGTAGTCTTTGCAACATTGAGCCCGGATTATTATTTTCCTGGACCGGGAGTTTTAGTACAACGTGATTTAGGTTTACGAACTGTTGGTGCATTAGATGTCAGAAATCAATGTTCAGGTTTTGTTTATGCAATTTCTGTTGCCGATCAGTATATTAAGACCGGAATGTATAAAAATATTTTGGTAATTGGTTCAGAAGTACATTCCACCGGATTAGACATGACAACTCGTGGACGCGGGGTTTCGGTAATTTTTGGAGATGGGGCTGGAGCGGCAGTTTTAAGCCGTGAAGAAGATTTATCAAAAGGAATTTTATCTACTCATCTGCATTCAGAAGGTCAGCATGCGGAGGAATTGGCTTTGCAGGCTCCAGGAATGGGAGCACGTTGGGTAACAGATATTATTGCAGATAATGATCCGAATGACGAAAGTTATTATCCCTATATGAATGGGCAATTTGTATTTAAAAATGCAGTCGTTCGTTTTGCTGAGGTAATTAATGAAGGTTTGGAAGCGAATGGTTTACAGGTTTCCGATATTGATATGCTGATTCCGCATCAGGCTAATTTGAGAATCTCACAATTCATTCAGAACAAATTCAAGTTATCGGATGATAAAGTGCATAATAATATTCAGAAGTACGGAAATACAACTGCAGCCTCTATTCCGATCGCTTTGACAGAAGCCTGGGAACAAGGGAAGATTAAGTCTGGAGATACAGTTGTTTTAGCAGCCTTTGGAAGTGGATTTACCTGGGCAAGTGCAATTATCAAGTGGTAAATTTAATTGATTTAAAAAAATAATAAACCCCTAGGAACATATTCTTAGGGGTTTTGTTTTAATGTTTGGGTTCGTAAATCAGTCTTAAAAAAGTACTAAACCTTTCATTTTCCCTACTAATTGGGATACCTGTAACAATACCTATTAATAGGTTTTCTGTAACACCAACTCTCATTTGTGGGCGTATAGTCATATCAAAATCCTTCTCATGAACTTCCTTATTCAATTCAATGCCAATAAAATTTTTGGTACCTGGAATCATATAATGGAAATTAGTATTTATTTGCCATGAATTTGAAATCATATTATCTTCAAAATGATGTTCAATTACAGGTCCTGTATAAAGAAGCGTATGAAAATTATTTCCCCATCGTTTTGCAATCACAAAAAATGGATTGTAACTGTTTCCTGTAAATAATTTACTCTCACCGTATCGATTAAAGTCTGTCAATTCAAATTCATGAATATACCCGATTGCCATTGATGTCTTGAGCTTTTCGGATACAAAAAATGAATATTGGGCAGCTAATTTTAATCCATTTAGTTTGCTGCCTGGCACATCAGAACTTTTATTAGATGGATAAATGGTAAACGGTAATTCGACTTCAAGCCCTAACCGATTTATTGGAGCCCATTCATATTCGATCAATGTTAAATATTCATCGTACTTATTTTTGTCCGTAAGTCCAAAACCTACATTCCATTCTTTTTCGCCTTTTCGGGCGCCAAGATCTCTTATTAAATCAATATACAGCGGTTCAGCATGTAAAATTTTTACAGGCTCTTTTTTAGTTTCTACTTCCTGAATATAGAGACTGTCGAGTATATTTTCGTTCTCGTTTTTAATTTGAGCATTTGAAGTATATGATAATACGGCCATGATAAAAAGCATGGCATTACTAAATGGATTATTTTTCATTATAATTTGTTAATTTATTAAACATAAAATCGCTTTGCTTTTCTTTTGGAAAAACAAAATCATTGAAACAGAAATAACAAATTAAGCCTCAGGTGGAGGAGAATGAATTTCCAGGTAAGTTTTTAAAGGAGATGAATTATTAAAACAAGTAGTTTTAGTTTCTAGTTTACATTCTGCGGAAATAATATTAATATTGAAAAAAGGGAGTGTAAAAAAGTCTAGTGCAACAGTTTTCTTCAATATTGTATGGTTGTCGGAATCGCAGTCATCAATTTCAGGAATTGCATTTTGATAACCTAAAACTTTTTCTACAATAAGTTCTATAATGCTTTCCTGGTCGTTAACAGATAAGTTTTCTACCTCAAAATTGGAATTAAAATCACAAGTATCAACACTGCAATTAAGAAGATATAGCGCCATAAATGCGCAAAAGAATCTAAATTTTATGTTTTGCCTGATTAAATTCAACATTCGGCAAAAATAGAAACTTTAAGATGAATGAAATTTTTATTAGCATTTTATTATGAGATTTAGAAAGCTATAAAATGATAATTTATATTTTTGTGTTTTATTATTCTCATTCATAAAAACAAGAAATTTTTCGCTTTCATTTCTTTTGTAAAATAAGATCACTAAACAAATATTTTTAAATTTAAATGAAAAACCAACTCGAAATAGCATGTTTTAATTACGAATCGGCTTTGATTGCTCAGCAAAATGGTGCTGATCGTATAGAATTGTGCGAGAACATGAAACTTGGCGGTACAACTCCTAAATATGTTTTAACGGTAAAGGTTCGTGAAAAGCTTTCCATAAAAATGCATGTAATCATAAGACCGAGAGGTGGAGATTTTGTTTATACAGATGAAGAGATTGTTGAAATGAAGCATGATATTAAACAGTTCAAAAAATTAGGTGTCGATGGGTTTGTTTTCGGAATTTTGAACAAAGATGGTAACATCAATAAAAAGAAAAATCAGGAATTAGTCAGTTTGGCTCATCCACTTTCCTGTACTTTTCATCGCGCTTTTGATGTCGTTAAAAATGTAGAACAAGCTTTGGAGGACATAATTGATTGCGGTTTTAAAACCATTTTAACTTCCGGGCAGGAGGTAAGCGTTGAAGAGGGTATTTTTAATCTGGAAAAAATTCAAAAGAAAGCCGATAAGAGAATCGAAATTATGCCTGGCGGAGGATTAAGATCTTCAAATATTAAATTGTTACAGGATAAACTAGAACCGACATTTTATCATTCATCAGCCATAACGGATGATACAGAAACAGCTAATCCCGAAGAGGTAAAAGAGATTCGAAATTTTTTATAAAGATTATACAACAAATAAAAAAGGACTGAAGTTGGCAAACTTCAGTCCTTTTTTTCTACAAGTACTAATTAAAAAATATTCAAAAAATTAAGAGTAGCGTTAAAACATACCGCCACCGTCTTTATTAGTGTTGTCTTCTCTTTGTTTACGCTGCAGGTTTTTAATTTTTCCACCTCCAAAATTGTAGGTTAAACCTAAATAGACTGTTTGACTTTCCCAAGTAAATTGTCCTGATTGAGCATAAGGATACTGGGTATCAAAAGCATATTTCATAGTGTTGAAAACATCATTAAAACGTAAGCTCAGGTTCATTTTGTTGTCTAGCAATGTATAACGCGAACCAATGTCCATCTTGTACATTTCTTTTCTATCCTGCTGTATGTCTTCAACGGGGCTTCTGTAAAATCCGAATAATAAGAAGCTTAAACGTTTTGTGGCTTTAAAGTTAGAATTCATACGACCGTTAAATGCTGCAACTGTAACTATTCTTTCCTTTGCAATGCTTTTTGGGGTTTGTGTTTCATCATATATAAACACAACTCCTGTCTGGTTAATGCTTGAAAAGTCGATAGACGGCTGAATATCCCACCATTTGGTAATTTTGTAATTGAAAGAAACTTCAAATCCGTAAGCAGTATTATTATCGTAGTTTGTAAAAGTCATAATTTGTTTATTTGGATCTGATTCATCAGGCTGTAAGACTCTGCTAATCGGGTCATTGATACTTCTTACGAAAACTCCAGTAGAAAAACTTCCCTTTTCAAGAGTTTTAGTGTAATTCAATTCAACAGAATTCGTAAACTGCGGTCTTAATTCCTGATTTCCGTAAGATGTTATCAGCGGAGTAGAAAACTCACGAATAGGCTTTGTCTGTTCTAAACTCGGACGGTCAACGCGACGGCTGTAGCTCAATTGCAAAGTATTTTTCTCATTCAAATTATAAGTTAAATAGGCAGATGGGTAAAGTGTAATATAATCATCATCAAATTTAGTTTCGCCTTGATTTAAATTAGCAGCTACTTTGTAACTCTCAAAACGGGTTCCTACCTGATAACTGAATTTGGTAAATTTTTGACCAAAAGTTACATAAGCAGAATAAATATCAATATCATAAGTATAATTAGAAACTCTGGCAGCAGTTGCAACGAATGGATTGTCAGTTGTGTAATTGTTCTCCGTTCTGGTTATTCTGGCTTCTGCACCCGCTTCAAAAGTCGTCTTTTCGTTTAACGGATTTACATAATCAACATTAAAAGTGCTTAATTTTCTTTCGTCATTTATAAAATCATTGTAAACAATGCTGTTTGAAGTATTATCCGTTTTTGTTGTCTGAGTATCAAAATTAGCATTTTGAGTTTCTTCAGTATTACTATAATTTCCTTCAAAATCCAGTGTATGGCCTTCTTTTTTAAATATATGCTTGTATGCCAGGTTGTAATTTCCAGTTTTGTTTGGTCCCTGATATCTTGCTTTTTGGTACATATTGCTAATTCCTTCAGGTGAATTAAGATAATCAATATCAGTATCTATTAATCCAAGTCCAGTCGCCTTATTTTGAGTGGTATAAAACGACAAGGTATTATTGTCATCAATTAGATAATCCATACCAATTTTGTAGAGGTAAGATTCGTTTTCGTTAGAAATATCCAGATCCTGAAAAATAGTCTGATCTGTTTTTGAAATGAAACCATCATTAAAATAAGTTCCGAAATTAGTTCCTCCGTTTCCAAAGAAATTTACTTTTCCGGTTTTATAATTCAAATCCAAAGACTGGTTGTACTTGGCCGTTTCGCCAAAAGTAATTCCGCCGCTATAACTTCCGTTGAAACCTGTATTGGCATTTTTGTGCAAAATAATATTGATGATTCCCGACATTCCTTCCGGATTGTATTTAGCACTTGGATTGGTAATCAGCTCGATTTTTTTAATAGACGTTGACGGAATTTGTTTTAACAATTGAGCCGGATCAAGGTTTGTTGGTCTTCCGTCAATCAATACACGAACATTCTCGTTTCCGCGAAGCGAAAGTTTTCCGTCCTGATCTACGTTTACAGATGGAATATTGCTCATAATGTCAGATGCCGAAGCCCCTGCTGTTGTCAGATCTTTACCAACATTAATTACTTTTCTGTCAATTTTCTGCTCAATTGTAGAACGTTCAGCGACAATATTAACACCTTTCAGCTGAGTAGCTTCTTCTTCGAGAGAAACATTCACTGTGGCCGATTTTTTATTATCACTTAAAAGTACAGAACCAATATATTTTCTGAAACCTATGTACTGAATTTCAATTGTGTAACTTTTTAGGGCCAGGTTTTTAATGGAAAAATCTCCGTTGTCATCAGTGTTTACCCCGGAAATTACTTTTCCGTTGTCTTTGATTGAAACCGTAGCGTAAGAAATAGGGGCATTATTCGATTTTTCAATAATTTTGCCCGAAACTGTTCCCGTATTTTGGGCTTGAGCTGTTGCCATTACACCCAGTAATGCGAACAGAAAGAATTTTAATTTCATAATTTGTTAAATTGATTATTTTGATTTGATTGATGATGATTGTGTTTAAATTGTTAATAAGACCTTTTTTTTAACGATTTGTTACAAGAATTTTATAATAAAAAAATAAAACTCCCTAGAAGTTCTGTTTTTTAAGAAGTTAGCATTTTGATTTTTTGATAATTTTAACAATTGTTGTTGTTCTGATTTTGTGAATTTCTAATCATGCTTTGAGATTTAATATGTTTTCTAATTGATGAATAAGCAGTATATTTGCTCACTTTAAAAATAAGTTTACATGTCATTACCACAAATTCTTACTCCTTCTATACAAAGCGCCATTCAGGCATTATTTGATGTTACTGTTGATAAAATCGAATTCCAGACTACACGGAGAGAGTTTGAAGGCGATATTACAATGGTAATTTTTCCTTTATTGAAAGTGATTAAAAGCAATCCTGGAGAATTAGGAAATAAAATTGGAAATTATCTGGTTGAAAATGTTGCTGAGGTAGCTCGTTTTAATGTTGTTTCAGGCTTTTTGAATATTGTAATTTCAGATAGTTATTATTTGGATTTCTTCAATGGAATAAAAGACAATTCTAAATTTGGATATGTGATGCCTAATCCGGAGGACAAAGCGATCATGGTCGAATATTCTTCTCCAAATACCAATAAACCTTTGCATTTAGGTCACGTTCGTAACAATTTGTTAGGATATTCTGTGGCTGAAATTATTAAAGCTTCTGGTAAAAAAGTATATAAAACACAAATCATCAACGATCGTGGAATCCATATTTGCAAATCGATGTTGGCCTGGGAGAAATTCGGAAACGGAGAAACTCCTGAGAGTTCAAATTTAAAAGGAGATAAATTAGTTGGTAAATATTATGTTGAGTTTGAAAAGGAATTTCAAAAGGAATATTCTGAATGGTTTGAAAACAGTATAAATAATGATTTTATTTATTCTAAAAGTGAAGAATATTCTAAAGGTGCTGAGTTTCAAAAATTGTTAAAAGAAAAACATCAGGAAGAAGTTTTAAATAAAGATGAATTTGCATTAATGAATATTTGTAGATCTGAGTTTAAAAAATCTTTTAAAAACGAGTACTTCAATTCGTATAGCATAATTGGAAAAGAAGTTCAGGAAATGCTTCGCAAGTGGGAAGCAGGAGATGAAGAGGTAGTTTCGCTTTGGAAAATGATGAACCAATGGGTTTATGATGGTTTCGCAACGACTTATACGAATCTTGGAGTTGATTTCGATAAGTATTATTACGAAAGCAATACCTATTTATTAGGAAAAGATGTAGTTCAGGTTGGACTTGACAGAGGGGTTTTTGAAAAAGACCCTGACGGTTCTGTTTGGATTGATTTGACTGATGAAGGTTTAGATCGTAAAATTGTTTTGCGTTCTGATGGGACTGCCGTTTATATGACACAGGATATCGGGACCGCAATTCAACGTGTAAAAGATATGCCTGATGTTGGCGGAATGGTTTATACCGTTGGTAACGAACAGGATTATCACTTTAAAGTTTTATTCCTGATTCTGAAAAAATTAGGTTTTGACTGGGCTTCAAGCTTATATCATTTATCATATGGAATGGTTGATTTGCCTTCCGGAAAAATGAAAAGCCGTGAAGGAACAGTTGTAGACGCTGATGATTTGATGCAGGATATGACCGATACAGCCAAACAGATTTCAGAAGATTTAGGAAAACTGGAAAGTTATTCTGCAGAAGAAAAAGCAAAATTATACAAAACGATTGGTCTAGGTGCGTTGAAATATTACATTCTAAAAGTAGATCCTAAGAAACGTATTTTATTCAATCCTGAAGAATCTGTTGATTTTGCTGGAAATACTGGACCATTTATTCAATACACATACGCGAGAATTCAGTCGATCATTCGTAAAGCTGATTTTGATTTTTCTGCACAAACTAATATAGAAGAATTACATGAAAAGGAAAAAGAACTGGTAAAACAAATCCAACTTTTCCCGGAAGTAATTCAGAATGCAGCACAAAATCATAGTCCGGCTTTAATTGCAAATTATACTTATGATTTGGTAAAAGAATATAATTCATTCTATCAATCAGTTCACATTTTAGGAGAAGTAGATTTGACTAAAAAAATATTCAGAGTACAACTTTCGCAGAAGGTTGCAGAAGTCATAAAATCTGCATTTACATTGTTAGGAATAGAAGTCCCGGAGAGAATGTAAATTCAATAATAGTAAAAAAGAGCCGATAGTTAATCTAGTCGGCTCTTTTTTATGCAATAGTTTTTCGAATAATAAAGTTTGTAAATCTAAAAAGTGTAAACAAATTATCGTTTATAAAAAGATTAATTAAGATTGGCAGATGTCAATTTTATGACTATGTTTGCGGTAAGAAAATGATTTATAAAAATAACTAAATAAAAAAATAACCATCTGATAATTCCAATATCAGAATATCGAGGAAGCAGAAAATCGTGAGAGTAAGCAGTAATTTAAACCTATATCAAATGATTAAAAAACAAACTTTTTTATTGATGCTATTTTTAGCATGTTTTACAATTAATGCACAGGAATTGGTTGCGCCGTCTTATGGTTTTTCTCATAGTGAAACTGCCTATATAACTTTGGTGGATGGAACTGAAATTAATGGAACTATTAAAGACATTGACAGAGACGAGGGATTAATAGAATATATAAAACTGCAAGATGGAGCAGGAAAAAAACATAAATTGAAACCGGAAGACATAAAATTCATGTATTTGCCACCAAGTGGACTTGACAATCTGGGAAAAAAATTAAATTTTGTGTCAGATTTCAAAAAATGGAATAATGAGAAACTAAACCAGACTTACTTAAATGATGGTTATGCCTATTTTGAAACTACAGATGTAAAGATTAAAAAGAAAAGCACTAAATTATTAATGCAGCTTCTTAATCCTTCATTCAGCAAAGAATTTAGAATTTATTGTGATCCTTACGCAAAAAAAACAGCTTCTTTAGGAATAGGCGGAGTAAAATTTGTTGGTGGTGACATTAAATCTTTCTATGTGGCAAAAAAAGATGAACCTGCATTTTTATTAAAGAAAAAGGATTATAAAAAAGAGTTTATACCATTGTGGAAAAGCTGTGAAAAATTAATAACAGAATCTTCTGCAGATCCTAAATGGACTGATTTAACAAAGCATGCAATTACTTATTCAGAGTGTGCACAATAAATAGGTTAGTTTAATAAAAAAAGAGCCGGTAGTCCTAAAACTATCGGCTCTTTTACAACTAACACAAAACAATTTATTTTACAAATTTGTCAATAATAGCATCAGATTCTGCTTTTGTGGCATTTGGTTTCAAATCAAACAAAAGAGAATACAATGCTTTTTTATTAACTTTAGCTTCTAAGTTTAAGTCTTTATTTCTTTTAAAAAGTGTTTGCCATTTATCACGAACATTTTTCCAAAGAGCATTATTTTCCTTCCACCATTTTTGAGCAGCAAGACATTTACTATCTGCAACTTTAGTATAGATGTCCATTCCTTTTTCTTCTGCTAACAAAACATCTTTTCCGCTGTCATCTCTAATTAGCTTTTGGTTATCCTGTTCATGATTCCATCCTGTTGATGTGATTTCATGGATATTTCTTCTTTTAAGGACATTATAATCATTACGTTTTGTGTGCTCTCTCCTTGGCAGAGGAGCATCAGTAACGTTTGCCCAATAGTCTTGTCCGTCTACATGAAGCCACGTTGCTGATCCTTCATATCTTGGACTGTCATCTACCTGATATACTTTTTGAGTCCATTGTCCCTTTACGGCTTTTTTATCCAGTTTTTTATACTTCCAGGAAGTGTTTTTGTCAAATAAGTAAAAATCTGTGTTTTCGAATAACCAGTCTTGTCTCCAGTGCTTAATAATCATGTCATCACTTACAATTAATAAATGCTGCATGGAGATTTTGTTTGGAGTGTCTTCTACTAATTCTACCCATTCCAAAGCAGATTCATGTTTGGTTTGCGAAGGTTTGTATGTTGCCGAATCTTTAGGATACTGAAAAGTTTCTGCAAAATTAAATTTCACTTCATAACAACCACACATTGATTTGATTGATTTAATGTCTTGCTGTTTTTTATCCTGACCGAAACCAAGACTGCAAATTAAAGCCATAGCGGCTGATAAGTAGAGGCTTTTTGTAATCATAACTATTTATTAGTTTAATTTTTTCTGGCAAATATATAAACTTTATTTAGAACAAATAAAAATAATTATATATTTGCAAAGGTTATTAAGACTTAATAAAAATAATGAAAATTAAAATTACCCTTTTTATACTGCTTGTTTTTTGTCAAATTTCGTTTGCTCAGGAAATACAAAAAGACAGTGTTGCTGCAAATGAATTATCAGAAGTTATGGTTATCACTGGTACAAGAACAGAAAGAGTACTTTCATCATTGCCATTGCCAATGGTAATCATTACATCAGAGCAAATTGTGAAATCAGGGGTTACAAGATTAAACGAAATTTTAAGTGAACAGACAGGAATCATTTTGATTCCGGACGAAAGTGGTTTCGAAGGTATTCAAATGCAGGGTTTAGATGCAGCTTATACCATGATTCTGATTGATGGTGTTCCGCTTGTGGGAAGAACTTCGGGAGTTCTGGATTTGTCAAGGGTTTCTGTTGGAAATATTGAGAGAATTGAAATTGTAAAAGGTGCTTCGTCAGCTTTATATGGTTCAGAAGCTATGGGTGGGGTTATTAATGTAATTACAAAAAGACCGGTAAAAGATCTGTTTTCAGGCAGTCTTTCCTATCGATATGCAACATTTGATGCTAGTGATGCTAATGCTAATTTACTTTGGAAGAAGAAAAAATTTGCAGCCAATTTGTTTGCTAATTATTATACAACAGATGGATATGATTTGGATAAAAGTACATCACTGAAAAATGTAGAGGGATATCATAATACGACAATTCAGCCAAAATTATATTACGATTTTTTGGAAAACCTGAAATTAATTGTAAGCAATCGTTTTTTTAACCAGAAAGCAGATAACGCTGCCGAGATTGATTCTCAAAAGTATAAAGGTGACGCAAAGGAAAACGAATGGAATTCACAAATCAAATTAGAACACAAATGGAATTCTAAAGTATATTCTGAATACGAATTATATACGACCAATTATAAAAATGACTCATTTTTGTATGATGAAAATAACGTGCTTTTTGAAGAGGCATATTACAATCAATGGCTTTTTAGACCAGAAATCAGAACAACTTTTTCAATAAAAAATGACAAATTAACTGCCGGGGTTGGTTTGAATTATGAAACCCTGGACAGAACCTATTTTGAAAGTAATGTGAATTTTAATTCTCAATATGTTTTTGTACAATATGATTACAATCCATCCGGAAAATTGAATATTCTTGCCGGATTCAGATATGATAATCATAGCGAATATGCCTCGCAGTTTAGTCCAAAACTAGCTGTGAATTATAAGTTTAATAATAGTTTTTCTTTAAAATCGTCAGTGGGTTACGGTTATAAAGCACCGGATTTTAGACAGTTGTTTTTCGATTTCACCAATCCGTCCGTTGGTTATACTGTTTTAGGATATAATGTTGCTGAAGATCGTTTAAACGAATTTGAAGAACAAGGTCAGCTTTTATCCAGAACAGCAGGAATAAGTTTTGACGAACCATTAAAAGCAGAAAGTTCAATCAATTTCAATTTTGGAGGTTCTTATAAAAAAGATAAACTAAAAATAGATGTAAATGCTTTCTATAATTTGATAGATAATTTAATTGATACACAGGCGGTAGCTCAAAAAAACAATGGGCAGAATATTTTTAGTTATACCAATTACGACAAAATATTTACTTATGGGGTAGAGTATAATTCAACTTATAGTTTTACCAACGAATTTGTTGTGTCACTAGGATATCAATATTTAATAGCAAAAGACAAATCGGTTCTGGATAATTTTGAAGAACACCAATACATTCGAAATTCACAATTACAAACGGTTCAGATCAGTAAATCAGATTATTTCGGATTATACAACCGATCGAAACATACAGCCAATATTAAATTCGAATACACGATTCCTAAAGTAAAAACGGATATCAATTTACGCATTTTCTACCGAAGCAAATACGGAATGTTTGATAGCAATAACAATAACATTCTGGACAAATACGACAAGTTTGTAAATGATTATTTCCTGACTAATTTGTCAATTTCAAAATGCATAACGGATAAATTAATGCTTCAGGCTGGAGCCAATAATTTATTTGACTATACAGATCCTGACCAGATTCCTAATCTTGCAGGGAGACAGCTTTTTGCAAGAGTTCAATATAATTTTTAATCAATATTTATTTAAACATTTTACCATGAAAACAAATTTTTTAAAACTGTCTCTTTTAGCATTAATAATATTTACAGCATCTTGCAGTAGTGATGATGATAAAAACACAACTCCTCCAGCAGTTGTTACAACAAAAGTTTCTGATCTTCCGGCTCCGCAAACGGGAGGGGGACGAGGAACGCCAGCTACAGGTCCATTTACTAAATTCAGTTTTTCAGAAAATGCTATTGTTACTACAGATAAATGGGATATTGCTTTTCGTGGAACGACGATTATTGTAAATGGTGGAGCTAAAATAGGTATTGCTGATGAGCCGGAAAGAAAAGGAAGCGGGGCAGTAAGTATAGTTTCTGGTACTTTTGCAAATGTAACTGCATTTCCAGCAGCGGACAGTTTTATTCAAGATGGATTAGGCGTTTATGCATTTCCAATTTCTGGGGAAAATGTATGGTATAGTTATAACGACGTAACTCACATTATTTCTGCGAAAGCAGGCAAAGTATTTGTTATAAAAACGCATGACGGTAAATATGCAAAATTTGAAATTTTAAGTTATTACAAAGGTGCACCGGCAAGTCCAAATTATATGACTAATGAATCACCATATTACACTTTCAATTTTGCTTATCAGGCTAACAGTACTACAACATTCTAATAAATATATTGGTATTCCTAATTGGTGTGATTCCAAGAATAAGAGTTAATAATATTCAATTTTCAAATTAGTTATTACTTGGTTTTTTTGTTTTTTTTTGATAAAGAGGTTAGGTTTTTCTAACCTCTTTTTTTAAAGTAATTTGTGAAAGTAAAAATGATTAATGTTTATTCAATAATTATTTTTTTCCAGGATTTATCATTTTCATTTTTTAGTTCAACTAAATAAATTCCTGATTGTAAATTTTTTAAAAACACTTCTACAGTTTGAGATTTATCTTTTATGTTGATAGTTTCAACTAATGTTCCTATTAAAGAGTATACATTTATTTGATCTAAACCTGTTTTTGTTTCAATGGTAAAATTTCCGTTGGATGGATTTGGATGAATAGAAGATGCTTTTAAACTAAAATCATCTACCCCTAAAGTAGCAGATAAAGGGAGATCTATAGCATACCCACGATTTCCTCCGTGATTGTTTAGTGAATAACCAGCAGAGCCATTTTTAGCCCAGGCAAAATTTATAGTAGTGTTAGCATAATTAAAGGCAAAATCATTAGCATCTCCTGTTGATAAATTACGTTCTGCTATTAAGGTTCTAATTCCTGAAGCTTGTGTATTAGATATTACTGTCCAGTTTTGTGAAGCATCTGTAGTTGGAGGAACGCCAATTCCGTTATGCCTTGCATCAACCAGTGTAGTCTCATTTGCATATACTAAATCTTGTGTTGAAGCCATACCTCCACCAATTGCAAAATTTCCAAATTGCAAAGCAAACCACCTGTCAGAAGGACCTGTAAGTGTGAGAGTGGCCTTTGATGTGGTATTGTTTAATGTTAAATTAGCTGTCGTATTGTTTGACAAAGCCACGTTTCCGGTAGATTTTTGCTGAGCAAAGCTGCTTACACTAATTATTAAAAGTCCTAAAAGAGTAATTTTTTTCATGGTTGATTATTTTAAAAGGTTAATGATTTGTTCATTTTGAGAAAAAACAGCATATTCAAATGCTGTTTTTTCTTTGTTATCTTTAATTGTTTTATCTGCTTTATAATCTAAAAGCAATTTTACTAATTGCTCATTTTTGAATTGAACAGCAAGTGATAATGCTGTTGTTCCATTGGTGTCTGTTAAATTTGGATTGGCTTTTTTCTCTAATAATAATTTTACCAATTCAGGTTGATTTTTATAAGCTGCAGCCATGAGTGCCGTTCCCATATCCGAATTGTAGTTGATGTCTTTTACATTTTCTATCAGAAATTTGGCAACCTCAATATTCCCTCTGTAACAAGCCAGAATTAATGGACTTGTTTTACTTTCATTAAGAGAATTAATCAAGTCCGGATTTGATTTGTTCAGATTTTGAATCTCCGTTAAAGTGCCGCTTCGGGCAATATCAAATACGTTTTTTTCTTGTGCTGTAGAAGCAAGAAAACATAATAGCGCAGTAAATAAAAATAGTTTTTTCATACTAATAGCAGTTTTGAATTAATTAGGTTCCAGAACAAAATTCATGGAGACTTTTACATTCTCAGCAATTTTTCCTTTTACCAAACTTGGAATTTCAATTTTATAATCTTGTGGTTTCACTGAAATTGCGCTTGATGCCAGAATTTTTGCTCCACTTAAAGCAAGACTGATCTTCGTTTTTATCTTTTTTGTGACTCCATGTATGGTTAAATCGCCTTCTAAATCATAAGTAGTTTTTGTGGGTGATAACTTTTTAGCGTCAAAATTTAAAATCTTGCCTTTAAAAGTCGCTTTCGGAAATTGGGAGGATTCCATATAATTTTCATTAAAATGTTCTTCCATCAACGGCGCTTTAAATTTGAATGATTTTATCAAAGTCAGAGCCACAAAATCACCTGTACTCTTTTCAAGAATGCAGGAAGCTGTTTTGTTTGCTGCTGCTATTTCTTCAAAAGCGGGCATTGATGCTTCAAATTTGACTTCTCCGGTACGGGTAACCATTTTTTGTGAAAAAACCAAGTTTCCCATCAATAAAAACAATGCTGATACTATTACTTCTTTCATTTTATAGAGTTTTAATTTTTATATCCTTCTTTCTGCCAAAGTATAATCATGTCAATAGTTTGTCTTGGCATAGGCCCGGATCTTGGCATGACGCTTCCGCAAGATTGTGTTTGATCAATTCTGCAAATTAAATTGCCATTTTGAGTAGCATCTTTTACCTGATCATATGTTTCTAAAGTTGGGAATCGGCCTCCAGCTGAATGACAGCCAACACAATTTGTCTGTATTATTGCCCCAATATTTGCTGTATAGGTAGGTGAAGTACTTGTTTCCTTTTCTGAAATGTCTTCATAAGTTCTGTCTGTGCAGGAAACTAAAACTGCCGCACAGGCAAATAGTAATACTATATTCTTCTTCATATTTTTAACTTAAATAATTGTTGTTTTTAAAAGGATCTGTACATGTTAAATCCAAAATAGACTTTCCCTTTGTTCCAATCTCCCGCGGCTCCCGAAAATACCGCTACATCATTCATAGGCTGGCTGTTTGAAAATACCAGTTGAAAAACGTGTCCGCCAGTTTCAATATCCAAACCAACCGTAAGCGGATTATGATACGGGTCTATTGCCTTTTCTTCTGTAATTACCCGGGCGGCATATTCTAAGTTAACACTCATTCTTTTGGCAATTTTATATCGTAATCCTCCTGCTGCCGAGAATACATTTTGCTGCTCAATCGAATCGTCATATAAATTTTTATAGACATTTATAAGCCCCAATTCGACTGATAATTTTTCATTTACCTTTCTCGAGACCAATAATTGGGTTGTAAAAGCCAAACGATCCGAAAATTGTAAATTTGGATATACATCTTTTTCTAATGCGCTATTGATATCCATCGTGTTATAGCCTACAATCGTAACAGGAAAGCCATTAACTTCCTGATTAGCCATTTTATATTTGGCTGTTACCTCATAAATTTTATTGTATGTATGTCGCGTAGCACCAAAACTCAGCCAGTTTGTTACACCATAAATTCCACCAAATTTGGTCAGGGCATTATCCAGACCAAAGAAATTATTAAATCCTTCGGACAGGTCACCAAAACGGTGGGAAACAAGCATGTACCATTCGCCTTTTGCAGCCAATTTTGTAGATTGCATATTCGCTATCTGCAATCCTTTGAAAGCTGCTGTTTCAATTTGTTTTTCATCCGATTTAACAGTATCCAGCTGGCTCAGCAAATCATCCTGGGCAAATAAATTTCCTGTCAAAAAAAACACAAGCATAAAGCCTAAAAAATTCCTCATTTCTATTTTATTAATTATTATTTATTACTGAACACTCGTCTAATTTTATCTCGCCCATCAGGTCATCATAACCTACAACTCTTCCTTTCAGGGTTATTTGCTGATCTTCTTTAATGGAGGAATCAGGCTCTTTCAAATCGCACACAATTGTATTGTCTATGATGATTTGTTTTTCGTTTATTTTGCTAACACTTCCCGTAATGGCAATTGCTTTCTCGAGGTATTTAGCATTTGACTTAGCAATATCAGAATCAAACTCTGCTATAATATTTTTTGAGGAAACATTAAAAACAGCATCTTCAGAAGATACATTTCGGGCACCACCATACCAAACATAGCAGTAACCAAAAACTGCAACAACAGTTATTGCCAAAGCTGTTAGTATTATTTTTTTCTTCATTTTTATTTCTTTTAAAGGGGTTCAATAGTAAAAACAGCCTTGATAAGGATTACCCTACCAAAAATTTATATTTTTTGAAAAAAAGTAAAAAAGAATGAAGAAATAGTTTTAATAAACCAATTAGTGGATTAAAAAGAAACTCTGAAACTCATATTTGGAGTTCTTTGCAGTGAGAATGTTTCGACTTCCTCTATGGAGTTCGAGAGCGAGCTTATCCTGTAATATTCGCCGATTTCATTTTTCCTGTTCAGGATGTTCAGGATAGAGATTCCTAACTTGAACTGAATTCCATTTGCAGTTTTCCATTTGTAAGTTGAAGAAAAATTAACCTGCGAAAAAATATGCAAATTCGTATTATTAGGTCGGTTGTAAACCAATACAGGATCTGAAAGATCGATTACAGAGAGGTTTGGAGAAGTTTTTGGCCTGCCGGATGACCATTTTGTTCCTAAAGCAATTTTAAAATTGTTTTTTTCATAAATCCCTGCCCACGATACTGTATGAGTCAACTCGAAATTGTTTGGAAAACGGGGATATTCATAACTCGCAAAATGGTAATTATTTTTGTTGTATGTATAACTTAACCAGGTCAGGAAATGATTCATCTTTTTCTGAACCAGAAATTCTGTTCCTAAAATTTCATAGTCACCGGTTGTACGTACAAATTCTAATTGGTTCTGAAAACCCTGACTGGAAGTTGTAATTCCGGTAACTTTCTTATAAAAATTTTCTATGTCCAGCAGCCAGTCATTCTTTTTATAGAATAAACCCAGGGATATCTGTTTGCTTCTTTGAATTGGAATTGTTGTATTATTAGAAATAATCCAGCGTCTTTTTTCAATGCCAAAATAATCCTTTTGCAAATCAATAATTTGTTGGGAGTTTTGACTTTTTAATTCGGCAAGCAGTTCCAGATTCAAATTTTTGTTAAACCCATAATTAAACTGTATGCGGGGTTCAGGAATGTATTTTTTGAATTTTTCAATATAGTTTAATCGGATTCCGGCATTAAAAATTACTCTCGAAATTGTATCATAGAATTTTCCTTCCAAAATTAAAGAATGGGTTCTTAATACATCTTTGGTTTTACGATAGAAATCCGGGTTGCTGACTTGCTCTAAATTAGTAACCCCAATCTCGTTAAACTGATATCCATTATTAAAACTAAATTTAGGATTAATAGTATGATTGTTTTCTAAATTAACCCCGTTATTGCCCACCGTATTTTCCTGAATAACTATTTGGTTTTCATTGGTCGTTTTTTGGTTACCCAAAAGTTCATAAGAGGAATTGTAGACATTAATTTTAGTTGTATTGAAGCTATTCCAGTTTCTTTTCCATGATATATTTCCGCCATAATTTTGTTGTTGCAAGATATTGTTTTCTGATTTGTTTATGTCGTTTACCGATGCGCTTTGAAAAACTTTGAGATTGTCTTTTATCGTTATAAAATCTACAATTAACTGGTCTTTCAATCCTATTTTTTGTGCATATTTAAAGGTTACATCGTAGAAGTCGAATTCCTTGTCACTTTGATAATTGATATTTTGGTCTTTAGAAAAATCCGTCATGGTAGTGTTTTGAAATACTTTATTAAAATATTCCTTGTATGTTGGGGTCTCTACAAAATCAGTAATCGATTTACGTGCTGAAATTTCAAAATAAGTTTTTTTTGAAAGGTTGTATTTAGCATAAATATCAGCGTTAATCATATTGATTCCTGCACTAAAAGTATTTTTTTCTGCAGTTTCGGGAGTAGAAGAAATAGCCACGACACTTGAAACACTTTCGCCGTAAAAAGGGGAACTTCCGTTTTTGTAAATAGAAATGGTATGCGCCAAGTTGGGATTAAAAACTGATATCAGACCAAAAAAATGTCCGGTTTGAAACATTCGTATACCATTCCATAAAAATAAATTTTGATCATGAGTTCCACCACGAACATTGATACTTGCGACACTTTCGTCAAGACTATTTACACCGGGAATCTGCTGCATGGTCTGCAAGGCATCAGGTTCGATAAGTCCGGGCAGAATACCAAATTTTTTGGGTTTAATTTCAAAAGAGCCATTACCATTCTTAGAAATTCCAGAGGCCAGAATAGAGTTTGTTTTAATTTCTTCAAGTTCTGTAATTTCTGGTTCTAATATTACCTTGAGGCAATTTTTGGAATCTGAATCAGCTGGAATAATTTTTTGAGTTCTAAATCCGATATGGCTAATGGAAAAATTATTTTTAATACTTTTTCTAAATTCAAAATAGCCGTTTGAATCTGTTGTAATCAGGGAGTTATTTGCTAAATGGATATTAGCATTTTCAATAGGGTTTTTGTCTGTATTCGAAAAAACATAGCCACATATTGAGTTAGTATCTTTTTTATAGATGTTAATGAATTTATTTCCGAGGTTTTCAAAAGATAAATTTGTTCTTTTTGAGAGATATTCCAGTTTTTGTTCTAAAGAGAGTGATTTTTTTGGAGGGGTTAATTGCAGTTCTGAAACATTGTCCTCGGTATAATTAAAATTTACCTGATGCTGTTGCTCAATTTTAATTAAAACTTTTTTTAATGGCATAGCTTTTCCTTTGTTCTGTGCAGAAAAGCTCAGGACAAGGAAAAACAAAAAAAGCGAAAAATGAAACTGTTTGGGACGCAACATCTATTTTTCGTCAAAAATTATTTTATTTTTTGAAACTTTTTTTGCTTTTAAATGATATGTTGTACTAATAATTTGTAGTGCCATATCTAAGTCTTTGGTAGGTAATTTTCCTGTAAACAGCGACGTTGTATCTTTGGCATTCAATTCAATTGTAACTTTATATTGTCTTTCAAGTTCGTCTAAAAGGCTTTTGATATTTTCTTTAGTAAAACACATTTGGTTGTCTATCCATCCCGGTTTTGATGATTCTACAGCGGTATTGAATTGTTTTCCGTTCTCAAAAGTCACGCTTTGTCCGTGTGTTAATACGATTTGTGTATTCCCATAGTTTACTTTTACACGGCCTTCATAGCACATTACATCAAATCTGTTTTTTCGGGCTTTAACATTAAATTGAGTTCCTAAAACCGATACTTTTCCCAAGCTGGTCTGCACTTCGAATCGTCTGCCTTTAGAAACCCTGAAATATGCCTCGCCTTCCAATTCAAGACGTCTGTTGCTGTTCCAGTTCCATTTTTTATAATTTATCTCAGAGCCTGAATTAAGGACAACTTCAGAATTATCTGGCAATGAAAAAGTTGTCTTTTCTCCAAAATTTGCTGTTTCGGTATGTGAAACAAAATTTTTCATCGCAAAAGCAATTCCAAGACCCAAAACAAAAATTGCCGCGGCTCGGAACATCCATTTTTTGTATAACGGAATCACTTTTGGAGTCGCTTTTTTCTGCTGAAGAATGTTGGACAGTATCGCATTTTCATCCAAATCATCTACTTCTAAATGAGCAGAGTAATTTTTTATTTTTTCGTATTTTTCAAAATCAGGACTTGCTTTAAATTCGGCTAATTCTTTCTCTGATAAATCATCATTGAGCCATCTGGCTAATAAATTTTTTTTCATTGTATTTAGTGGCATTATATCATTAAACAATTTGGGCTGGATTTACCCTACTTTTATAAATCAATTTCTTTACGTAAGCTTAACAAAGCCAGATGAATGCGTTTTTCTACAGCTTTGACGCTAATATTCAATGCTTCGGCAATTTCGCTGTATTTTTTCTTGTCAATTCGATGCATTAAAAAAGCCACACGCTGTTTTTCATTCAGGTTTTCAATGGCTTTCAAAAGTTTGTCCTGAAATTGTTTTTCTTCCAAAATAAATTCGGGACTTTCATTAGTTCTGTCTAAAGCAGTAAAACTTTTTTCATATCGCAAAACCACTTTTTGATGCGCGATTTCATTTAAAGTACTATTGTTTGCAATCGTATAAACATATGATTTTGCTTTTTCTATAGGTACAGAAGCACAGTTCTGCCAAAGTTTCATAAAGGCTTCCTGAGCTACATCTTCTGCCTGATCTTTATTACCAAATTTGTAAAAAAGAAAATTCCGAAGTGCTTTGATATGACTTTTAAAAAAAGACGAAAAAATAATTTCGTCACAGGTATTTGATTGGTTTTTATTTGGCATTAGCAGTGCTATCTTTCAATTTGGAATCTGCAAAAGTATTTGTTTTTAAATCAAGTAGGGTAAAAGCGAAGTAAATTGTTTTTATTCATCTATAGACATTTTGAATTATTCATTATTTCTAAATCCGGTTTTGCCCAAGCCACTTCATTTTTGACGTAATTTATTCTTTGTAAAAAAAGGATTACGTATGTTGGAAATAAGCCTAATTATGTATTAACCGATGAGTAATTTACTCAAACAGATTGTTAAATTATTACCTTTGTAAAAATATAAATATGTTCCCTTTTAATAAATATTTATCAATAGTGGCTTTTCTGTTCTTATTCTCTTGCCAAAGCGAAACAGACGAACAGGGGCATAATCCTCAGACTGTTACGAACGCTTCTCCGCTCACTTCTTATTTACAAAGAGTTGCCATGGTAAAAACGGTACAGGATAATGTAATCGACGGGTCAAGCTATTGCACTATAAAACTGCCTTATACGGTTACTGTTAATAATACAAATATTGCCATAAATACTACTGCAGATTATCAAAAAGTGTTGGATAATATTAATGCAGATACGACTGATGATGATATTGTAAAAATTGATTTTCCGGTAACAATGGTTTACTATAATTATATAGAAAAATTGATTCCCGATCAGGCCGATTTTGATTCCCTAATAGATTATTGGAATATGTACCCTGATCTATTATCTAAAATTAATGGTTTAAATATCAATTATCCAATAACAATTAATATTTACAATAGTTATAATCAGGCTGCAAGTTCTGTTTCTATACCTAATGATCAGGCTTTTTTTAATTTTATAAAAAATTTAAACGCCAGCCAGTATATTTCATTAAGTTATCCTATTTCAATAACCGATTATAATAATCAGACAAAATCGATAACAAATAATTTAGAGTTCGAAAATGCAATTAAATATGCAATTGACAATTGCTCAGAAAACAACATTGTATCGCTTGATTTTACAGAAGCAATAACTAATGGTTCCTGGAAGATTGCTTATTTTTTTAAGGATTCAGATGAAACCTCTTCCTATAATGGATATGAATTTGTTTTTAAAAATGACAAAACTGTGGTTGCTACAAAAGATGGAGTTTCTGCCACAGGACAATGGAATTGTAATATAGTAAACGGGGCCAAAGAGTTCAAAATATACTTTAGTTACAGTTCATTACTGCTTCATAAATTAGATTATAGCTGGGTGTTATTTGAATTTAATAATTCTGTAATACGCTTTCGCGACATAACTAACAGTAACTATCTTTATTTTGAAAAAAAATAAATTTATAAGAGAACACTATTAGCATCAGAATTATAGAGTATAACAAAAACCAGTTAGTTAAGCTGGTTTTTTTATTGATATTCATTAAATTTTACAAGTTGCTGACTTTGTGACTTTGTAACTTTAGTTTATATTTGCACTTCAATAAAAGAAAACAAAATTATGTTTGATAATTTAAGTGATAAGTTAGATAAAGCGTTCCATATATTAAAAGGACACGGTAAAATTACAGAAGTAAACGTTGCCGATACCTTAAAAGAAGTTCGTCGTGCCTTATTAGATGCCGATGTTAACTTTAAAATTGCCAAAGATTTTACAACCAAAGTAAAAGAAAAAGCAATTGGTCAGGATGTTTTAACAACCCTTCAGCCAGGACAATTATTGGTGAAGCTGGTAAAAGATGAGTTGACTGAATTAATGGGTGGTGATGTTGCCGGAATTAATCTTTCAGGAACTCCATCTGTGATCTTAATGTCAGGATTGCAAGGTTCTGGTAAAACGACTTTCTCAGGAAAATTAGCCAACTTTTTAAAGACTAAGAAAAATAAAAAACCACTTTTGGTAGCTTGTGATATCTACCGTCCTGCGGCGATTAATCAGTTGCATGTTGTGGGAGATCAAATAGGTGTTGAGGTTTACTCGGAGCCGGAAAATAAAAATCCTGTAGAAATTGCTCAAAACGCAATTAAACATGCCAAGGCAAACGGTTTTAATGTAGTTATTGTCGATACGGCCGGACGTTTGGCTGTAGATCAGGAAATGATGGACGAAATTGCGCGTGTACACAAAGCAATTCAGCCTCAGGAAACATTGTTCGTTGTTGATTCTATGACAGGACAAGATGCTGTAAATACAGCAAAAGCTTTCAACGATATATTAAATTTTGATGGAGTTATTTTAACAAAATTAGATGGTGATACTCGTGGTGGAGCTGCAATATCTATTAAATCGGTTGTAAACAAACCAATCAAATTTGTAGGTACAGGCGAAAAGATGGAAGCAATTGATGTTTTCTATCCGGATCGTATGGCAGAGCGTATCCTTGGTATGGGTGACGTTGTGTCGCTTGTAGAAAGAGCTCAGGAACAATTTGATGAAGAAGAAGCCAGAAAACTTCAAAAGAAAATTGCCAAAAACGAATTTGGTTTTGATGATTTCCTAACACAAATTCAGCAAGTAAAGAAAATGGGTAATATGAAAGACCTGGTCGGAATGATTCCAGGTGCTTCAAAAGCCATGAAAGATGTAGAAATCGAAGATGATGCTTTCAAACATATTGAAGCAATCATTCACTCGATGACACCAACCGAAAGGAGCAAACCTGCTATTATCGATGTAAAAAGGAAGGCCAGAATCGCTAAAGGTTCCGGAACCAAAGTCGAGCAGGTAAATCAGTTGATGAAGCAGTTTGAGCAAATGAGCAAAATGATGAAGATGATGCAGGGACCTGGCGGAAAAAACCTGATGAAAATGATGGGAGGCATGAAAGGGATGCCAGGAGGAATGCCGAGATAATATAAAAAAGTTTCAAGTTTAAGGTTTCAGGTTATGAGGCTAAAGCTTGAAACTTTTTAATTAAAATAAAATAAGTTTCAGTTTTTTGAAACTTCTCACTTCTAACACAAAACATTTAACTTAATAGAAATGCAAATACTAGACGGTAAAAAAACATCTGAAGATATTAAAAATGAGATTGCAGCCGAAGTTCAATCGATAAAAGCAGCCGGAGGAAAAGTGCCTCATTTAGCAGCCGTTATTGTGGGAACCAACGGAGCAAGTTTAACTTACGTAGGAAGTAAAGTAAAATCGTGTCAGCAAATTGGTTTCGATTCTACTTTAGTAAGTTTACCGGAAGACATTACCGAAGAAGAGTTGCTAGCTAAAATCAAAGAACTAAACGAAGATGATAATCTTGACGGATATATCGTTCAGTTGCCTTTGCCAAAACATATTGATGAACAAAAAATTCTTTTAGCAATCGATCCTGATAAAGATGTTGATGGTTTTCACCCAACAAACTTTGGAAGAATGGCATTGGAAATGGAAAGTTTCATTCCTGCAACTCCATTTGGAATTATGGAATTGCTTGAACGTTACAAAGTAGAAACTTCAGGAAAACATACTGTAGTGATTGGAAGAAGCCACATCGTAGGACGTCCAATGAGTATTTTAATGAGTCGTAAAGGAAATCCTGGTGATTCAACCGTTACCCTGACACACAGCCGAACTAAAAACTTAGCAGAATTTACTAAAAACGCCGATATTATCATTACAGCTTTAGGAGTTCCTGAATTTTTAAAGGCAGATATGGTTAAAGACGGAGTCGTTATCGTAGATGTTGGAATTACCCGTGTAGACGATGCATCAAACCCAAAAGGGTATGTAATAAAAGGAGATGTTGATTTTGACGGAGTAAGCAAAAAAGCATCATTTATCACACCGGTTCCGGGTGGAGTAGGGCCAATGACAATCGCAATGTTATTGAAAAATACATTGCTAGCACGAAAAATGAGAAGCGCAGGAAAATAATCCTGCAAACAATTTATAAACCAAGCCTGCTTATTTAGCGGGCTTTGTTGTTTTTAATATATAATTAATAGTTTAAAATTTCGGTTCTTGATAATAAAAGATACTTTTGCACCACTTAAAAAACACTTCTCCAAATGGACGATTATGATTCGTTAGTATTAAATTAAAGCAGCTTTTGAAATTTCAAAATGCTGCAATAAACACCTGTATTTTGAAATGAAAGTCTTTTACTCAAACAACAACGGATTAATCCAAATCCCAAAATGGGCTCCAAACTGCTGGATCAATATCGAAGTCCCAACAGAAACAGAAAAGGATTACTTACTCGCAGAACTTCAAATTCCCGAAGCCTTTTACAATGATATCGAAGATATCGACGAAAGACCACGTATCGAAATCGAAGACGGGTGGACTTTAATTATCATGCGCGTTCCTATAAAAAGCGACGATGTAAAATTACCTTTTCAAACCATTCCGCTTGGGGTCATTTTTAAAGATGGAATATGCGTAACCATCACTTTTTACAAAACAGAAATCATCTCTGATTTTGTCTTGTACTCACAGCGTAAAAATATCGAAATAAAAGACAATCCAGATTTGGTTTTGCGATTACTGCTTTCTTCAAGCGTATGGTATTTAAAATATCTGAAACAAGTCAATCAAAAAATAAAACTCGCCGAAGATAATTTGGAAAAATCCATTAAAAATGAAGAATTGCAGGCATTGCTTCAAATCGAAAAATGTCTGGTATTCTTTATCACCTCCTTAAAAGCAAACGATGTTTTATTTCAACGCATTAAAAACTTAAAGGCCCACAAAGCAGACTATGATTTAGATTTGCTCGAAGATGTCGAAATAGAATTAAGTCAGGCGCAGGACACTGCCAATATTTACAGCAATATCTTAACCGGAATGATGGATGCTTATGCTTCGGTAATTTCGAATAATATGAATAACATCATGAAACAGATGACATCGATTTCTATCATTTTAATGATTCCAACACTAATTGCCAGTTTGTACGGTATGAACGTTCCAAATGGTCTTGAAGAAAGTAAATATGGTATTTGGATTCTTCTTTTAGTTTCGGTTTTATTATCAGCTTTTGGAGTGTTTTTATTCAAAAGAAGAAGATGGTTTTAATAGAAAATCAAAAATAAAATAGAAAAGCCTGTTCATCGAATGGGCTTTATTGTTTGTTATCTGGGCGTGACCGTATTTACAAAAGGCGCTATTTAACATACCGCTTATGCGCGCCTTTCGCAAATACGGTCGGGCTATCCATGCTACTTCGGTAGCTAATTCCTATCCCTCACGCAGCTCGTAGTTAATTAGACCGTGCCGTTTTTATCCTCAAAAAACTTTGTAGTATTTAAGTTGTATTTGTTTAAAAGTTTTAAAAAAAGAGTATAATAAATATGCTAAGTAAGATTTTTTTTAAAATTAATTGTTTATTAGAAAAGTTTTCTTTTCTTTGCGTACTACAAAACTAGTACACTAATAAAATATATTATATGATAAATATTCAACATTTAACTTTTCAGTACAAAAAGCAAGATGCTTTGTTTACTGATTTGTCTTTCCAGCAGGGAAAAGGAAGTATTGTGGGATTATTGGGCAAGAATGGTGCTGGCAAATCCACATTACTTAAATTAATTTCCGGTTTGCTTAAACCACAAACGGGGGAATTAGTGATCAAAGGTTTTAAGCCTTTTGATAGATTGCCCAATTTTTTGTCGGACATCTATATGGTATCCGAAGAGTTTTCGTTTCCTTCAATAAGCATTGCAGTTTATTTGAAAGCAACAGCTCCTCTGTATCCAAAATTCGATTATGAAAAAATGAATCGCATTTTACAGGAATTCGAATTAGATACTAAAAAGAATCTGAACGGACTTTCACATGGACAGCGCAAAAAATTCCTTATTGCCTTTGCTCTATCCACCAATTGTAGTTTGCTGATTCTGGATGAGCCAACAAATGGTCTGGATATTCCATCTAAGAGTTTGTTTCGAAAAATATTGGTGAGTTCTGTTTCCGATGAACAATTGGTTTTAATATCAACCCATCAGGTAAAAGATATAGAAACGGTAATTGATACTATTGTAGTGCTTGACGGAGGAAACATAGTTTATAACGAATCGGTATTTACCATCAGTCAGCAATTGCAATTTAAAACAGTTTCAAGCTTATCAGATATTGAAAGTCCTATATATCAAGAGAAATGTCTTGGAGGCTATCGCATCATGATGGAAGCTAGTCAACTGGAAGAAACGGAAATAGATATCGAATTGCTTTTTAATGCAATCATCAATAAAGTAACCTTAAAATCAGAAAATCATGTCGTTTAATAACTATTTTAATTTAAAGAGATTTGGCTGTTTATTGAAGCAGGATTTACTAATCAATAAAACAAAATATCTTCTCACTATTTTAGGATTAGGACTTGTAACCTATTTATTAAGTTATTGGTTTCTTAATGTTAGTAAATATAATATGATTGAATTCAAATATTTAATATATCAAAATTACATGATTAGTTTCGCATTTTATATGATCTTAGTTGGTGTTATAGTTGGTACGGCATTTCCTGATTTGGCAGATAAAATTAAATCGGGGAATTATTTACTGAATCCAGGTTCAACTCTTGAAAAATTAATACTCCAGTTTCTAATTAGATTTGGATTGTTTATTCCTATTGCATTAATTATATTTTGGATTGCAATTCGTTTAGCTAAAGCTTCTTTAACTGCTGGAGAATCGGGCTTGGATCCTTCCTTAATTCCTTATTTTGAATTTCGTTTTGTGATTACGAGATGGCCTAATCAAATTTGGGATGTCTGGCAGATATTATTTGGGATTTTTGGTTTGTTTTCTTACGGAGCTTATCTTTTTGCAGGTGCAACATATTTCAAACATTATGCTTTGGTAAAAACAGTAATTCTTTCAATCGTTATTTTGCTTATTTCTATTTCATTCTCAATGCTATTATCGAATATTTTTTATCCTAATGAAACCCATGGTTTTGATATTCAATTAAAAGAGTATGCTGTAACAGAATATCTATCTAGTTATGAAGTATTCTTTTTAGCCCTATCGATGCTTTCCTGGATATTCTTTTTTGTGATAGCTTATTTTAAATTAAAAGAAAAGGAGGTTTAATATGGATTTTAAATCAACAAAAGGAATATATCTCCAAATAGTAGATAACCTTTGCCAACAAATTTTAGAAGGACAACTGAAAGCGGGCGATCGGGTGGTTTCGGTTCGGGATTTAGCAGCAGAATTTGAAGTCAATCATAACACAGTCATGCGTGCTTACGCTAATTTGCAGGAAACCCAAATTTTTGACAATAAAAGAGGAATCGGCTTTTTTGTTTCTGAAAAAGCATTGGAATTGATAAAGATGAATGAAAAGGCAAATTTTTTTGGTCAGGACCTGCCGGATTTTATTCTTAAAGTTAAATTACTGCAGCTCAACAGTACCGATTTAAATGAATTATTAGCAGCTATTAAAAATAACGATGATGAAATCGCCAAAAAATAACTTTTAACAAAGCAAAAATAAATCAATAAGGCAATAATATATTTGACCTTTAACCAATAAATTACAAATATGAAAACAAGTAATATCATAATCACCTCTTTCTTAATCTTTCTTTTTAGCGGTATTATCCTACTGTATATGGGTTCAAAATACTATGATAATCCAACCAATTTTTTAAGTGAAGAGAAACCGTTGTCTTCTTTTTCTGTAGTAGTTGCTGAGCCTGGCACCATTTTTAATTTAAAAAGTGGTAAAGAAAACAAAGCCCATCAGCTTTATTTGAAAGGTACTGTCCCTAATATTACATCTTTTGAAGTTCGGAACGATACACTTTTTATCTCTTCGAAAGAATTAAAAAAAGACGAAGTGATACATACTAAAAATGTAACGGAAGTTTTTTGTATAAACACGAAAAGTATTGTGGCTAAAGAAAACTCAGTTATTCGATTGTTAGGGCTTCAGGCTGATACTTTAAATCTTGCCATTAGAAAATCACATTTAGAATGGAGGGGATTTACGAAAGTAGCTTTATTGTATGTTGAAGGTCAGGATTCTTATGTTTTTTTAGAAGGTAAAAAACTGGATAAAATAGATGTGAAATTAGATAAAACACAATTGAATATCGATTCTAAAAAAAATGTAAAAAGCATATCAGGAAAAATAAAAAACACCTCTACTTTTGATTGTCCAAGCAGTATGGTTGTGAATCTTGAATCTGATAAATCAAGTAGAATATACCTGGCTAATTAGCTTAATATATTTACAAAAACAGCATTAAAAATAGTAAAGCATTATGTAAAAACTCCTTAGTGGCAATTATAGTTGACTAAATGAATTAGGAAGATATGCGTCCATAATAACCCCAATAAGAAGATATTAGCTTATTGGGATTTTTTTTGACCAACTTATTTAGAGCTGACTTAATTCTTAAACAAATTTCAATTCATTTAATTTTTTAAAAAATGTTGTTTAACATATTGTTATTCCAAAATAATTAATAACTTTGTATTTCAAAGTACTTTAATTATGAATCAGAAGCACCAGGAAGATTTAGCACACATTCGTTCTATGATGGAACGCTCTTCAAGATTTATATCTTTAAGCGGACTCTCAGGAGTTTTTGCAGGTTTGTCTGCTCTTATTGGCGGACTGTATGTTTATCAACTATTCAAAGCGAATGGACTTGAATATTTTGACGGATATCATAAATTGTATGCAGTTGATTTGGTGTCAGAATTATTTTTTATTGCCTTTATTATATTAGTATTTGCACTTACTTTCGGAATCTTTTTTACCATCAGAAAAAGCAAAAAATATAATTTGCCTATTTGGACATCTGCAACAAAAAAGATGTTATTAAATTTAGCTATTCCGCTTGTTACTGGCGGTATATTTTGTCTGGCACTTTTGTATCACGAAATTTACGGTTTAGTTGCCCCGGCTACATTGATTTTTTATGGCCTGGCTTTGATAAATGCTGAAAAGTATACTTTTTCAGATATAAAATATTTAGGTTTTTCTGAATTGATTTTAGGATGTATTTCTCTTTTCTATATTGGATATGGTTTAATTTTTTGGATCATAGGTTTTGGTATTTTACATATCTTGTACGGACTAATAATGTTCAAAAAATATAAATAAACCAATGGGAATCATTGATAAATTAAATAAAGATTTTGAAAGCCGTGTCAGATTGGGTATTATGTCCATTCTGATGGTTAATGAATGGGTTGATTTTACAGAAATGAAAGGTTTATTGAATATAACTGACGGTAATTTGGCCAGCCATTCATCAGCACTTGAAAAATCTGAATATATAGAAGTTAAAAAGGAGTTTGTTGGTAAAAAGCCAAAAACATCCTACCGTGTTACTGAAAGAGGTCGTTTAGCCTTCAAAGAACACCTGTCGTACCTTGAAAAATTAATGAAATCCTAATAACCAAATTTTTTTGTCTAATTACTTTGAAAAACAAAGTACTTTTAAATTTAATGTTATGAAATCGCCAATAAAAATAACCAATAAACAAAAGGCGATAACATAATTGACCAACAATAAATAAATTCTACAATTATGAAAAAACATCACATTATTTTAGCTTGCAGTTTAATATTCCTACTGCTTTTTTACAAAGAAGATCTTGGCGTTAACCTTGCCATATTTGGATTAGTCTTAACGGGTTTTATTTGTTATTTCTTTCAGGATCGGTTTTCTGAGCGGTCACATTTGATCTTGGTCGTAACCTCAATTTTGTCTTGTCTGGCTTTTGCCTGGTATGGGGATTTCACTTCTTTTTTGGCCTTAGCATTGTCTTTGCTTTTTTTACAGTTTAAAACCCAGGATGTAAAACTTAAAACTGTGCAGATTTTTCCGCTTATCTTTTTAAACGGAATAGCTTCATTAGGCCGAATATTCATGTTTAAGCAATGGCTTCCTGAAAAGAAAATCCATAATGATTTCGCTAAAAAACTGGTAGCCTTCGTTATTATTCCGACAATTTTCCTTGTGCTTTTTTTCATCGTTTATTCTTTTGGAAGCAATCATTTCTCTTCATTGTTTACAGATTATACATTAGATATTGATATTCCGCAATTGTTAATAATTGGTATTCTGGGTTTCTATATTTCTTTCACTTTTTGGAATTATTGGGTTCCGGAAGTTTGTTATGAAAAAAATGAATTACTTGATAATGATTTCAAAAATATTTCTGAAATCAAAAATCAAAATACATTTTCGTTTCTTGATTTGGACTTCGAAAGAAAAAGTGGCGTAATCACTTTAGTAATGCTGAACCTGATGCTTTTAGTATTTATTGTAACCTACAATTACGAGCAGTTTTTCCAAATAATAGAAAAATCTCAATTGAGTGCGGCAACACACGAAAGAGTAAATTCAGTAATCTTTTCAATTGCTATGGCCGTGGGTGTGATTTTGTTTTATTTTAAAGGCGGATTCAACTTTGATGAAAAAGCAGTTCCGCTAAAAAGACTGGCCAGAATCTGGATTTTTTTAAATGGCATTTTGATTATAAGCACGATTATTAAAAATTCAGAATACGTTTCATTTTACGGTTTGACTTACAAACGTTTGGGAGTTTATGCCTTTTTAATATTGGCAATTATTGGTTTGGTTTACGCTTTTCTAAAAATTGCAAAGCAAAAAACTAATGCGTATCTGGTAAATCAAATGGTTTGGTATTTTTATGGAACTATTCTTTTATGCAGTTATGTTAATTGGGGAAATCTAATTACCAATTATAATATCTCAGTTAATAAAGGTGTAGAGCCAGTTTTTTTGAGTGGTTTGAATTTTAATGATGAAAGTCGTCGTGATTATTTTATCAAACACTCATTAAATGGAAAATACACAGAAGGATATAGAGAAGAAGAAATAGAAAGACACCGAAATGATTCTTTTTTATCAAAAGCTTTGTATTATGAGTTTTTGAAGAAGAAATAAAATAATTAAAATCCTATTCATGTTTGAGTAGGATTTTTTTTATAAAATATTGATTTACTTCTGTTTATGATGTTTTTATTTAACGATTAAAGTCAATATTTGTCGTTTAATAACTTGATAAATAAAAGTTGTTAGGAAATACTTTACTATATTTGATTTTCTAAAAATTTGCTTATTATATTAGTTAAATATGGCCTTAATTAGCAATAGAATCTAAAATATTAATAACCTAACCTTAAAAATTATCACCATGGAAAAAACTACCCTTTATTCTCCAATTGAAAAAATCTATCCACCAGGCGAGCTTTTACCTGTAAAATTAGATCCAGATAGTGTAGGCAAGATAAAGTTTCCGGAAAGAACAAACCGAATGCTATTATCTCCACTTGTTGAAGCATATTTCACAAAAGAAAAAGAACTTCTTATTAGAGCTGTAGTTTTTATTGCTAAAAAAGAAGAAGAAAATTTAGATTTTCGTATTTATCAAAATTGTTATATCGATCTTGATGGTAATCCCCAATTGCAATTTTTTGTAGCTTATGATTTAGTAGAGACAAAAGAAACAACTTTTTTTGTTTATGAAGTTGCTTTTACGGTTAGCAGCATACCATATGGACCTGATGCATTGTCTAAAATAAAAACGATTGAAACGTTTCTTTGGGATATAGATCCGGTTACTTCTAGAGGAACTGTGACTGTTGTACAAAATAATTAGTATGACAACATAATAAATAGACAATGATTAGAAGTGTTTTTATTTCTTTATTCTTTATATTAAATTCTTTTTTTCTTTTTTCGCAAGAAAAGTTTAATACAAAACTATTAGAATCTGAAATTAAAAAAAAAGCGGTGAAATATAATGAGCAAATTGATTTTAATAATGCTCAGCGTTTCTTTTTTGAAAAGGATTGGGATTCTACATTAGTTTATTCTATGAAGCAACTTAGTAGTAAAAACACTATTGAATTAAGAGATTATTGTCATTATTTTAGAGCAATTAGCTTCTTTCAGAAAAAAATACTTAACGAAGCTAAAAAAGAGTTTAATCTCATTTCTTCTGAATTTCAATTTTACTATAAAGTTAATTTTTCTTTAGGGGAGATTGCTTTAGAACAAAATGAAATTAAAACAGCTTTGTCACATTTTAATACAATCGAAAAGTTAAATGAAGATTTTTATGATTTTAAAAAAAGCACAGTCATACATAATATAGGATTATGTTATTTACATCTGAAAAAATTTGATAAATCAGAAGAATACTTATTTGAGGGTGCAAAACTACAGGAAGTCCAGAAAGACACTTCTTTACTTATAGGCTCTTATATAGACATTGCTAATTTATATTATATACAATACAAAGATGAAAAGGCAATTCCTTATTTTGAAAAAGCATATGAATTATCAAAAAAAGTAAAATCTTTTGATTTAAAAATTGCTGCAGTACTTAATATGGCAGTAGTAGAGGAAAACAGAAAAAACTTTCCGTTAGCCTTAATTTACAGAAAGGAGTATGAAACATGGAAAGACTCCTTAAACGACCAAAATAAAGTCTGGGCAATTGCAGATCTTGAAAAGAAATTTGCCATCAAACAAAAACAAAAAGAAGTCAACGTTCTTGCAGCTGAGAACAAAGCAAAAATAGCCGAAAGAAATGGGTTTCTCATTTCTTCGGTTTTATTGTTTATAATGTTTGGAGCCGGGGTTTATTTTTACAGGCAAAAAATCAAAAACAACAAGATCATCTTAGCACAAAAGAATCAGCTCGATGAATTGAACGCTACAAAAGATAAATTGTTTTCAATTGTAAGTCATGATTTGCGTTCTTCAGTTAACGCTTTAAAAACCAGTAACAGTAAATTAATTGAAAATCTGGAAAGTAAAAACTACACAGAACTCGATGTTTTACTGCACAAAAACAGTTCAATTGCCAGTGGTGCATACAATTTATTAGATAACCTTCTTAATTGGGCTTTACTGCAAACCCAGCAAGCCTATTTTTATCAGGAATCATTGCATCTGTCTAGTATTGTACAACATGTCGAATACAATTATAAACCTTTGATGTTAAATAAAAACATCAATTTTAAAAATAAAGTATCTACTGCAGATTATGTATTTGCAGATTTGGATTCTCTTAAAATAGTAATTCGAAACCTATTAGATAATGCTATTAAATTTTCTCAGGAAAACGGGACCATTTCCATTTATTCACGCCCATCATCAGAAGATTTTTGTTATTTGGTTATAGAAGATACCGGATCAGGAATGAACGAAACTACTCGAAAAGAATTATTAAAAGATACCGTTTTGCTTTCTAGAAAGAAAAACGATGATGCCATAGGAACCGGTTTAGGACTGCAGTTATGTAAAAGCATGATTTATAAAAATGGAGGCAAACTCGAAATAGAAAGTGAAGAAAATGTGGGGACAAAAATGATTATTGCCTTACCAAAGTTTAAAAACCATGGATAATATAAATGTACTTATTATAGAAGATACACCTGCCGAAAGTGATGCGCTTGTAAAAGTGCTTACCGAAAACAATTACAATATTGTAGGTGTCGCCCGTACGCATCAGGAAGCATTAACAATGTTTTATCAAAATACAATCGACATCGTAGTGATTGATGTTTTTTTAGATGGAAAACCAGACGGAATTACTTTTGCAGAAACTATCAATATTGTGCCTGACGGACAAAAACCATTCGTTTTTTTAACCAGTTCTAAAGACCGCCAGATTTTTGACAGAGCCAAATTAACCAAACCTTTTAGTTTTTTATTGAAGCCCTTTAATGAACTTGAAATTCTGTATGCACTTGAAATGGCTTTAGAGAAATTTTACGAGCAAACCAATGTTTTTCATAGCGAAGATCAAAATACGGTAATAAGCAGTGATACTCTTTTTATCAAAAAGAACAAAGTCCTAAAGAAAGTTCAAATCAAGGATATTTTGTACATAGAAGTGGAAGACCGTTATTGCAATATTATTACTGAAACAGAAAAATTTGTTATTCTGATTTCGTTAACCAAAATCATTCAACTGTTGGATGCTGCTAGGTTTTGCCAAACACATCGTAATTACATCGTTAACCTCAGTAAAATTGAGCAAATAAATGTAAACGATAATCTCATCATTTTAAAAGGTAATCATAAAGTAACTTTGAGTGATAAGTACAAAGACTTTGTAAAAAACTTCCGCATTTTAAAGTAATTTGGTTTCCGAAATAATAAAACTAAAAAATCCTTCAGATTGTTGAAGGATTTTTTAGTTTTATAAGAGTTAATAATCTCCTTTTTTCTTAAATCGGGGATCATGTTTTGAAATGAATTCTGTTCTTCGTGTAGCACGTATTGGCGCTTCTGCTTTTGGTAAGCTGGCTTCTTCGGTTTTGCTTGATGGTTCAATTAATTCGTTTAATTCCTTGATTTCAGCATCTGTCAAATCGCGATAACGGCCAACAGGAATATCCAAAGAGATATTAATGATTCGGATACGTTTCAGCGCTGTTACATCGTAACCTAAATACTCACACATTCTACGAATCTGGCGGTTTAAGCCTTGTGTCAGGATAATTTTGAAAGTATATTTGCTGATTTGCTCTACTTTGCATTTTCGGGTAACGGTATCTAAAATTGGGACACCATTTCCCATACGCTGTATAAAACGATCCGTAATAGGTTTGTTTACTGTTACGGTATATTCTTTTTCGTGGTTGTTTCTGGCACGTAAAATCTTGTTTACGATATCGCCATCATTGGTCATAAAAATTAGTCCTTCACTGGCTTTATCTAATCTTCCAATTGGGAAAATTCGTTTTGGATAATTAATATAATCAACAATATTATTTCGGACTTCAAGATTGGTTGTGCATTCAATTCCAACTGGTTTGTTAAAAGCTAAATACACCATCTTTTCGTGTTTTTCAACGATTAGTTTTCCATCTATACGCACTTCATCATCAGGTGAAACTTTGGTTCCCATTTCAGGTACGACACCATTTATGGTTACGCGTCCTTCTTCGATGAGTTTATCAGCTTCACGACGAGAACAATAACCTGTCTCTCCAATGAATTTATTAAGGCGTTTTAGATTTTCTTCCATAATGCAAAAGTAAGGATTTTGAAGATGAGTATGGTAAAATGACAACCAAAATTATGATTGTATCCTGTTTAGCCCCGAGTGAAGCGGTATCTCCCGATTTAGAAAAACAAGGCTTTTTGCCGTAGGTTTTCTTGATCGGGAATATAGCGGAAAGCGGGAAGCCTGATGGCAAGAATGTATTATTGTTTCGCTTCAAATAAAAAATCAATCACTTTCTGATACAATTCATCATCATGCATTCCGTGGCCTAAGCCTTTGGTTTCGATAAACTGACTGTTTTTCCAGGTACTGGCGATTTTTTTGCCTTCTTCAAAAGAAACGATATCGTCTGAAGCATCATGTGCGATCAGTCCTGAAACATTAAATTGTGAAGCGAATTTTTGTCCGGAGAAATCTTCGAGTTTGAAGTTGAAATGTGTTAAGAAGCGATTTTCTAATAGCGAAAACATTCTGGTGTTTAAGCTCAGCATAGAAACATAATTGTCAATTAAAGTCTTCAAATCTGATGGAGCTCCAAGAATCACCATTTTATTGATACTTGTATTCGGGAATAAATATTGATGATAAACACAGGCTGCACCGCCAATAGAATGCCCTATAATAATTGTAGGCTGGTATTTTTCTACAGCTTTATTGATAAATTCTGCATAAAGCGGAACATTGAATTCCTTTCCACTGCTTTGTCCATGTGCAGGAGCATCAATGGCAATAATCGTGCTCCCTGATTTTTGAAGATGAGGTAATGTTTTCTGCCAGCGCGAAGCATTGCTTTCCCACCCGTGAACAAGCAGAATTTTTGTTTCATTTCCTTTCCAGATATAGGTTTGAAAATGATGTTGGTTATGATGAAATATTTCCGTTTCTGTATTTTTCAAAATTTGCGGCAAGCTTTCTTTTTGTAATCTGCCAATGCGTGGCTGACTAAAAAGTGCGTACGAAAGTTCGACGGCTTTTTGTGGACGTACATAACTCAGGAAGTTGATGTATTGGCCAACCGATTTTAATGTAATAAAGCGAATTCCTTTTTTAAGTCCCAAAACCAGCAAATTTATAGTAAAAAAAAGTCCCGATGTTTATCGGGACAATTTATTTAAATACTTGAGAACAATTGTTCCATTTTTTCTTTCTCTTCATCAGCCAGTACGCTGTCGACTAAGATTCTTCCTGAATGCTCATCAGTGATGATTTTCTTTCTGGAGGCAATTTCTACCTGAGTCTGTGGAGGAATCGTGAAGAATGATCCTGCAGAAGCTCCTCTTTCGATAGATACTACAGCCAAACCATTGCGAACGCTGCTTCTGATTCTGTTGTAAGCAGCTAATAATCTTGCTTCAATCTGCTCAGAAAACTCGGCAGATTTCTCCGTCAAGAAGATTTCTTCTTTTTGAGTCTCAGCCATAATGGCATCCAATTCAGATTTTTTATGTTTCAGGTGGTTGCTTTTAGCTTCTAATTTTTCTTTTAAATTAGAGATAACTTCTTTCTTGTGCTCGATAGAAGCTTTCATTTCCTTAATTTGCTTTTCAGCCAGTTGGATTTCTAATTCCTGAAATTCAACTTCTTTTGTCAAAGGATTAAATTCTCTGTTATTGCGAACTGACTCTTGTTGTTTTGTGTATTTTTTGATAACCTCTTTGTGCTCTTCAATAGCGTTTTTCTTAGTTTTGATAAGATCCTCAACTACTTCAAGTTCACTTTTAAGTTTTTCTGAACGTGTGCTTAAACCTGCAACTTCATCTTCTAAATCTTCAACTTCTAATGGAAGTTCTCCTCTTACGTTTCTGATTTCGTCAATTCTGGAGTCAATAAGCTGTAAATCGTAAATTGCTCTTAACTTGTCCTCAACACTTAATTCTTTCGTATTCGCCATATTCTATAAGTACTTAACTGGATTTGTATTTTCTTCTGATAAAATGATGGCAAAATTAAGGATTTTTTTCCTAAGATAATCAACAATATAATTTTTTGTATAGCGTTCGCTCTCAAAATGACCAATATCGGCTAAAAGTAACCGATTTTCGGCTTCATAAAATTGATGATATTTTAAATCGGCGGTCAAAAAAGCATCTGCTCCGGCCTGGATTGCATTTTTGATAGCGAAACTTCCTGAACCTCCCAGGACAGCAACTTTCTTTATTTTTTTTCCTGTAAAGGCTGAATGACGAATACCATCGGCAATCATTTTGTCTTTTACAAAATATAAAAAGTCATTTTCATTCATTTCAGAATCCAACTCTCCAATCATTCCCAAACCAATGTTTTGATGAGAATTTTGAAGATCGTAAATTTCATAAGCCACTTCTTCATAAATATGATTCGCAAAAAGTGCTTTTAAAATTCGGGATTGCTGATGTTTTTCAAAAGTAACTTCGATTTTTATTTCTTCAGTTTCGGTTAATTCGTGACGCTCTCCAATTACAGGATTGCTTTCAGAATTTCCTTTGTAAGTTCCTGTTCCGTTTGAATTAAAACTGCAATTATCATAATTTCCAATCGTTCCAGCACCGGAATCAAATAAAGCCTGACGTACTTTTTGGGCATTTTCAGGAACAGTAAAAGTCACTAGTTTTTGAATGAAATTCTGTTTCGGAATTAAAATTTTAGTGTATTTCAAACCTAAAGCATCACAGAGAATTTTATTTACACCAGCCGAATGATTATCAAAAGCGGTATGCACGGCATAAATAGCAATATCGTTTTTGATGGCTTTCAAAATAGCACGTTCAACGTAATTCTTGCCTGTAATTTTTTTGATTCCGGAGAATAATATCGGATGAAAACAAACTACCAAATTGCAATTTCTGGCAATAGCCTCTTCGATTACATTTTCTAAAGCATCGTGGCAAACCAAAACTCCGGTACTTTCGGTTTCTGAATTTCCAACTAAAAGTCCAACGTTGTCAAAGTCTTCGGCGTAAGCTAAAGGAGCCATTTCTTCGAGAACTTCTATTATATTTTTGATTTTCATTTGAATTTTGTTTCAGGTTTCAAGTTTCAGATTTGGATTTGAAACTCGAAACAAAATTAACGAATAAACTTTAAAATTTTTGATGTTGTCTTATACAAAAGTAATACGGGTACACAATATTACTCGTATTACTTTTTTGTATATTTGTATTTCTAAAACCCAAAGTTATGACTACAATAAAAATTAACGAACGTACCAAAACGGGAAAAGCATTTATGGCTATG
>CBFGNY010000011.1:0-52455 GCA_965650235.1 uncultured Flavobacterium sp. | reverse complement strand
TAAAAAACTACAGTTATCTCATTTTTGCAAAAGAAGAAAACAAGAATGGAAATGAATATTATTTAAAAGGAATTAAAGGATTAAAAATAAACCAATGAAAAAAATAACAATTTTAGCAGCATTAAGCTTGCTTTCATGCAATGGACAACAAGAAAAAAAAATCATAGCGTCTAAAAAACCACCAATGGAAGCAAAAAAAAACAATTCTAAGGAAATCCTTAATCTTACAGATTTAAAATTTAAGTCTAATATAAACGAAATATTAAGTAGCATCGGGTTGACATTAAATGATAATGTTTTAAATGAATATAATATTTCAGGGGATTATGAAGAATTTAAATTTGCTCCTCGTCAAATAAGTCTCTTTGGAAATAATATTGATTTGGAAAAAAACGAAACTTCCTTCTTTTATACCAAAAAAGATAAACTTATTTGGTGTTATGAAATAAACATTTTAGATAATGATAATGCACTCAAAATAATTAAAAGTTTTGAAAAAAAATACGGTGCAAAACCTGCATTTTCAAAAATTTCTTTGTCTACAAAAGAGCATCCTCTTTTTTTAGATGAAAATGGAGAGTTCAAAAAAGATAAAATGGAGCAACGCATCTTAGTTTGGGAAGATCCTACAGAAAAAGTTACTTTTTTCGTCATTTATAAAGTCAATTATGATCTAAAACCTGTAGAAGGGAGTTTACAAATAATCGCAATAGACAAAAACAACAAAAAATATAAAGATTGGGTTTCATACCGATCTTTGGATATGTATTATAAAAATTAGATTTTAAAATGGAAAAAAGCATATTGAAATTTAGTTTTAAACTTTTTTATTTTAACAATGATATACGAACCATATTACACCATAGACTTTTCAGTCGCAGCCTGCAATTTTGAAATTCTGATTAATGATATTCCTGTACTAACAATGGAAGCTGAAGGTCAAATCTCTAGCAATGTTCCCATTAATTATGCTATTTATAATTCTGGAGAGCAATTTATAACAGCTATTATAAAACCTATTTCAGGACAACAAAATCTACATCCTGAAGCGTCATTAAGATTTAACGTCAGGCTCTACGATGTAGCAAATAATGAATTTAAACATATAAAAGATTTCCCTGAAACGGCCGTTCAAAAAGTGGAAGAAAATCAAAAAATTCCGTTTTTGAAAACTTCAGCAGAGTTTACAGCTGAAATCTCGTACTCATTAACCAAATGGAATGATGGCGAAAATTTAGAAGATGTAGCTAATTTTAAAGAAAAACTTATTACGGCATATAATAAACTGGCTGATCTTCTTAAAGAAGAAATGTATAGTGAATTTGCAGAAAAAATTAAGGTTAGAGAAAAAAACATGGCTGTCTCAATGTACCTAAGCAGTTCAGAATCTAATGCAAGAATTAATGGTTTAATTGAAGATGCTAAAAATGGCTTTAAAGTAATGCCTTTTCCTAAAGACACAATCTTAAAATTTTATGGGTATGGTAAATTAGCAACATTCAAAAAACTAAATGGAGAGCCTGCTTTCTATTTATACAATAACGAGACAAAAGAAGAACTTATGATTGATCAAATGTTTTATATCCCAAAAGGAAAAATGGAATTTGAAATTATTTAGAAAGTAGTATGAAGCAATTAATATTGATTATTGTAAGCCTCCTGATTACATCATGCAGCTCTCAAACAGATTTAGAAACATTAAAATTGACACAAACATTTCATCAACACTGGAGAATACAAAATTCGAAAAGGATAAAAATATTGATTTTAGCCTTGTAGCTTATATAACAGAAGATATAGAAAATTTTAAGTATGGAAATGTAAATTTTTCAAACCTCACAATTAAAGATGACAGCAAAAATAGTTTAATTAAATATATCAGCAGTTTATCTATTTACGTTGACAGCTTTAAATCTAACAAACTATCCGGGTTAAAATTTGAAATTAAAAATGAAAGCGAAGGGAAAAGCTTCTAAAAATATATAAAAACTAAATTAGGAAAACCTTTATTAGAGAATATATATGATAAAGACAATCAGGTTCAATCTAGCTATTTATGGGATGACAAAAAAAACAATCAGGTAGTTTATATTAGTCAACAGACAGAATATTACAATGATCCTGAAGAAAAATTTGTTTCAACAGATGTAACCATTCTCAAAAAAGGCTTGAAAATGATCCCTTCTCCAGACAATAATCCCGAAAACATAAAAAAATTATTAGAAGAAAATCCTAATGCTTTTGATGTGTTAGAAATTTTTAAAAATTATTTTCGAAACTAAAAGTAATGAACAAATATAGGAATAGATTTGCCGTTTTGTTTTAATCTGATCTGTTGGATATAAACTAAATTTACTGTGGGTCTAAGAATTGGAAAAGTTAAAATTCCTGTTTTCTTCTCTTTGATTGTGTAATTTGCTTTTATACAAATCAAATTCAAAACTAAATATCTCAAGTACAATTTCGTGGTTCAAATTCGGATGGCATAAATAAAAACCTTCTTCTAATAATCTTGCCGGAAAAGCTTCTGAAAATGGACCACAAATACTGAGGTTATTGATAACAACAAATTTTGAATTATCATTTGTTATTTTTATTCTGAAATATCCATACAGATTATCCCGATATTCCACATCTAAGATTTCGAAAATAAAATTCGTTAATGTGCCTTTTTTGTCTGAGAAGTAGCCTATATTTCCTAAACTTTCATTTTTTATTATTGCCATAATTACTGTGTTTTGATTTGTAACTTTGATAATTAATCCTGATTTAGATTTGTACTTACTTCTAAAAATTCTATAGGTTTTTGCTGAAAATTTCTTTTCTTCGCAATGTAATGGCTGTTTCCTCATGTAATCTTTTTTGATACAATTGAATGATTGCTTCTTCAATATCATTATTAGTATTTCTGCCATTAAAAACATGAGTGATATAAGAATTACTGAAAGGAAATCCCTTTTTGTTCCATATGGCCTTCTCTTCCAAAAGCTTTTGAACCTCCTTTGAGTAGCCTTTTTTAAAGACTTTCTTCATTTTATTCCTTTGTCCGGATGTAATCATAGATAAGTTTTATTTGAATCATATAATTATTGTATTTTTACTACGTATTTACTACGAAGTAACTACTTCAAATATATATCATTTATTGATATATTGTATCATTTTTAATACAAAAATTTAAAAAAAATGCAAACAGAAGGCGAGAGATTACGCTACTACATTGAAAGCAAGGAAGTTAACCTCAGGCAATTTTGTATAGAAAATGATATATTATACACTTCCCTGCACCCGATTTTAATGAATTCAAGGTCTTTGGGAATGAATATTTTAAAAAAAATCATGCAGGTTTACCCTAATCTAAATATAAACTGGGTTTTAACCGGCATGGGTGAAATAGAAATTACTGAAGACAAAAATCATGTGCTGCAAGATCCTCGTTCAGTCTATCAAAATTTGGATCCTGGATATGAAGCTTTCCTAAAATACTTTGACAGAGAAGCCACTACTGATAAGATTATCTCAATAATCGAAAAGAAATTAGACGAGAAGAAAAAGAAATAATATAGTAAGGCTATATTATTAATTAAAAAATTCAGACCTTTTTTATAACATAAGTGACCATCCCCCAAATAATCAACTGGTTTTCTTCGGCCACTTTTATGGGTTTGTATTCTGAATTTTCAGGCATCAGAAACATACAGTCTTTTTCGACCTGAATGCGTTTTACGGTAAATTCACCATCAATAAAACAAATCGCAATTTTATTGTTTTGAGGTTCCAGACTTCTATCTACAACCAATACATCCTTGTCACTTATTCCGGCATCAATCATCGAATTTCCTTTAACCCTGATGTAAAAAGTTGCTAGTGGATTTTCACTTAGTTCTTTATTTAAATCGATAGTATCTTCCATAAAATCAGCTGCCGGCGATGGAAAACCAGCCGACACACCTTCCTTTATATAAGGAGCCTGGATTTCGCTTTCAAAATCAGGCTTAAAAAACGTAAGTTTTTGTTCTCTTTTTAAAGACATTTTATTTCAAGAAGTTTTTTAAAATCAGTAGTATATTTAGGTGACAAATGATTCTGATTCATATTCCAGGTCAGCTTAAGATTTTGTGAAGCCAGTTTTACTTTTCGGTCTCCAATTTTTTGATTCAGCCGGTCCATCACTTTCATTAAAGCTAAATGTTTTGGATTCTCTTCCTCAAACAATTGAAATTGCTTTTTATCCTCATCAATCAATTCAGTTACTATAACGCCAGCTTTTTTAAATCGGATGCCTTCATTTCCTTTATGCAATTTCTTCAGCAATTCTATCGCAGCATTTGAAATCGTCAATGTCGAATTGGTCGCATAAGGCAGTGTTACGGCCCAATTAAAATAATATTTAGATGATTTAATTGTATGCCTGTCAATAACCAGCATTACAATTATGGTATGGCAGCAGGAATTTTGTTTTCGCAATTTTTCGGCACAAACAGAAGCAAAAGTAGTGACACGTTCACGCAGCAAATCAAAATCGGAAATCTGTTTTGGAAAACTTCTGGTAGTCGCAATACTCTTTTTTTGTTCTGGCAAAGGCTCTAAATCCAAAACCGATTTGCCTTCCAGTTCATATTTTAGGCGAAGGCCAATAACTCCCATTTCTTTCTTAATCCAAGCTTCGTGCTGAGGCTGAACAAAATCAAGGGCGGTCTGGATATTACGGATTTTAGCTTTCTTTTTCGTGCGGTAACCAATTCCCCAAACGTCTTCAATTTTCGTCCATTTTAAGGCTTTGATTCGTTTTTCATCCGTATTGATTACATAGATTCCTTTGGTCCTGTCCTGAAATTCCTTGGCAATTTTATTAGCTACTTTAGATAAAGCCTTGGTTTCGGCAAAGCCAATGCAAACCGGAAGCCCAACCCATTTTTGAATACGGGATTTTATTTGAAGTCCATAATCGTGATAGTCCAAAACATTCAAACCATCAAAATTCAGGAACGCTTCGTCTATACTGTAAATTTCCACATTAGGCGTAAACTGTCCCAAAATTGCCATAACGCGATTGCTCAAATCACCATACAACGGATAATTGGAGGAAAATAATTTGACATTTTTTTCTTTCACCAATTCCCTAATCTTGAATGCCGGTGCTCCCATAGGAACTCCAGCGGCTTTGGCCTCATTACTTCTGGAAATTACACAGCCATCATTGTTGGATAATATAGCAACAGGTTTTCCGTTGAATTCCGGCTGGAATACACGTTCGCATGAAGCATAAAAATTATTACAATCGACTAAAGCATACATATTGCAAAATTACATAATAGTGAGTTAAGCATTTAAATAAGGTTAGTTAATTTTTATATTTTAATCCATAACTTACTTAAAAACAAAGATATAAACTCAAATTCACAAGTTAAACCCAGCAACCAAATCTTGTTAAAAAAAAATTACACAAATCTTCAAAAAAGAGGTTGCTTTTTAAAAAAATATTTACATTTGAAATCTAAACTAATCCCTTAATTATGAAAAAAATAGTATTCGCATTGTTGCTGGTTTCAGGACTTACATTTGCTCAGGACATGAAGGTCGTAAATGGAAATTTTGATTTTTTAAAAACCCAAAAAGAAGTTAATATAGAATTTGATTATAGTGACTTCACTATGATGAAAGAGAATAAACCTGAAAAACAGTATATAGAAGAAAGAATCGCCGATTTGAATGAAAAACACAAAGGGAACGGTAATATTTGCAAAAGAAATGGAATTCTTCTAAGGAATTAATCTGGACACCAAAGTTTTTGGAATTAATAAACGTTGTGCTGGAAAAAGAAAAAAAAGATTTGAACTTTCAGGAAGGATTAACTACTCCTTACACTTTAATTGTAAAAACTACATGGATCTATCCGGGCTGGGATGCGGCAATTATGAAGCAGCCTGCTAAAGTATCAACTAATTTAAAATTTGTTGAAACAGCCAATAAATCAAATGTGGTGCTGGAAATTACAAGTGAAGAAGCTCCGGGAGACCAATGGGGGAACAACTTTAGTAATGAATCCCGAATTGGAGAAGGGTATGCTAAAACAGCAAAATCACTGGCTAAACTAATTGCAAAGAAAGCTTACAAATAATTAGAAAAAGAAACCCTAGTTCTCACTAGGGTTTTCTTTTTGCATATTCAGTAAATAGGCCATATTCTTAATCACATGATCGTGTTTTTTCACAAACGGATTTTCTTCATTCCAGACATAACCCGCCAATACCGAACATATTTTTTCTTTCACATCAGGGTTTTCAGGCTGATGAAAAAACAAAGTCTGAAGGTTTCCGGTGTACCATTCTTTCACGTAAGTGGTAAAAACGGCAATTCCTTTTTTCATATATTCTGTAAACTCGGTTTCCCAATCCACTTCAATTCCTTTTGATTCCTTAAGATATAATTTGGCTGCCAGCATGCCGGATTCGGTAGCAAAAGCAACTCCTGATGAAAAAACAGGATCCAGGAATTCTGAGCTGTTTCCGGTCAGCGCAAACCCATCGCCATACATTCTTTTTACAGCTCTTGAATAATTTTCCAGTTTCACCGGTTCAAATAAAAACTCCGTTCCCTTAAATCTTTGGATATAATAATCAGATTTCTGAATGGCATTTTTTAAAGCTTCGGCGTTGTCTTTATTTTCTGAAAGGGAATTGATAAAATCAGTCGGTCCCACAACTCCTAAACTGGTATTTCCATTCGAAAAAGGAATGACCCACAACCAAACTTCGGTTTCCAGAATATCAAAAGAAATCATGGTCCCCTCCTCTCCTTCCGGCCTGTTAATATCTTTTACATGCGTAAATATGGAAGAATGCGGATCTAGTTTTGATGGCGTATCCAAATCTAAAAGTCTTGGCAACACGCGTCCGTATCCGCTGGAATCAATTATGAATTTAGCGTGAATTTCTTTTAAGTTTCCGTCTTTGTCTTTTACAATCGTTTTCGAATTTTTCCCTTCAAAGGAAACTTCCAAAACTTCCGATTCAAATTCCAGATCGATTCCTTTTCTGATGACTTCCTGTGCCATTGTATTATCAAAATCAGCTCTCGGAACCTGCCACGTCCAATCCCAGCCCTTGCCAAATTTCTTGCTAAAATCAAAAACACAAATTTCTTCTCCCCTGATAAAACGGGCCCCAAGTTTTTTTTCAAAATTCATCGCATCTAAACTTTCAAAAAGTTCAGCCTCCGCAAAATGGTCCATCACTCGCGGAATAAGACTTTCGCCCACCACAAGCCTTGGAAATTTTGTTTTCTCGACTACTTTTATCTTAACATTATTCATATAAAGATAAGATGCAGAAACACATCCTGACGGTCCTGCGCCTATGATTAAAACATCCACAAACTCCTTTGTCATAATAGAAATGTTATCATTTATTAACTTACATTTGCCTCCATCAAAATAACTACATTTATTTTGATAAATAAAATTAAATTAGCACAATCAAAACCTGTTTAATGAATACAATTAATGAATATTTGAGTCTAGCCGAATTTGAAGCTATTATATTTGGAAACCAAAAAGTTATCATTAGTGACTTAGTGCTAAACCGCATAAATGAAAGCTTTAATTTCTTAAAAGAATTTTCAGGAAATAAAGTAATATATGGTGTAAATACCGGTTTTGGACCCATGGCTCAATACAGAATCAAAGAGTCAGATCAAATTCAATTACAATACAATTTAATTCGCAGCCACTCATCGGGAACCGGAAAACCTTTAAGCCCTGTTTGCGTAAAAGCTGCAATTTTGGCTCGCTTAAACTCATTGTCATTAGGGAACTCTGGCGTGCATCCTTCTGTAATCCATTTAATGGCAGAATTGATTAACAGAGATATTACGCCTTTAATTTTTGAACATGGCGGCGTTGGTGCGAGCGGCGATTTAGTACAATTGTCACATTTAGCTTTAGTGTTAATTGGCGAAGGCGAAGTTTTTTATAAGGGCGAAAGAAGACCAACTCCTGAAGTTTTTGAAATAGAAGGCTTAAAACCCATTCAGGTAGAAATCAGGGAAGGACTGGGTTTGATTAACGGAACGTCTGTAATGACCGGAATTGGCGTTGTCAATGTGCATCATGCCAATAAATTATTAGACTGGTCATTAAAAGCTTCCTGTGCCATCAACGAATTGGTTCAGGCGTATGACGATCATTTTTCTGAAGAATTGAACCAAACCAAACGTCATAAAGGACAGCAGGAAGTAGCCGCCAGAATGCGACAAAATCTTTCTGACAGTACCTTGATCCGAAAAAGAGAAGACCATTTATATTCGGGAGAAAATACAGAGGAAATTTTCAAGGAAAAAGTTCAGGAATATTATTCTTTAAGATGTGTTCCTCAAATTTTGGGACCTGTTTTGGAAACGATTAATAATGTTGCTTCAATTTTAGAAGACGAATTCAACTCAGCAAACGACAACCCAATTATCGACGTAAAAAACCAGCACGTTTATCACGGCGGAAATTTCCACGGAGATTATATTTCGCTTGAAATGGATAAATTGAAAATCGTTATTACCAAATTAACAATGCTGGCAGAACGCCAATTGAATTATTTACTGAACTCAAAAATAAATGAATTGTTGCCTCCATTTGTCAATTTAGGAACATTAGGATTTAATTTCGGGATGCAGGGCGTTCAGTTTACAGCAACCTCAACAACTGCCGAAAGCCAGATGTTATCCAACCCAATGTATGTGCACAGTATCCCAAACAACAATGACAATCAGGACATTGTGAGTATGGGAACAAATTCGGCGGTAATTACCTCAAAAGTAATCGAAAATGCTTTCGAAGTATTGGCTATCGAAATGATTACCATTGTTCAGGCAATTGATTATTTAGATCAAAAAAATAAAATTTCATCAGTTACCAAAAAATGGTACGATGATATTCGAAATATAATTCCGGTATTTAAGGAAGATCAGGTAATGTATCCGTTTGTTCAGAAAGTAAAAGATTATTTGATTAACAGTTAAAATTTTATTTCACGTTAATATTGAACCTTTAAAATCATGAAAAAAACATTTATTTTTTTATTAGTTTGCTGCATTCAATTTGTTAATAGTCAGGAATTGGCTTTGGTTAAAAAAAATTCTAAAATTGGATTCATTTCAAAAGACGGATCTTTCAAAATCGAACCCCAATACAAATCAGCCAAAAGCTTTTCTGAAAGTTTAGCTGCTGTTGAAGACAATGGAAAATGGGGATTTATTGATACTAAAGGAACCTGGGTAATTCCGGCAACTTTTGTTGATGTAAAAGATTTTAACAGCGGGATTGCCATTGTAAAAAAAGAGAAGGACTGGGTTTATATTGATAAAAAAGGAGAAATATTAAAAGCACCTGCTTCAGAGAAATTGTTTGATTTTAATAATGGTGTTGCTTTTATCAGACAAAACAATAAAATTGGATTGATCAATTCAAAAATGGTCATTGTTTTAGAACCAAAATACGACCTGATCAAACCATTTGAAAATGGTTTTGCGAGAGTTGAACTGAACAAAAACTGGGGAATTATAAATGCTGAAGGAAAAGAATTAGTTGAACCGGCTTATTCTGAAATTGGAAATTATTTCAAAAATACAACCTGGGCAAGAAAAGATAAGACATTCGGAATTGTAAGCGCAGGAAAATTTATTCCGGTGGAGGGTGCCGAAAAAATCTGGGATTTTGAAACCCACGACTTGACTTATGCTAAAAAGAACGGAAAAATTGGATTCATTGACTTAAAAGGAAATTGGGTAATTACACCTATATATGATAAGGCAAAAGCTTTCTCTAGAAACTTAGCTCCGGTTTGTGTAGGATCTAAATGGGGATATATCAATCCAAAAGCAGAATTTGTAATTGAGCCAACTTACAGTGATGCCGAAGTTTTCAGTCCTAACGGATTGGCTCCTGTAAAAGAAAAAAACTGGGGGTTCATCAATGAAACAGGAAAAATAGTAATCCCGACACAATACGGCATTACGGCAAATGGAATTGTTGCCTTGTTTGTACAGCAGGATAAAGGATTTATTGATGGTGTTGCAAGAGTAAAAAACGAAGGAAAATGGGGATTTCTTAAACCTGACGGAACTGTATTAAGCAATCAATGGTTTGAAAATGCTGAATTATTTTCAAAAGCAGAAAAAAAGCAAGTAAATGAAGTCCCGGCTGAAAAGTCAAAACAAGAAACAAAACCAGCTGCCAAACCTACAGCAAAAAAGAAGAAATAATATTTATCTCCAATAAAAAATAAGTCACATGAAATGTGTATTAGTAACGGGCGGTTCGAGAGGAATTGGTAGTGCTGTTTGTAAAAAATTGGCAGTAGAGTCCAATTACCATATTTTGATTAACTACCATTCAAATAAAACAGCTGCCGAAGAAACACTTCAGGAAGTACAAAAATTGGGGGCAACCGGAGAAATTTTAGGCTTTGATGTTTCTAATTTCGAAGAAGTACAAAACACTTTAACAAAATGGCAGGACGCCAATCCTGAAGCAATTGTTGAAGCGATTGTAAATAATGCCGGAATAACAAAAGACGGTCTTTTTATGTGGATGACTCCCGAGGATTGGAATGGAGTTGTAAATACCAGTGTAAACGGATTTTTTAATGTGACACAATTTTTCATCCAGAAAATGCTACGCAATAAATATGGCCGAATCGTTAATATGGTTTCCGTTTCGGGCGTAAAAGGAACTGCCGGTCAAACTAATTATTCAGCTGCAAAAGGAGCAATTGTTGCTGCTACAAAAGCACTGGCTCAGGAAGTTGCCAAACGAAATATAACGGTAAATGCCGTAGCACCAGGTTTTATCAGAACGGATATGACAAGCCAGTTAGACGAAAAAGAATTATTGAAACTTATTCCTGTAAATCGTTTTGGCGAAGCCGAGGAAGTAGCAGATTTGGTAAGCTTTTTGATTTCAAAAAAATCAAGCTATATTACAGGCGAAATTATCAATATTAACGGTGGAATTTATTCTTAAAAATTACTTTAAAAGAAGATGAACAGGAGAGTTGTAATTACGGGAATGGGAATTTATTCCTGCATTGGGACTTCATTAGACGAAGTAAAGGAATCTTTGTACAACGGAAAATCCGGTATTCATTTTGATGCTGACCGAAAAGAATTTGGCTTTCAATCTGCCTTAACCGGCATGGTTCCGAAAGCGGATTTGAAAAACATGTTGACCCGAAGACAGCGCATGAGCATTGGTGAAGAAACCGAATATGCTTATATGGCTACCATAGAAGCATTGAAAAATGCGAATATCGACGATGCTTTTTTTGATGAACGCGAAGTGGGAATCATGTATGGAAATGACAGCGTTTCTAAAGCCATTATTGATGCAACAGATATTGTGCGCGAAAAAAAAGACACTGCTTTAATAGGCTCGGGAGCCATTTTTAAATCGATGAATTCTACGGTAACGATGAATCTTTCGACCATTTTTAAATTAAGGGGCATCAATTTAACGGTGAGTGCAGCCTGTGCAAGCGGTTCACATTCTATAGGACTGGCTTATTTTTTAATAAAAAGCGGTTTTCAGGACATCATCATTACCGGAGGCGCACAGGAAATTAACAAATATGCCATGAGCAGTTTTGACGGTTTGGGTGTTTTTTCGAATAGTGAAAGTGATCCCCAAAAAGCTTCCCGTCCATTTGATGCTGACCGCGATGGATTGATTCCGAGTGGCGGTGGTGCCACTTTAATTCTGGAAAGTTACGAATCTGCCATTGCACGAGGCGCAAACATTATAGCCGAGGTTTCAGGCTATGGCTTCTCATCAAACGGTGGTCATATTTCGACTCCAAATGTAGAAGGCCCTGCGACAGCAATGAAAAGAGCCTTAGATGATGCAGACCTAAAAGCATCTGATATTGAATATATAAATGCACATGCAACATCCACTCCGGTTGGAGATGCTAACGAAGCCAAAGCCATTTTTGAAGTTTTCGGTGAGAAAAATCCTCCTGTAAGTTCTACAAAATCAATGACTGGCCACGAATGCTGGATGGCCGGAGCCAGCGAAGTAATCTATTCTATCCTAATGATGCAGCATGATTTCATTGCTCCTAACATCAATTTGGAAAATCCTGATGAAGATGCTGCTAAATTAAATTTAGTTAAAACTACGTTAAACAAAAAATTTGATATATTTTTGTCCAATTCTTTCGGTTTCGGAGGAACTAACTCTGCGTTGGTGGTTAAAAAGTTTAAATTGAAAAATGAATAAAGAAGAGATTATAGCGAGGATTAATGGTTTTTTGATTGATGAATTTGAGGTGGACAATGACGACATTGAACCTGATGCTAATTTAAAAGACACACTTGGATTAGACAGTTTAGATTATGTTGATTTAGTCGTTTCAATCGAATCTAATTTTGGTGTGAAATTGGTTGAAGTCGATTTTGTTGGAATCGCTACTTTTCAAAATTTCTATGACCTTATCGAAACCAAACTAAAAGCTAAAATTGCTTAATGAGTCAATGGGATGGCAAATCAAAAGGTACCGTTTTAGGCTATAGAATATTTGTTTTTTTGATTCAGAAAGCGGGTATCAAATCTGCTTACGTATTACTTTATTTTGTTGCTTCCTATTACTTTTTGTTTCTAAAGAAAAGCAATCAGGCCATCTTTTATTATTTTAAGGAGAGGTTGCACTATTCCTGGTTTAAATCGAAAAAAATGGTTTTCAAAAGTTACTACACTTTTGGACAGACCATCATTGATAAAGTTTCCATTTCGGCAGGAATGCGAAATAAATTTACCTATGAATTTGACGGAATCGAAATACTCAAAAAGCTTTTATCCGAAAAAAAAGGCGGCGTTTTAATAAGTGCCCACATTGGAAATTTTGAAATTGCCGAACACTTTTTAGCCGATATTGATCTTGAGTTTCAAATTAATCTGGTTACAACTGATTTGGAACATTCTGCCATTAAAAATTATTTAGAAAGCGTTACCAAAAAACCAACCGTAAAATTCATCATCATCAAAGACGATTTGTCTCATATTTTTGAGATTAATGCGGCTCTGGCCAATAATGAACTGGTTTGTTTTACCGGTGACCGCTATTTTGAAGGAACCAAATCACTTTCTGAAAAAATTCTGGGCCAAGAAGCCAATTTTCCTGCAGGCCCGTTTTTAATTGCTTCACGTTTAAAAGTTCCCGTTGTTTTTGTTTATGTAATGAAAGAGCCCAACTTACATTATCATTTATACGCCAGAGAAGCAACAGTAAAACATCGTGACGAAAAAGGATTGTTAAAAGAATACATAGAAAGCGTTGAAACAATTCTGCAAAAATATCCACTGCAATGGTTCAATTATTTCAACTTTTGGAATAATAACTAATATGGCTCTGTCCGCTAAGCGGACTAATAGCCCAATAATGGACGCAGATGACACAGATTAGACGGATTTTCGCTGGTATTAATATAAAAAATCCGTTTTTATCGGTTTAAATCTGCGTCATCTGTGTGCCATTCTCGAAATTGGCACAAGTAACATATATTCATAATAACTAAAGTATACTCTCAATTAAAATAAAGTAGGCATTCTTTTCATACTTTAGTAAACACAAAAATAAAATATGGAAGAATTCGACTCGGTTATCATAGGTTCTGGTGTTGGGGGTTTGGCGACTGCAATTTGTCTGGCAAGAGCGGGACAAAAAGTTTTGGTTCTCGAACAACATTATGTTCCCGGAGGCTGGAGTCATAGTTTTACCTTAAACGGACAGCGATTTAGTCCAGGTGTGCATTATGTTGGTCTTTTAGGCGAAGGTGATCCTACGAATGATTTGTACCGAGGTCTGGGAATTGCCAATGATCTGGTTTTTTTCAGAATGAATAAAGACGCTTACGAACATTGTTATATTGGAAACAAAACTTTTGACTTGCCTGCCGGAATTGAAAACTTAAAAAATACACTTTCCGGTCATTTTCCTGAAGAAGAAAAAAACATTCACGAGTATCTTTCTTTAGTACAAAAAGTAAACGAAGAATTACAGCTTATCCCAAAATTGAAAGGCCTTTGGCAAAAAATAACCGTTCCGTTCAGGACCAAACATTTTGGAAAATTTGCTTTATTCCCATTAAAAAAAGTAATTGGCTGGCACATTAAAAATCCGATACTCAAAGCTGTTTTAAACATTCAGTGCGGCGATCATGGGCTTCCTCCAAACAGAGCCTGTTTTCCGGTACATTGTTCAGTAATGGGGCATTACTTTAATGGTGGATATTATCCTATGGGCGGTGGTGGGGGAATCGTAAAAGCCATGACTAATGGAATAAAAAAACATGGAGGAGAAGTCCGTGTACAACAAAATGTTCAAAAAATTATCATCGAAAATAAAAAGGCAATTGGCGTTCAATTAGAAAACGGAAACCAGATTTTTGCTAAAAATATTATTTCAAATGCAGATCCTTCCATCACTTATCTTAAGTTAATTGGAAAAGAACATCTTAGTAATTCGCTTATTAAGAAACTTCAAAAAACAAAATATTCTGTTACATCGCTTATTTTATTCCTAACACTGGATATGGATGTTACGCTTTACGGAATTGATTCGGGAAATTTCTGGCTCATGAAAGATGAAAATGACGATGCCAATTTCGAACATTTAATGGGTGATACTATCACTTCAGGAGATTCATTTCCAGCCGTTTTTATGAGTTGCACCACACTAAAAGATCCTCCTAGTTATAATGGAAGATATCATAATTTTGAAATTGTAACCTATATTAATTACGAACACGTTCCTGAGTTTTCTGATAATGACGATTATCATTCTGAAGAATATGTTGATTTCAAAGAAAAGGTGATCAACAAACTATTGAATAATGTGGAAAAGGTGATTCCAAATGCCAAAAATCATATTGTTCAGGCCGAATTAGGAACTCCAAAAACCAATCAGTTTTATATTAATTCAACCAACGGAAATGTCTACGGAACAGAAAAAACTTTAAATCAGGTTGGGCCATTTTCTTTTAAAAATAAAACCGAAATAGAAAATTTACATCTCTGCGGTGCCTGTACCTTATCGCACGGAGTTACCGGCGCAACATATTCCGGAATTGCCGCCGCAGCTTCTATTTTAAAATGCACTTCGGATGATTTAATGGTCGCTGATGAAAATCAAAATATACGAATTTACGATGCCGAAGATGCCTCGACCTGGCCGGATTGGGTGCATACAAAACGTACAGATAAAATCAGGAAATTCGTTTAAATAAATTACCTATTTTTGTCTGCAATAAAACCCAAAAATCTAAATGAAAAATGTTCTCGTTATTTATTATTCCCAATCTGGACAATTAGAATCGATTGCACGAAATATTGCAAAACCCTTTTTAAATTCAGAAGATATAAAAGTAACTTTTCACAAAATTCAATTAGAAAAACCTTTCCCCTTTCCGTGGAATAAAACCACCTTTTTTGACGCTTTTCCGGAAACTTTTTTACAGATTCCAACAGCCTTAAAACCAGTTCCTGAAGAAATTCTAAACACAAAATTCGACTTGATACTGCTGCATTATCAGGTTTGGTATTTATCGCCATCGATTCCAGTCAATTCTTTTTTAAGAAGTGCTGACGGCAAAAAAATCTTAGATGATACTCCTGTGGTGACCATTAATGGTTCTCGAAATATGTGGATTATGGCTCAGGAAAAAATTAAGGTTTTACTAAAAGAAGCCAATGCAGAATTGGTTGGAAATGTAGCCCTGGTAGATCGTGTCGGAAACTTGATCAGTGTTATCACGATTGTAAAATGGATGTTTTCAGGAGTCAAAAAGAAATATTTGGGCTTTTTTCCGCTGCCTGGCGTTTCTGAAAAGGACATTCAGGAATCAACAAAATTTGGTGAAACCATTCTTTCGCAATTCAATCAGAATAAATTAAATGATTTACAGCCTAAATTAGTCGCCCTTGATGCTGTTCGGATTAGTCCTTATTTAGTAACGGTTGATAAAACGGCAAATAAGATTTTTAACAAGTGGTCTAATTTCATTTATAAAAACCCGAAAAAGAGAAAAAAGCTTCTTAAAATATTTTATGTTTATTTATTCCTGGCAATATGGTTAATCTCGCCAATAGTATATATATTGCACCTTATTACCTATCCTTTTAAGCTAAATACCATAAAAAAAGAAACTCAGTATTATCAAGGAGTTTAGAGAAAAATTATGTTTGAAGTATATATAACTAAAGCAGCAAAATATCTGCCTAATGAAGCTGTTTCGAATGATGAAATGGAAGAATACTTAGGATTGATAAATGACAATGCTTCAAAAGCAAGACGTATTATTTTACGCAACAATAAAATTACAAGCCGTTACTATGCCGTTGATAAAAACGGAAAAAGTACACATAGTAATGCCGAGTTAACCCGGAATGCTATTGTCCAATTATTTGACGGGGAATTTACAGATCAGGATGTAGAAGTATTATCATGCGGTACTTCATCCCCAGACGTTATTGCACCCTCTCACGCTGCAATGGTACATGGTTTATTAAAAAACCGATCGGTCGAACTGAATTCATCAATGGGAATTTGCTGTTCCGGAATGAATGCCTTAAAATATGGTTTTCTTTCAATTCGATCCGGAAATTCTAAAAACGCTATCTGTACAGGATCTGAAAAAGTTTCGACCTGGCTTTCGGCTAAAAAATACAATCACGAAATTATCAATTTAAAAAACCTTGAGGAACAGCCCATCATTGCTTTCAAAAAAGATTTTTTACGCTGGATGTTGTCTGACGGAGCAGGTGCTTTTTTATTGAAAAATAAACCAAGCGGTGACATTTCATTAAAAATCGAATGGATGGAATCCTTTTCCTATGCCTTCGAATTAGAAACCTGTATGTATGCGGGAGGTGACAAATTAGAAAACGGCGAAATAAAACCATGGAGCGATTTTACTCCCGAGCAGTGGTTAAACGAATCTGTTTTTGCTGTAAAACAGGATGTGAAATTATTGGACGAGTTTATATTGCCAAAAGGTGTTCAGAGTATGACCGAGGCTATGGCAAAACATAACGTGACAGCAGAAGATGTAGATTATTTTTTACCACACGTTTCTTCTCACTTTTTTGTCAATGGATTAAAAAAAGGCCTAAACGAAAAAGGTATTGTACTGACCGATGAAAAATGGTTTATGAATCTTTTGAGAGTCGGAAATGTTGGATCTGCTTCAATTTATATTGCCGTTGAGGAATTAATGAATTCAGGCAAATTAAAAAAAGGAGACCGAATTTTATTATCGGTTCCGGAAAGCGGAAGATTCTCGTTTGCGTATGCTTATTTAACCGTTTGCTAATGGAAGCTACTATACCCTTAGAAAAAGAAGCTGTTGGAAATTTATTACCGCAGAAGTTTCCTTTTGTAATGGTAGACCGTATGCTTTCCTATTCTGAAACTTCATTGGTTGCAGGTCTGAAAATTGAGAATGACAATATTTTTGTAGAAGAAAACGCTTTTTTGGAAGCAGGTTTAATAGAACATATGGCGCAATCTGTCGCTTTGCATACCGGTTATCAGTTTTTTTTGAAAAATGAAATTGCACCAACGGGTTATATCGGTTCTATTAAAGATATTGAAATTAAAAAACTTCCAAAAATCAACGACACGATTCAATCAAACATTACGATTTTACAGGAATTTGGCGGAATCACTTTGGTTGACATTGTTACTTTTTTGAACAATGAAGAAATTGCAAGCGGACAAATGAAAACCGTTTTAGCCAAATAACAATATATGAAAGTAGGAGTTGACATCCAAAATTATTTGCCTCATCGCGCCCCAATGCTGATGGTCGATTTGATTCTGGATATCGATGCCAACTTTGTAGAAACCATATTTTTAATCAAAGAAGACAATATTTTTGTCGATAAAAACATTTTTACAGAAGCCGGGTTAATAGAAAATACAGCGCAGACTTGTTCGTCAATTGTCGGCAAAAAGTATTTTTTTGATGAAGATGGCACAGAAAATGAGAATGTTAACGTTATAGGTTTTATCAGTGCCTTAAAAAATCTGAAAATACATTCATTGCCAAAAGTCGGCGATAGTATTACCACCAAAGCAACTTTGGTTTCAAAATTTGTTGGCGACGATTATACTTTATGCACGATGAGCTGCGAAAGCTTGCTTGAAAATCAAATACTTTTAGAATGCGAGATTAATTTGTTTATTCAAAAGACGATTTCGGTCGAAGGACAATGATTAAATAAGGAAATGGACACAACAAAGAAACCAATTTATCATTTTTCAATTCGAATAGGAATTTTAATATTGCTACTCATTGTCTTTTTTATAAAAGTAAACGCCGATGAAATAGCATTTTTTTTAAGTCAAGCTTTCTGTCTATTTCTCTTATTAGAGATGATTTATTTTTTTATCAAAAAAAACAAGAAATTAGCCCTAATAAATCTTATCATATTAATTATAATCGAAATATTACCAATTTTGATTTTTATACGATTAATGGTATAGATTAAAAAAAAACCGTCATGGAAAAAGAAAATGTACCTCAGCACGATGGAAATTTAAGCAAAAAGAACCTCAAGGAACTTGTTTATGCTACCGATGAAAACGGCAATTATACAACCGCTTTAAGTACGGGCTGGGAACCAAAAGCTATTGCACTTTCGAATGCAATCGACGATATAAAAGAACGCGCCGAAGAAGCCAAACTAAAAGTTCAAAGCGGAGAATTGAGTCCTATTTGTTATTATATGGAACTCAATAAAATGGATCTTACCATTCTTGCCGGTTATGTTGATATGTGGAAATGGCGAGTCAAAAGACATTTTAAACCAGCTGTTTTCGCTAAATTGAACGATAAGACTTTACAAAAATATGCCCACGCTTTTGATATTTCAATAGCCGACTTAAAAAACTTTAAAACAGATTAATGCAAGTTTCTTTTACACATCATCAATCTGCTCATTGTGAAAATGGAGTAGCTTCAAATTTGCTGAAAAATAGCGGACTGAACATCAGCGAACCAATGGTTTTCGGAATTGGTTCCGGACTTTTGTTCGTGTATTTGCCTTTTATAAAAGTGAATCACGCACCGGCAATTAGTTACAGAACTTTGCCCGGACAGATTTTTAATAAAGTCGCAAGCCGTCTAAATCTTAAAATAAAAAGACAAAAATTTTCTTCTGTTTCAAATGCCACTCAGGCTTTAGACGAAAATTTAAAAAATAATATTCCAACCGGATTACAAGTTGGCGTTTACAACCTTACTTATTTTCCGGATGAATACCGTTTTCATTTCAACGCACATAATTTAGTCGTTTACGGAAAAACCGAAACTGATTATTTAATCAGCGATCCTGTGATGGAAACCGTTACGACTTTAACCCATGCCGAATTAGACAAAGTACGTTTTGCCAAAGGGGCTTTTGCGCCAAAAGGCCAAATGTATTATCCAATTCAGGTGCAGAGTGAGGTTGATTTTAAAAGTGCCATCATCAAAGGAATCAAGGATACTTGCCGCACTATGTTGGCACCAATGCCAATTGTGGGCGTGCGCGGTATTCGATTCGTTTCACGCCGAATCAGAAAATGGCCTGCAAAACATGGTGTCAGAAAAGCCAATCATTACCTGGCACAAATGGTGCGCATGCAGGAGGAAATTGGAACCGGAGGCGGAGGTTTCCGATTTATTTATGCCGCTTTTTTACAAGAAGCTTCGGTTATTTTGGGCAATGAAGAATTAAAAACGCTTTCAAAAGAAATGACACAGATTGGAGATTCCTGGAGAGATTTTGCTGTTGAAGCGTCCCGAATTTACAAAAACAGAAGCGCCAAAGAAGATGCTTATAACGCTATTGCCGATGAACTTTTGGATATCGCGAATCGTGAAGAAATCTTTTTCAAAAAACTAAAAAAAGCAATCAGCTAATTATATTTTGAATTCCATCATAAAAATAGAATCCCTTTCGAAAAAGTACAAAGACGCAGAAATGTTTTCTTTGAACGACGTTTCGCTGGACATAAATGAAGGTCAGATTTTTGGATTATTAGGTCCGAATGGCGCCGGAAAAACCACTTTAATTTCCATGCTCTGCGGATTGATCAAACCAACTTCAGGACATTTTACTATTAATGATCTGGATTATTCGCATCATTCCTCCAAAATCAAAAAAATCATTGGCGTTGTTCCTCAGGAATATGCGTTATATCCAACATTGACGGCGCGAGAAAATCTGCATTATTTTGGAAGTATGTATGGTTTGAAAGGTTCTTATTTAAAAGACAAAGTAATCGAAACTTTAGATCTTTTGGGACTTTTAAAATTTGCCGACAAACGCATTGAAACCTTTTCAGGCGGAATGAAACGCAGAGTCAATCTGATTGCCGGAATTCTGCACAATCCGAAAGTTTTGTTTTTGGACGAACCAACCGTTGGTGTTGATGTACAATCTAAAAATGCAATTTTGGATTATTTGAAAGTTTTGAATCAAAACGGAACTACAATTATTTATACCTCGCATCATTTGGCTGAAGCCGAAGATTTTTGCGACACCATTGCCATTTTAGACCAAGGTCGAATTTACGCCCAAGGCACGCCGTCAACTTTGATTGCGTCTGTTGAAGAAGCGAGAAATCTCGAAGAAGTTTTTATTTCATTAACCGGTAAAGACTTTAGGGATGCTATATAAAATTTGGATGTCGATCGTAAAAGAATTTTTACTGCTGAAACGAGATTTGGGCGGATTGATTATTCTATTCATTATGCCGCTGGTTCTTGTCATCACCGTTACCATCATTCAGGACAGCACTTTTAAATCCGTTACCGATACTAAAATTGAGATTTTATTGGTTGATAACGACAAAGGTTCGGTTTCAAAAACGGTTTTTGATAATCTGCAAAAAAACAATTCATTCAGCGTTGTAACGCAAATCGACAATCAACCTATTACAGAAGAAATTGCCAGAGAAAATGTTTACAAAGGAAAATTCAAGCTGGCGATTGTGATTCCGAAAAATCTAAGTGTTGATTTACAAGCCAAAGTAGATCAGAATGTACAAAACATTGTGAGCAAAATGGGTTTTACCGATTCTATTGCACAACCAAAAACTTCAAAAGTTTTACAGCAAAAAGAAGTCAAATTGTATTTTGACCCGGCTGTTCAAATGAGTTTCAAAACTTCGGTAATGAATGCCATTGATAAAATGATTTCTCAGATTGAAACCAAGTCCATTTATACGACTTTCCAAAATCAGTTAGGAGAAGAAAATACCCAATTCGACCAAAAGAGCTTCATTACTTTTAAAGAAATAATTCCAAGAATAAACAACAAAGAAGTTTTGCCAAATTCGGTTCAGCATAACGTTCCGGCCTGGACACTTTTTGCTATTTTTTTTATTGTGATTCCGTTGTCCATCAATATTGTAAAAGAAAAATCACAGGGAACCTTTGTACGTTTACTGACCAATCCGGTTTCGAATCTAATTGTCATTATCGGAAAAACCATTACGTATTTGATTATCTGTATGATTCAGTTTTATATGATGGTTGCCGTAGCAATTTTCCTTTTTCCACATATTGGTTTGCCTCCACTAAATGTTGAAGGGCATCTGTTTTTAATGAGTGTTGTGGCTTTATTTTCTGGTTTTGCCGCCATTGGTTTCGGGATTTTATTAGGCACTGTTGCGACTACTCAGGAACAATCGGCTCCGTTTGGTGCAACGAGTGTAATCATTTTAGCAGCCGTGGGAGGAGTTTGGGTTCCCGTTTTTGCGATGCCGAAAATTATGCAGATCATCGCCAAATCATCACCTATGAATTGGGGGCTTGAAGCTTTTTATGATGTGTTATTGCGCAATGTTTCTTTCGTCGAAATCATCCCAAAAATAAGTTTGCTATTTTTGTTCTTTATAATCACAACTTCCATTGCCTTATTTTATGACAAAAAGAAAAGAACAGTATAACGAAGCCACCGAACTGACCGTTTCGCATGAAATCAGAATTCGTTTTAACGAAACTGATCCGCTTGGAATCGTTTGGCACGGCCATTATATTACCTATTTTGAAGATGGAAGAGAAGCCTTTGGACGAAAACACGGACTTACTTATTTAGACATTAGCAATACGGGTTATACAACACCCATTGTAAAATCAAAATGCGAACACAAATTGTCATTGCGTTATGGCGATGTTGTTACTATAGAAACCACCGTTATCGACACTCCGGCTGCCAAAATGATTTACCGTTTTAAAATTATAGACCAAAAAGGTGAAGTTGCCTGTACCGGAGAAACTGTTCAGGTATTTTTAGATAAGGAAGGAAACTTGATGTTGACAAATCCTCCTTTTTATGAAGAATGGAAACGAAAAGTGGGACTTTTAAAATAAACGCAAATTTCTCCTGCAAGGTTTCCAAAACCTTGTAGGTGTAAAATAAAATCCGTGTAAATCTGCTTTAATCTGTTTAAATCTGCGTGCCATTTTTTCCAGACAAAGCTTTAAGATACTTACAAGGTTTTGGAAACCTTGCAGGAATAAAAATCACAAAATGACAAGAGAAGTATATATAAATGAAACCAATTGTATCACGCCTTTAGGTTTTGATGTTGACTCCAACATCGAAGCGATTTTGCGTGGCGATTCCGGAATTCAGTTGCATCAGGATATTTCCTTGATGCCGAATCCGTTTTATGCTTCTATTATTGCTGATGAAAAAATAAACCGTGCTTTCGAAAAAATAAGCACTGACAAAAAATATTCCCGCTTAGAGAAAATGATGATTTTGGCTTTAGAGCCGATGATCAAAAATTCCGGAGTTGAATTAAACTCGAAAACGGCTTTTATTCTTTCGACTACTAAAGGAAATGTTACGGCTTTAATAGAGAATTCTGAAACGAATTTTCAAAACGCACATTTAGATGTTTTGGCTCAAAATGTTTCCGATTTCTTCGATTTTCAAACAACGCCAATTGTAATTTCGAATGCCTGTGTTTCCGGAATTTTAGCGATTTCAGTTGCGAAAAGAATGATTCAGTCCGAACTTTATGATACCATATTTGTTGTTGCAGGCGACGAGGTTTCAGAGTTCGTTTTGTCTGGTTTTAATGCTTTTCAGGCAATGAGCGATCTGCCTTGTAAACCGTATTCTAAAAATAGAACCGGCGTAAGTTTAGGCGAAGCAACGGCTGCCGTTTTAATTTCGGCGGAAGCCAGAAATGCTAAAATAAAAATTATTGGAGACAGTTCTATAAACGACGCCAATCATATTTCAGGTCCATCAAGAACAGGCGAAGGATTGTTCAGAAGTATTCAGAATGCGATGAAAGAAGCGAAAATCAATCCCGATCAAATCGATTATATTTCAGCACACGGAACGGCAACTCCATTCAACGACGAAATGGAAGCCATTGCATTCAATCGTTTAGATCTGCAAAAGGTTCCGGTCAATAGTCTGAAAGGATTTTACGGTCATACCTTGGGCGCTTCGGGATTATTGGAAACAGTTATCGCAATTGAATCGGCCAATCAAAATAAACTTTTTGAATCGAAAGGTTTTGATGAAATCGGCGTAAGCGAAAGTATTAATGTTATTCAGAAAAATGTAGAGGTAAGTATTGAAATTTTTCTGAAGACGGCTTCTGGGTTTGGAGGTTGTAATACGGCTGTGATTTTTGAGAAAGTGAAACACTAATTACACAAATTTTCACGGATTAAATTCGTTGAAGATTTCTATATAAAATAGTTTGAACTGTTCGGAATTTCCGGACAGTTCAAAAGTGACATTCCAACTTGTAAAGAAATCTTACAAGTTCAATTTTTTTTAAATAAATGAAAACATTAAAATTCATATTTATAAGTTTAATTCTTCTTTCTTTTTTTGGATGTAAAAAGAAGGAAGTTGAGAAAGTTGATAAATTTCAATTTGAAAAAAATGTAATCAATAGCGTTTTTCTTGAAATTGTTGATTCAATATACATGGATAAAAGAATCATTTTTCCGCCACCGCCACCAAGATTTAATGAAAAAACAAATAAAATAGATACAATCGGATACCATGCCGAATTAAAGCAATATTGGCGTCATCGAGATAGTATCAAAAAAGATACCGCTAAAATTTTGCTCGGTGTAATTGATTTTGTTGAAAATATTGGTGAACTTGATAAACAACAAATTAAAGAATACTGTAAAAAATTAGGATTGAACTATGACAAAACAAAAGAAATACAAGAATTTAAATTAGAATTATTGCCTTTTAAAAATAACAAAAAATTTAATTTTCAATATTTATCAAAATTCCCTTCAGTAAATACATGGCACTCAAATGGTAAAGACAATTCTCTACCTGTTGGAGCAGTTGGTATTTCACGAATTCAATTTAATACTTTAAAAAATTTGGGAATTTTATGTGCTAGCGCTTCATGTGGTGGTGGAAAATGCGGAAGAGGTTTTTTAATCATAATTGAAAACAAATCTGGAAAGTGGAAAATTGCCGAAGTTATTCATACTTGGGTTTCTTAAAATAAATCTGTCGGTAATAAAATGACTCAAAACAAAACCTACATACAATCCTATATCACCATCCAAAACAACGAAATTGTTTTGAACGGAACTTCTGTATTCAAAATTGAACCCACTAATTTTGCTGATTTCTCCAAACAAGCGTATCGCAATTTTGACATTCAATATCCGAAGTTTTTTAAAATGGATGCTTTGAGTAAATTGGCTTTTTTAGGTGCCGAATTGCTTTTGAGTCCGATAACTTCAACAGAGCAGGAAAATAATATCGCGTTGGTTTTTGCCAATAAATCATCTAGTTTAGATACCGATGTAAAATATCAGGAATCGATTTCAGACAAGGAAAACTATTATCCGAGTCCGGCGGTTTTTGTTTACACACTGCCCAATATTTGTTTGGGCGAAATAAGTATCCGACATCAGCTGAAAAGTGAGAATTCTTTCTTTATATTTGATGCTTTCAATACCGAATTTATGTCGAATTATTCGAACATTTTATTAGATTCGGATAAAGCAGATTTGGTGCTTTGCGGTTGGGTAGAATTTTTTAATGACGATTACAAAGCCTTTCTTTGCACGATCAGCAAGGAAGAAAACACAAAATATACAAACGAGACAATCAATACATTATATAATAAATAAGCATGGAAGCATTAAAAGAAGAATTAAAAAATAAAATCATTACGACTTTAAACTTAGAAGATATTGCTATCGAAGATATTGCCGATAACGATCCTTTGTTTGGAGACGGTTTAGGTTTAGACTCGATTGATGCACTTGAATTAATTGTGATTTTAGATAAGGATTACGGAATTAAATTGGTGGATCCGAAAGAAGGTAAATCAATTTTCCAGTCAATTGAAACTATGGCGGCTTATATTAGCGCTAACAGAACAAAATAAGACAGCTTAGACTGGCTTAGATTTTTAGACTTACTTAGACAATGCTTTTAAAAAATCTAAGAATCAAATAAAAAATCTAAGAAGTCTAAAATCTAATAATCTAAGAAGTCTAAAAAATGAAGGGTGTCGCAATAACCGGAATGGGAATTATCTCTTCGATTGGAAATTCAGTCGAGGAAAATTATATTTCGTTGATCGAAAATAAGATTGGTATTTCGCAAATTCAAAACATTCAGACCGTTCATGCCGATATGATTAAAGTTGGCGAGATCAAAAAAACCAATGAAGAACTGGTTGCCGAATTACAGCTTTCTGAAAATAATAATTTTTCGAGAACGGCAATGATCGGTACTTTGGCGGCAAAACAAGCGGTTGAAAATGCCGGAATTACATCGATAAACGAATGTAGAACCGGACTTATTTCGGCTACAAGCGTTGGTGGAATGGATATCACCGAAAAATATTATTATAAGTATTTCGAAAATCCGGAACTTGTAAAATACATTTCTTGTCATGATGGCGGTGACGTGGCTGATAAAATTGCGGATGAATTAGGTTTAAAAGGAATGGTTACTACAATCAGCACTGCGTGTTCATCGGCAGCAAACTCGATTATGTTGGGTGCGCGTCTTATTAAAAGCGGAAAATTAGATCGAGTAATTGTTGGCGGTTCTGATGCTTTGGCAAAATTTACCATCAACGGTTTTAAGACTTTAATGATTTTATCTGACGATTATAACAAACCTTTTGACAATACCCGAAAAGGATTAAACCTGGGCGAAGCAGCCGCTTATTTAGTTTTAGAATCAGATGAAATGGTTCTGAAACACAACAAAAAAGTTTTGGCCAGAGTTTCGGGTTACGGAAATGCAAACGACGCTTTCCACCAAACAGCTTCTTCAGAAAATGGCGACGGTGCTTATTTAGCAATGAAAAAAGCCTTTGACGTTTCGGGTTTGAAACCTTCTGAAATTGATTATATCAACGTTCACGGTACGGCAACCCCTAATAATGATTTATCTGAAGGAAGGGCGTTACTCCGAATTTATGGAGATGAAAAAGTACCTGATTTCAGTTCAACAAAACCTTTTACCGGACATACTTTAGCGGCAGCAGCGGCAATTGAAGCTGTTTATAGTGTTTTGGCAATTCAGAACAAGGTGGTTTATCCAAATTTGAATTTCGAAGTTCCGATGGAAGAATTTGAACTACAACCCCAAACTTCCCTAAAAAATAAAAACATCGAACACGTTTTATCTAACTCTTTTGGTTTTGGAGGAAACTGTTCCACTCTTATATTTTCAAAAAGCTAAAATGAAAAAAACATATATAAATGGAGTAGGCTGTATTTCGACTCAAAAAACATTTGATACTGTTTTTTTAGAAGAAGCTATCCTTAATGCAAATGATCCGGTCCTTGCAATCGTATCTCCGGTTTACAAAGATTACATTTCTCCTGCTGCAGCAAGACGAATGGCAAAAGGAGTTAAAAACGGAATCGTAGCTTCGGCCCTGGCCATGAAAGATGCGAACGTTGAAAATGTAGACGCCATTATTACCGGAACGGGTTTAGGATGTATTGAAGATTCAGAAAAATTCCTGAAAAATATTCTCGATAATAACGAAGAGTTTTTAACGCCAACCTCTTTTATTCAATCGACGCATAATACGGTTGGTGCTCAAATTGCTTTGTCTTTACAATGCAAAGGCTATAATTTTACGTATGTAAACGGAGCAGTATCTTTTGAGTCGGCACTTTTGGATGCCAAAATGCAGATTGAGGGCAACGAAGCCAATTCGATTTTGGTTGGTGGAATTGACGAAACCGGTGATTATACCATGTCACTTTTTAAATTGGCGGGACGAATTAAAAAAGAAAATGATCTTCCTTCTAATATTTTAAACATCAATTCAACGGGAGTAATTTATGGCGAAGGCGCAAGTTTTTTTGTTTTAGAAAATAAAAGAAAAGATTCCACCTATGCTGAAATTTTAGATGTTGAAATCAGAAATACATTAGAAGAAAACGAAATCGAATCTGAAATAATCACTTTTTTAAAGACCAATAATTTACAAATTTCAGATGTTGATGCTGTTGTTTTGGGCTTCGACGGCAATGTCACTTTTGACTCTTTTTACAAAAAACTGGCAGAAAATACTTTCGCCAAAACACCGCAATTGTATTACAAACATTTGAGCGGAGAATATGATACGGCTTCGGCTTTTGCTTTGTGGATGGCATCAAAAATTATAAAAACTCAGGAAATTCCTGAAATCATAAAAGTAAATTCGGTTACAAAACCAGCTTACAATACCATTTTATTATACAATCAGTTAAATGGAAAAAATCATAGTTTTACGTTACTTTCAAAATGATAACGCATAAAAACATTTCGTTATTCTTTATTTTTTTATTGCTTTTACTGCTTCTTCTGAATCTCTATACAGCAATAAATTGGCTATGGTTTATCGGAATTATTTCAATCTGGATCGGAATAAATGCTTTTGGTTCTGCCCGAATTTCATCTAATTATCATGTAAAAGCATTTTGCAGTAATCCATCCGAAACTGAAAATAAAATTGCCATAACTTTTGATGATGGCCCGAGTATTTTTACTTTGGAAGTTTTAGCATTGCTGAAAAAATACAATGCAAAAGCGACCTTTTTTTGTATTGGAAAAAATGTTGAGGCGCATCCTGAAATTATAAAACAAATTATTGCTGAAGGTCATTTAGTCGGAAATCATTCTTATAACCATTCTAAATTTTTTGATTTTTATAATGCTGCAGGAATCACAAAAGAAATTCAGAAAACAGATCAGCTTCTTGAAAAATTTACTTCAAAAAAAATAAATTTCTTTCGTCCGCCTTACGGAGTTACAACGCCATCCATTCGAAGAGCCCTAAAAATTACCGGACATAAAGTAATTGGTTGGAACATTCGATCACTCGATGGAGGAACAAAAAATCAAAATTTAATTTTCAATCGCATAATAAAACGAGTTTCTCCCGGTGGAATCGTACTTTTGCACGACACAGGATCGCACTCTGTTTTGGTATTGGAACAGTTTTTGCAATTTTTACAGCAAAACAATTACAAAGTGATTTCTGTGGAAGAACTTTTGAATCTTAAAGCTTATGGAATGGAACGCGGATGAAAACTGATTTTCTTTATAATCTGTGGCAAAAAATTTAAAATATGAAAACTAAAATAGCACTATTAATTCTATTTATTTCAGGCAATTTGTTTGCACAAGAGCAAAAAATGACGGATGCCGAAATTGCAGCGTTCAAACAAGACGTAAACGTGGTGTCCAAAAAAATCAAAACTTTAAGTACTGATTTTGTTCAATATAAACATATGGACTTTTTATCCAAGGATATTGAAACATCTGGAAAAATGATTTTTAAAGAACCGAATCTTTTGCAATGGCAATATAAAAAACCCTACAATTACAGTATCGTTTTTAAAAACGGAAAAATCCTGATTAACGACGAAGGAAAGAAAAGCGCGGTTGACATTGGAAACAGCAAAATCTTCGGTCGTATTAATAAATTAATTGTTGGAAGTGTGAGCGGAAATATGTTTGACGATAAAGAATTTGCGATTTCGTACTTCAAATCGAAAGGACAAAATCTGGCGAAGTTTATTCCGAAAGATGCGACTCTGAAAAAATACATCAAACAAATCGAACTGACTTTCGATAAGGAAGCTACAGTTGTTCAGGTTAAATTATTAGAATCATCTGACGACTACACCCGAATTGTATTTAAAAATAAAGTAATCAATGCAAAAATCGACGATTCCGTTTTTACTAATTAATTGCTTTCTGGCAGTTCTTTTGGTTTCTTGTGGCTCGGTCACTAAAAATTACACGCCAAAAAAATTAGACAAAACAACTTACGAAGTTCCTTATTTTTCTGAACCCAAAACCGATTATGTTTACAAAACGAACATCACAGTTTATGGTCATGAAATGTCGGGAATTTTTATCGCCAAGAAAATAAATGATACCACGCACAGAGTTGTTTTTACAACCGAATTTGGCAACAAATTGTTCGATTTTGAAATTTCTGAAACAACTTTCAAAGTCAATTCAATTGTATCAGAATTAGATAAAAAAATCCTGATCAATACTTTGAAAGAAGATTTTCGACTGCTTCTTAAAAAAGAGTATTTGATTCAGGAACAATTCGAAAATGAATCATATAACATTTATAAATCGGCAGATGAAAATCGTGATAATTATCTTTTCGTTTCAAAAAACAATCATCAATTAGATAAAATCATCCGGGCTTCTAAAACAAAAGAAAAAATAACAATTACTTTTACTTTAGAAAACAATATTTTTGCTGAAAAAGTTGTCATTTTACATCAGAACATCAAATTGAATATTGAGTTAAATTATTTAAAATCAGAATAAAAATCAAACTAATCATTAAATTAATCAACCATGAGAAAAATAACCTTAATTGCTTTCGTTTTATTTATTGGTCTTGCAACATCACAAGCACAGGTAAAAGTGAGTCCGGGGATTAGAGGAGGTTTAAACATCTCAAACTTAACAAATTTTGACAGTGACCCAAAATCAGATTTTTATGCCGGAGGGTTTATAGCCATAAAATTCAATAAATATTTTACACTTCAGCCTGAACTTACATATACGCGACAAGGTGCAGAAGTTCGTGAATTTGAAATTGATGGACCAGGATCCCGTACTGCAAATTACAATCTAAATTATATTTCTCTTGGTGCCGTTGCAAAATTTCATTTTGGCGGAGGCGGATTTCATATATTAGGTGGCCCTGCATTAGATATTAAAACGGATGATAATTTCCCTGAATATAATTATTACAATCCTGTAGGGACCGATCTTTCTATTATTGGAGGTGTTGGATATTCTTTACCAAACGGATTAACTTTTGAAGCACGATTTAAACAAGGTTTTATTGATATTTACGGATATGATGGTATTGATGATTTTGATGGAAACGGAAATTATGATGATGTTATCTTAAATACGGTTTTCCAGCTTGGTATTAGTTATACTTTTAACGCTAAATAATAATGGTTTTAAAAGATTTTTACAAAATACTATCGGAAGAAAAAATTTCAGATTCTAAAATTAATGTTACGATTTTGGTCAATGAAAAACATGAAATTTTCAAAGGTCATTTTCCTGGAAACCCTATTATGCCGGGAGTTTGCATGATTCAGATTATTAAGGAGCTTACAGAGAAAATCACAAAGCAGACTTTAATGATTCAGACACTTGCTAACGTGAAATTTATGGCGCTTATAAATCCGGAAAATAACCCGGAATTGCGTTTAGAACTTGACATTACAATAACCGAAGACGATTTGGTAAAAGTAAAAAACACCACTTATTTTAATGATACCGTTGCTCTGAAATTAAGCAATGTGTATAAAAAACTTTGATATGAAACTGCTGTTAACATTACTTTTATGGGTAAATTTTGTTGGTGCTCAGGATTTGGCCGCTATTAGAAAACTGTATCCAACGGTTACAAAATCTGAAGCGAATGCAAAAGATTTTACGGTGAAATTAGCTAATATTTCCAATGATGATGATAAAATTTTAGTAGCTTATAAAGCGGCTTCGATTTTAGTGGATTCAAAATTTGAAAAAAAATTAGGCGAAAAGATTGATCGTTTCAAAGAAGGAGCAAAATTACTCGAATCGACTATAAAAAGTGATCCTGATAATATCGAAATCAGAATGATCCGATTGAGCATTCAGGAAAATGTTCCCGGAATAACCGGTTATAAAAAGAATATCAAAGAAGACAAAAATTTCATTACAGAGCATTATTCAGCTCAAAACAATACCTTAAAAGAATACCTGAAAAATTTTATTTTACAGTCTAAAAGTTTTTCTGAAAAAGAAAAACAATTTGTGAAGTAAGCGAAAGCAAAACTACAAATGAAACCTACTTTGTCACAGCACGATCTTCTAAATTCGACTTCCTTTTGTGTTATTGTTCCAACGTACAATAATCACAAGACGCTGCGAAAAGTATTGGATTTTATTTTAGGATACACTTCCAATATCATAATTGTCAATGATGGCTCGACCGATGACACTAGCGAAATTTTAAAATCCTATTCTCAGTTAACACAAATTCATCATCCTCAGAACTTAGGAAAAGGAAGGGCGCTCAGAAACGGATTCCGAAAGGCAATCGAAATGAAATTCGAATATGCGATTACAATCGACTCTGACGGACAGCATTTTGCTTCCGATATTCCGAATTTTATTTTGGAAATTCAAAACGAACCGAATTCTTTATTAATTGGAAGTCGCAACATGACACAGGAAAATGTGCCAAAGAAAAGCAGTTTCGGAAATAAATTCTCGAACTTTTGGTTCAAATTTGAAACCGGAATTAAGCTCGATGACACACAATCAGGTTTCAGATTATATCCTTTACAATTGATTCCGAAACAATTTTATACCAATAAATTTGAGTTTGAGATTGAAGTAATTGTGCGTTCAGCCTGGAAAGGAATTCCGGTAAAAAACATTCCCATTCAGGTTTTATATGATCCTGCAGAGCGTGTTTCACATTTTCGGCCATTTCGCGATTTTACCCGAATCAGTATCTTAAATACGGTTTTGGTTACCAATGCACTTTTGTATATCAAACCCCGGGATTTCTTTCGCCGGGCAAAAAAAAAAGGTTTTAAAAAGTTCTTTCTTGAAGATATTTTAGAAAGCAAAGATTCAAATTTTAAAAAATCGGCTGCAATCGCTTTGGGAATTTTTATTGGAATTTCTCCGTTCTGGGGACTTCAGACTATTTTACTTTTTACTTTTGCTGCCTTGTTCAGGCTCAATAAAGTCATTGCTTATTTATCCTCCAATGTAAGTTTTCCTCCTTTTATTCCGTTTGTTATTTATGGGTCGTTAAAAATGGGAAGCTATTTTGTATCGAACGAAACCCCTTTGTTTTTAGACAGTTCCGTGACACTTGATGATATTCAGAAAAATGCAACGCAATATATCGTTGGAAGTCTTATTTTAGCATCCGTTTTGGCATTGTTTTTTGGCCTTGTCAGTTATTTGCTTTTAACTGCTTTTACCAAAAAACAATCTTAATAATAATTTATTTTACCGCAAATTTCACAAATTAGCACAAATCAATTCTGGAAATTTGTAAAATCTCTTGGAGTGTTCAGTAGTGTTATAATACTGAAAAAACAATAATAAAAATTATGCATCACTATTTCTACGCCATTCATTTGTTTGTCAACCGAAGAAAATCCTTGTCGGTTGTATTGGCTGTTTTGATACTTTTTATTTTTGGATTTTTCGCTTCTCAAATCAAATTTGAAGAAGACATTACTAAATTAATTCCAACAAACGATAAGGCTGATGTTACAGCAAAAGTTTTAAAACAATTAAATTTCGCCGATAAAATAACCGTCATTTTCAAACTCGAAAAAAATGGTTCTGATGAAGACCTAAAAGAAATGGCAACTGTTTTTTCAGATAGCGTTTCAAATTCCTGCAAACCTTACATCACCGGAATTCAGGGAAAAATTGAGGAAGAAAATATTCAGGAAACTATTGATTTTGTTTACAGAAATTTACCGCTTTTTCTGGACAATAAAGATTATGAATCCATTCAGAATAAACTGCAAAAAGACAGCATTGTAGCAACCGTAGAGGGAAATTACAAATCTATTATTTCACCATCCGGATTTGTAACGAAAGATTTTATTCTGCAGGATCCGCTTGGGATTTCGTTTATTGCCTTAAAAAAATTACAGCAATTAAATGTTGGTGACGATTTTATACTCGACAATGGTTTTGTCATGACCAAAGACAAAAAGAAATTATTGCTTTTTATCACTTCAAATCTTCCATCGAGCGAAACAGAGAAAAACACGATTTTTGCCGAAAAGCTTAAATCCATTCAGGAAAATTTAAATCACAAATTTAAAGGCAAAACTTCGATCAGTTATTTTGGTTCAGCTTTGATTGCCGTTGCCAATGCCAATCAAATTAAAAGCGATATCATGCTGACCACAACAATTGCGATGGTTACGCTAATGCTCATTTTGATTTTGTTTTATAGAAAAATCCTTATTCCGCTCATCATTTTTATTCCAACTGTTTTTGGGGCTTTGTTTGCCGTGGCGTTTTTATATTTTGTGAAAGAACAGATTTCAGCTATTTCACTCGGAATTGGTTCTATTTTACTTGGAATTACAATTGACTATTCCCTTCATATTCTCACGCATTACAAGCATAACAGCGATATAAAAACTTTGTACAAAGACATTACTATGCCGGTTATTATGAGCAGTTCGACTACGGCAGTTGCTTTTTTATGTCTGCTTTTTGTGAAATCAGATGCGTTGAATGATCTCGGAATTTTTGCTGCCGTCATCGTTATGGCTTCTGCATCTTTCTCGCTTTTGATTGTCCCGCATTTATACAAACCAAAAGAAAACAATTTTGAACACAAGAAAAATGTGATCGATAAACTGGCTCATTTTTCTTTTCATAACAATAAAATCCTGATTGGCTTTTGTGTCTTAATTACGATTGTCTGCTTTTTTACCTATAATGATGTTGGTTTCAATAATGATTTATCGCAATTGAATTTTGTTCCAAAGGAAATTAAAGCAGCAGAAAAAGAACTGGAAGAAAGCACGAGTTTAACTTCGAAAACTATATATGTGGCTTCGTACGGAAAAAGTATGGAAGAAGTTTTGCAAAACAACAGCCGGCTTTTTTCTGATTTATCCAAAGAGAAACAAGACAACAAAATATTGAATTTCAGTTCTGTTGGTGGAATTATGCTTTCGCAGAAGCAACAACAACAGAAAATTGATCAGTGGAATTCATTTTGGGATACCAATAAAAAACAGCTTTTAAAATCACAATTAATTGCCGAAGGTTCAAAACTCGGTTTTAAGCCAACTACTTATTCTACTTTTTATGATCATTTAGACTTTGATTTTAGACCCATTTCTGCCAAAGATTATTTAAAAATTCAGGCGTTACAATTGAAAGAATTTGTAACCGAAAAAAATAGTTTTTACACCATTTCGACTTTAGTAAAAGTTACGCCTAAACAGCGGGATGCTTTTGTAAAATCGGCTTCAGCCAAAAATAAACTGATTGCCATTGACAGACAGCAAATGAACGAAACGTTTTTCAGCACTTTGAAAACCGATTTTAATTCGCTTGTCAATTACTCATTTGTGGCTGTAATTCTGATTCTGTTTTTCTTCTTTAGAAGAATTGAATTGGTTATTGTGAGCTGCATTCCGATTGCTTTAACCGGAATTGTAACTGCAGGGATGATGGGTCTTTTTGGCATTCAGATGAATATTTTCAGCATGATTGTCTGCACATTGATTTTTGGACACGGTGTTGATTTTAGTATTTTCATGACGAGCGCACTTCAAAAAGAATATACTACCGGAAAAAACGAAATTGCAATTTACAGGACCTCGATAATTTTGGCCGTTATCACAACCATTTTAGGAATTGGCGCCATGATTTTTGCGAAACATCCTGCGTTAAGATCGATTTCATCCGTTTCCTTAATTGGAGTTTTTGCAGCATTGATTATCACTTTTATCTTCTACCCGATTCTTTTTAAATTGTTTTTATCAAACAGACCAAAAAACGGAAATGCACCTTTCGAATTACGCAGTTTTGTAAATGGCGTTCTGTCCTTTTTTTACTATGGTTTTGGAGGTGTTTTAATGTCGCTTTGCAGTTTGATTATTATGCCGATTCTGCCAATAAGTGAAAAAACCAAAATGAGAGGATTTCGATATGTGATTTCGAAATTTATGAAATCAGTCTTGTATTCAAATCCGTTTGTTGAGAAGAAAATCATCAATAATTTTAATGAAAATTTCGAAAAACCAGCGATAATTATTGCCAATCATTCTTCATTTTTAGACATCTTGGCAATCGGAATGCTGAGCCCAAAAATTATTTTTTTAGTAAACGATTGGGTGTACAACTCCCCTATTTTTGGTGCTACCGTTAAAAAAGCAGGTTTTTATCCGGTTTCTGAAGGGCTTGAAAACGGAATTGAACATTTGCGCCAAAAAGTAAACGAAGGCTATTCGATTATGATTTTTCCTGAGGGAACCCGCTCTGAAAACAATCAGATTAAGCGTTTTCACAAAGGTGCTTTTTTTCTTGCCGAAGAATTTAATTTGGATATCTTTCCGGTATTGATTCATGGTGTTTCAGAAGTGCTTCCAAAAGGCGATTTTATCATTCACGATGGCAATATTACAGTTTCTATTTTAGAAAGAATTACTCCTGAAAACCTTTCTTTCGGAAAAAATTATGCCGAAAGAACTAAACAAATCAGTACTTTTTTCAAAACTGAATTCAGCAAAACGCGTCAGGAACTAGAAGGTCCTGATTATTTCAAAAAAATGCTGATTCATAGTTATGATTACAAGGAAATGGAAATCGTAAAAAGTGTAAAGCAAAACCTGAAAAACCATCTCGAAACCTATTATCATTTAAACCAGCACATTTCGGCGAAAGCCAAAATAGTACATTTAGGAAATGATTACGGACAATTGGATGTTTTATTAACTTTGCAGGAACCACAGCGAAAAATAGATTCTTATTTTGCTGACGAAGAAAAAAGAGACATTGCCAAAACCAATTATATTGCTAAAAAAAGAAAAATAAGATATCTTGAAAATCTGGAAACCATTCAGGAAATTCAATACGATGCTGTTTTAATTTCGGACGAAAATTATAACGAAATTCAAAAAGTCGTTTCTACTACTCCGTGTGTAATTTTGGTGCATAGTCCGGGACTAAAAAATACTTTAATTAGCTTTGGATTTGATTCTGTTTTGGAAAAAAATAACTTAATCATATTTAAGAAAAAAGAATGAAGGAGCAATATGACGTGGTAATTGTTGGCAGCGGCTTAGGTGGTTTGGTCTCGGCTGTTATTCTTGCTAAAGAAGGCTACAGCGTGTGTGTGCTCGAAAAAAACAATCAATATGGCGGAAACCTGCAGACATTTGTTCGGGATAAAACCATTTTTGATACCGGAATTCATTATATCGGAGGTTTAAGCGAAGGTCAGAATCTTCATGAATATTTTAAATATTTAGGAATTATCGATCATTTGAACCTAAAAAAATTAGATGAAAATGGTTTTGACATTATTTCTTTTGAAGACGATACTACCCAATATCCACATGCACAGGGTTATGATAATTTTGTTCAGCAATTAGGCAGCTATTTCCCTGAAGAAAAAGAAAATATCAAGAATTATTGCGACAAATTAAAAACAATCTGTGACTCTTTTCCACTGTATAATTTAAACTGGGAAGGAAAATATGACAATGAAATCCTGGCATTAAATGCAAAAGAAACTATTGAGAGCTTTACTACAAATGAAAAACTGAAAGCGGTATTGGCCGGTTCTAATTTTTTGTATGCCGGTATCGCTGATAAATCGCCATTTTATGTTCATGCCCTTTCTGTAAATTCATATATTCAAAGTTCATGGCGCTGCATAAACGGTGGCAGTCAGATTACCAAACAACTTTTGAAACAACTCAAAAAACATGGTGGTGAATTTTATAAATATAAAGAAGTTACGCGTCTAAAAGTCGAAAACAATAAGGTCGTGTCGGCTGAAATGAAAGACGGAACTGAAGTTTCAGGCTTGCATTTCATCTCTAATATCGAACCCAAAACTACACTGAAACTCGCCGGTGAGGAAAATTTCAGAAAAGCATTTTATAGCAGAATTCAAAGTCTTGAAGGCGTAATTTCGGCCTTTAGTTTATATATTGTTTTTAAGCCTGAAACTTTTAAATACATCAATCACAATCATTATCATTTTAAAAAAAGCAGCGAAGTCTGGACGGCTCATGATTATGATGACGATTCATGGCCAAAAGCATTTATGGCTTCGATGAATGCTTCAAACAAACAGGAAATATGGGCCGAAGGAATGACCTTTATTACCTATATGAAATTTGACGATGTCACTCCCTGGATGAATACTTTTAATACAACTGCTGAAAAAAATGACCGCGGAGAAAATTATGAAGAATTCAAATCTAGAAAAACAGCTAAATTTCTTGATGAAATTGAACTTAAATTTCCAGGAATAAAAGATTGTATTCGATCGATTCATACTTCAACACCGCTTTCTTATCGGGATTATATTGGAGGACACAATGGTAATATGTATGGTTATGTGAAAGATTGCAGCAATCCGATGAAAACCCTTATTCCTTCAAAAACCAAATTAGACAATCTTTATCTTACTGGACAAAGCATCAATATGCACGGTGTTTTGGGAGTAACTATTGGAGCTGTCGTAACCTGTTCTGAAATTCTTGGGAAAGAATATTTAGTGACCAAAATCAATCAGTCATCTGAATAAAAAAAGCGTATGAAGAGTCGAATTACATTGCTTTTCCTTATCAGTTTTACTTTGGTGTTTATTGCTTGCGGAACATCGAAGTCAAAAAAACATTTACCTGATATTGCGCCTTATAACACCACTAAACCTGTTGTAACCAAACAATCTGATAGTGTATTTCTTTCGGGTAAAAATTCGTTTTTAAAAAACAAACAAGGTCTGTGGGAATTATATGTTGAAGGTGATCCGTTTGAAATTGGTCTTACTACGGGAGCCTTGTCTGATTCTCTTTTGGAACAACAGGAAAAAATATTTTTCTCCAGAATTGAAGATTTTGTTCCTTCCAAATTGCAGCAGAATTTGCTTCGGAATTTTCTAAAATGGTACAATCGAAAATTATATAAAAATGTCCCTGATGAATACCAGGTCGAAATTTATGGTGTTTCGCAATATACTTCGCAAAATTTCAACGATATCGCACCTCAATACCAGCGCAGTTTATACTTGCACGGCGCCCATGACATTGGTCACGCTCTTCAGGATCTGGCTTTGGTTGGCTGCTCTTCTTTTGCTGCATGGGGAGAAAAATCCGAAGACGGAAATTTGATTCTCGGTCGTAATTTTGATTTTTATGTAAATGACGCTTTCGCAGAAAATAAAATTGTAGCCTTTATAAATCCAGAGCAGGGTCATCCTTTTATGATGGTGACCTGGCCCGGAATGATTGGTGCCGTTTCCGGAATGAATAAGGAAGGTTTGACGGTCACTATAAATGCATCAAAATCTAAAATCCCGTTAAGTGCCAAAACCCCAATTTCTATTCTGACCCGTGAGATTTTGCAACATGCCAAAAACATTGAAGAAGCTGTTGCTATTGCTAAAAAAAGAAAGGTTTTTGTTTCTGAATCTATTATGGTGGGAAGCGCACATGACAACAAAGCCATCTTGATTGAAGTTTCGCCCAGGGAAATGGATGTTTATGATATTCCCAATACCAATCAGTTGATTTGTTCGAATCATTTTCAAAGCGAAAAATTAAAAAATGACAAACGTAATCAATTGCAAATCAACAATAGCCATTCGAAATATCGCTTTGAAAGAATGGAGGAACTTCTCTCTGAAAACAAAAAAATTAATCCAAAAATCGCTTCTGCAATTCTTCGAAATAAAGACGGTTTGCAAAATATAGATTTAGGTTATGGAAACGAAAAAGCATTAAACCAATTGCTGGCACATCACGGAATTATTTTTAAACCTAAAGAAAAACTGGTTTGGATTTCCGCAAATCCGTATCAATTAGGTGAGTTTGTCTGCTATAACTTGGATTCCATTTTTAAGGAGAGAAAATCGAATCTGGCAATTTCATTCGAGGAAGAAAATTTAAATATTGCTAAAGATCCATTTTTGGAAAGTCCGGCTTTTCAAAATTATAAAAAGTTCAAAATTGAAAATAATCAGTTCGATTTGTATCAGAAAAATAAAGAGATAATTTCTGCTGAATTTATCCGGAACTATCAATCCCTAAACCCTGATTATTGGGTTGTGTATTACAAAACGGGGTTGTACTTTTATCAAAAAAAAGAATTTCGTCAGGCTCAGGCTAATTTTGAAAAAGCATTAACCAAAGAAATTACTACCGCACCTGAAAAAGCAGAAATTGAAAAATACTTAAAAAAAATCAAAAGAAAATTACAATGATTCCAGCAATAGAAAAAGATTCTTTAGAAGAAATTAAAATTTTTCAGGAACAAAAATTAGCGGAACTTTTGACTTATATCAATGGCAATTCTTCTTTTTATAAACGTCTTTTTGCAGAAAGAAACATCGATATTTCAAAAATCAAAATGCTGGAAGATTTACAATATTTGCCTGTAACCACTAAAGAAGATTTACAGCAATACAATGATGATTTTTTGTGTGTTCCGCAAAATAAAATTATTGATTATGCCTCTACTTCCGGGACTTTGGGCGATCCGGTAACTTTTGGTTTAACCGATTCAGATTTAGATCGATTGGCCTATAATGAAGCTATTTCGTTTGCCTGTGCCGGAATTGCAGAAGGCGATGTGGTGCAATTAATGACCACAATCGACCGAAAATTTATGGCGGGTCTGGCTTACTTTTTAGGATTACGAAAACTCAAAGTAGGTGTCATTCGCGTAGGTGCAGGAATACCGGAATTGCAATGGGATTCGATTTTAAAATACAAACCTTCGTATTTAATTACGGTTCCTTCCTTTCTTTTGAAACTAATTGAATATGCCGAAATTCATGGAATCGATTATAATAATTCCAGTATAAAAGGTGCTATCTGCATTGGAGAGTCTTTGAGAAATCAGGATTTTTCAATGAATACTTTATCTAAAAAAATCACTGAAAAATGGAATATTAAGTTGTTTTCGACTTATGCTTCTACTGAAATGAGTACTGCTTTTACGGAATGTGAGCACGGAATTGGCGGTCATCATCATCCGGAATTAATTATTGTAGAAGTTTTGGACGAAAACAATATGCCTGTGAAAAATGGTGAAACCGGCGAATTGACTTTTACCACTTTAGGTATTGAAGCCATGCCGTTACTCCGTTTTAAAACTGGAGATATTGTTCAGTTACACAACGAACCTTGCAAATGCGGAAGAAATACTTTGCGCGTCGGTCCTGTAATTGGACGCAAAAAACAAATGATCAAATACAAAGGAACCACGCTTTATCCACCAGCAATGAACGATGTCCTGAGTGGTTTTGATAATATTGAGAATCATATTATTGAGATCTCGACCAATGATTTAGGAACAGATGAAATCCTGATAAAAATTGCCGTAAAAAATCAAATTCCTGAATTCCTACAGGAAATCAAAGATCATTTCAGAGCCAAATTAAGAGTAACCCCAAAAATTGAGTTTGCTTCTAAAGAAACTTTAAATCCTTTAGTATTTAATCCGATGAGCCGAAAACCAATTCGGTTTTTTGATTATCGAAATACCCTGTAAAAACTTTTTCCACCATGTAAGTGATATTAGTTCATTTAGCTTTGCGCAAAGTTTTATATGAACTTGTATTAATCGTGTGTTTGCTAATGCAGTTTAAGATTACGAAATACAACCTCTTCGTTAAATGAATTTATATCATATGGTGAGAATAACAACCCCTCAAAATCAAGCCTTTGATAGTTTTGCTGTGAATTAAACTAAATGTTGTAATTTTGCACAAAATATTGAAGATGGTCAAGATTGGCAACATAGAATTACCCGAATTTCCTTTATTACTCGCACCGATGGAAGATGTTAGTGATCCGCCGTTTCGCAGATTATGCAAAACGCACGGTGCTGACTTAATGTATTCTGAATTTATTTCATCAGAAGGATTGATTCGTGATGCTATCAAAAGCCGAATGAAGCTGGATATTTTTGATTATGAACGTCCTGTTGGAATTCAGATTTTTGGTGGAGATGAAGAGGCAATGGCGCTTTCGTCTAAAATTGTTTCTACAGTAAAACCCGATTTAGTGGATATCAATTTTGGTTGTCCGGTAAAAAAAGTAGTTTGTAAAGGTGCCGGTGCCGGAGTTTTGAAAGATGTCGATTTGATGGTTCGTTTAACGAAAGCGGTTATTAGAAGTACCGATTTGCCTGTCACAGTAAAAACACGTCTGGGCTGGGATGACAACTCAATCAATATCGATGAAGTTGCCGAAAGACTTCAGGATATTGGTGTTCAGGCCTTGACAATTCACGCCAGAACCCGTGCCCAGATGTACAAAGGCCACGCCGATTGGTCGCATATTGCACGTGTAAAAAACAACCCGAGAATTACAATGCCAATTTTTGGAAATGGCGATATCGACAGTCCTGAAAAAGCATTAAAATATAAAAATGAATACGGTATCGACGGCATCATGATTGGTCGTGCAGCCATTGGTTATCCCTGGATTTTTAATGAAATCAAACATTTCTTCAATACGGGAGAACACTTACCTGCTCCAACAGTTGCAGATCGTGTTGAAGCCGCCAGAAATCACCTGCAATGGTCGATGGACTGGAAAGGAGAGCGACTGGGAATTGTTGAAATGCGTCGTCATTATACCAATTATTTCAAAGGAATCCATTCTTTTAAAGAATACAAACAAAAACTGGTTACCACTGATGCTCCTGAAGATTTATTCAATGTTATGAAAGAAATTGAAAAGGTTTATGCAGGTTATGAGTTTGTTTAAAGCATAAAAAAAGAGCTTCGATATGAAGCTCTTTTCTTTTAATATGTTAATTATACCTGAATACGTTTCCACTTACCTCTTTTGTAAAGTACAATTCCAGCCAAAGTTATGGCGGTTTCAGCAACCGGAATTGCAATAAAAACACCGGTTGGCCCCATATTAAAATGTTTTGCCAATACATAAGCCAATGGAATCTGGAACAGCCAAAATCCGAAGAAATTAATTCCGGTTGGTGTCCAGGTATCCCCTGCTCCATTAAAAGTATTAATCAAAACCATTCCGATTCCGTAAAAAACAAATCCGGCACTCATAATTTGTAATGCTTCAGCAGCGACTGTTCTAACCATTTCGTCGTTTGTGAAAAAGGAAACAATGTATTTGCCAAAACACAATGAAATAATCATAATCGTGGCCATAAAAATAACATTGTACTTCGCAGTCGTAAAAACTGATTTTTCGGCACGTTCAATTTGTTTGGCGCCTAAGTTTTGTCCCACCAAAGTAGCGGCAGCATTACTCAATCCCCAGGCAGGAAGAATAAAAAACATCATAATTCGAAGTGCTGTCTGATAACCGGCAGAACCGTGATCACCTCCAGTTGTGGCAACTAATTGCGCCAGAAAAATCCAGCTGCAGGAAGCAATTACGAATTGTAAAATTCCCGGAGCAGCAATTTTTACTAAAGCTTTTATCTGCTTGAAGTCCGGAATAAAATAAGAGATTACAATTCTTAAAGCACCTTTCCCAAAAAACAAATGGTATACTTGATATAATACGCCAATAGTTCTCCCTAAAGTGGTTGCAAAGGCCGCACCGATTAATCCAAAAGCAGGAATTGGTCCTAAGCCATTAATTAAAATTGGACATAAAATAATGTTGCAAATATTCGCCAGCCACAAACTTTTCATGGCAATGGCAGCATTTCCGGCACCGCGAAATATTCCGTTGATTAAGAATAAAAGCATAATACATAAGCTGCTTCCAATCATAATTTGTGTAAATCGGTAACCGTGTTCTGCAGCATCAACTGATGCGCCCATCAAAATCAGAATATCTTTGGCATAAATTACACCCAAGACACTCATTATGCTATTCACTGCAAAAGCAATAATGATGGCCTGCATTCCGGCTTTTGCAGCAGCAACCGGATCTTTTTCCCCAATTCGTCGTGCCACAACTGCTGTTGCCGCCATACTCATTCCGATAGCCAAAGAATAAATAATGGTAAGTACAGATTCGGTTAGACCAACGGTCTGAATCGCAAAACTCGAATGCTCTAAATGACCAACGAAATATAAATCGACTAAAGCAAAAACCGATTCCATCATCATTTCCAAAACCATCGGAATGGCTAACAGGATAACGGCTTTTTTAATGCTTCCGGCTGTATAATCAAAAGATTCATCGCCTTTAAGGGCTTGTTTTAATGTGGTAAAAATTTTAGAAAACAGACTTTTCTGTAGGGTTGTTTCTGTCATGATATTTTTAGGATAAATGATAAAATTGGTCCAGATGTATTGATCTGAACTTAAAAGTAAAAACGTAAGTATCCTAATTATTAAAAAATAAAATAGGATTAGGCAGAAACAATCATATGCTGTAAATTTTTAAGGCGGTAAATATAAGTAATATTTTGATAAAGAAAATACTAATCTAACAACTTTTTACTCACACGGCTGCTGGCAATTAAAGAAGCCACAAATCCAAGAGTAACAATGGTTCCCATTACGATTAGTACGTTTTCGAAAGAAAAAACAACAGGATAGGCCAAAGTTGGCGTAATCATAATCAGTTCGTATTGCTGCTGAAGAAGTACTAAAATCATCCCTAAAACAAGTCCGATTATACCTCCAAAAACACTTAACAAAGTTCCCTGAAGCAAAAATATTTTTCGAAGATGACTGATTTCGGTTCCTAAATTGAAAAGGGTTTTTAAGTTTCCTTTCTTTTCTAAAATCATCATAATTAGGGCTCCAACCAAATTAAAAAGTGCCACGATTATGACCAGCGTAAAAATTAAGTAAACAACGATATTTTCAGTATTGAGCATTTTATACAATGACTCATTAAGCTCCGCTCTGTTTTTTAGGGTAATTTTGTTGTTGAAAATGGTTTTCAATTCAGATTTAATACTTTCTTCATTAGCATCCGGTTTTAATTTCAATTCAATACCTGAAATTTGATTGGGTTTATATTGCAATAATTCCTGTGTCAAACCTAAATCGGCAAAAACGTATTTAGAATCTAATTCTTCGCTTACCGAATAAATTCCGACTGGCAGTACATCTGTTTTATTAAATGCTTCTTCTGGATTTTCAATTGCTCCTTTACCGGGTTTTGGTGCGAATATCTGTAATGGATTTTCAAAATCCATTATTCCCATAGAAAAATCACTGGCAATTCCGTACCCAATAACTACCTGAAATGTATCGGGTTTTAGCCATTGGCCATTAAAAAGCTTTTTTTTGATATCGTTAACCACAGGATACAAGCTATCAACACCTTTTAAATAGGTAACCTGCTGTTTGTCTTTAAACAAAAACAAAACTCGCTCTTCGATAATTTTAGTGTAGGAAGCGACACCTTCTATTTTCTTAATTTGATTTTCCTGATCAGGTGTAATCAAAAATGACTTTCCGTAAGTGCTGGTCATTTTTAAATCAGGATCTATTTCGTTTGTAAACGAAAGACTGAAAACCTTCAAACCGCTAAAAACGGATAAAACCACAAACAAAGCCATCGTACCAACAATGATTCCCATGCTGGCAATGCGATTGATAATAGTTATAGCATTGTTTTTACTTCTGCTAAAAATATAACGTTTGGCTATGTAGAGAGGGAAATTCAATTTATGATTTTCTTCTTTTTTCTAAAAGATCACGGTTTTCAATTGGGTTTTCTCTGTTTGACAAAGCGTTGTCAATCTTTTCGATATAATCTAAAGAGTCATCGATAAAAAATACCAGATTTGGTACACGTCGCAACTGCAAACGCACACGTTGCGACAAGTCGTGCTTAATTAAAGTAGTATTCGATTTTATTCCTTCTAAAGTTTCTTTTGCTTTCTCTTGCGGAAAAATACTTAAATACACAGTCGCTACAGATAAATCTGAAGTCACACTTACTTTGGATACCGAAATTACTAAATTATTAATTCCGTTTTTTCTCACTTCACCCTGCAAAATATCGACCAAATCTTTTTGGATGACACCGCCTATTTTTTTCTGTCTATTTGTTTCCATACTGCAAAAATACTATTTTTAAATTCAATCATTGCAATTTCGTATTCAACAAAATGTATTTGAATTGGCTATTATTAAATAAAAAAGGAGACTTTCATCTCCTTTTTGTTATCTGTTTTGCAACCATCCTTCGGGATTGTTATTTGATGTATTCTGAAGAATTAAAAACTTGATAACCGTTTTTCCTGTATCACCGCTTGTTCTTACTTTTCCAATACTCTGTTTGATATTAACTTTATCGCCTTTATTTACAAAAACCTGACTTAGGTTTTGATAAACAGTAAAATAATTTCCATGCTGAATCATTACAGCCCTGTTAATTGGTGACAAGACCATAATGCTTGAAACTTCTCCTTCAAATACCGCACGTGCAGTGGCACCTGATTCAGTCGTAATTTCAACTCCCGAATTATGAACAGTTAACGAAGGATAAAGTGGATGTGGCTGATCTCCATATCCAAGAGAAATAAATCCTTTTTCTACCGGCCATGGCAATTTTCCTCTGTTTGCCTTAAAATCTGCTGCTAAAATTTTACCCTCAGGCGTCAAAGCAATTTTTGATGATGAGACCGGGGCTTTTGATGGTGCTGAACCTGGATTTTCCTTCGCTCTTTCTAAGGCTGCTTTTCTATTTGCCTCAGCAATTGCTTCCCGGATCAAACGATCTATCTGTCTGTCTATTCGTTTAGATTCTGCTTGTTTGCTTCTTGTATCAGCTATAATCTTATTTTTATCTTTTTTGATCGAATTAACCAGCTTTTGCTGCTCTTTTCTTTCAACTTCTAAGCTTTGTTTTTCTTTTTTATTCTCAGCAATTATCTTTTTCTTTACCTGTCTTTGTTTATCTAATTTAGCATTAAAATCAATTAATTCTGCTGTTTTAGACTGAATTTCTAAACCTTGATTTTTTCTGAAATTGGTATATTGTTTTAAATATTGCGCTCTTTTATAGGCCTGTAAAAAACTTTCTGAAGACAAAATAAACATAGCTCTGCTTTGTTCAGAACGGCTTTTGTACGATTTAAGGATCATCTTCGCATAGTCTTCTTTCAGGACTGCCAATTCTCTTTTAAGCTTATTTACTTTTAATTGATTAATATACATATCATTGCTTAAAAGTCTTTCCTGCTTAGCCGTAGTATTAATCAGTTTTTCCTTCAGTTTAATTTTATTCTGCTGAATCAAATAAACATTAACTGCTGATTTTTCTTTTTGTTTTACCGATTTTAGCATTTTTTCATTATCCCGAATTTGCTGCTGAATCTGGGCTTTTCGCTGTTCCAGTTTTTCTTGTTGCGAGTCCTGTGCCCACACAAAAGTTGTGGCGCATATAAAAATTAGGCTTAGGAGAAATTTTGGCATTTTTCTGATATCTTTTTGCAAATTTACTTAATTATAACTTTTTTATAGCCACTTGGAACACTATATGGAAAAGAAAGTTCTTCGTTAAAGGAAATTGTGTTATAATTCAAATTAATATCTGTTTTCCCTTTAGGCTGAATTGCGTTAATTTCAATACTTGTCGGAAGCGTTCCCTGATCAAAAACTTTATTATCTGAATATTTAATTTCTAACATCATGTTTTCTGAGACCTGAGAAATTTGCTCTTTTTGCAGTAAATATTTTTCAGGTTCCAAAAAGAAAGCCTTTTTTAGGTTTGTTTCTTTTTCGTTTTCTAAGCGAATAAGGTTTTCTACGATTGTCTGTGTATATTTTCCTTTTCTTAAATCATCCAAAGCTTCTCCAACCAATAAATTTTGCACTTTGCTATAATCCAGTTCGGTTCCAAGCCATTTACTTAAACTTGTAAAATCACCTTCATAATAAGTGCCTTTTATTTTTTCGTAGTAGCTTACTGCAGTTGGTGTAATTAATGCCTTTGCCATTGTGATTCCTAAAAAACGAACACTTATTAAAATTTGCTTGTCTTTTTCGATCTTAATCTCTGCCGTTACATTCTGGTTTTGTTTTTCATCAACGTATTTTGCACTTGCTTTGATATATAATGTAGAAAAATCTAATTTATTTTCATAGTGTTTTTCTACTGTTTTATTGTCAATTTTAGCTGACGTTTCTGTATTACTATTTTGTAATGCCGCCTGTTTAGATTTACACGAAATCATAAAAATGGTTACCAACAATATTGCTATATATTTTTTCATCTCAGTCTAATCTTTACTTTGTTTTTTTTAATAATCCATTTGCCTTCAAAAAGTATTCCTCTTTTTTCTTTGCATCTCCTAACCCATTATGAGCTTCCCCTAGTTGAATATTAAAATCTGCTTCCAGCTTTTTATCATCAACTATATAATCAAGCCCCATTTCTAAAACGGTTTTTGCATTCTTAAATTGCTTCAATTGGTTGCTTCCTAATCCTGAATAATAATAAAATTGCGGCTGACTTGGATAAACCTCAATCATAGTCATTGCTCTTTTGGTCATTGATTCAAATTGTTTTGCCTGGGCATAGGCTTCAAGCAAAAGCAAATTGGTTTCAAGATCAGTATCTGAGTTTGTCTTTAAGTCTTTCTCATAATATTTAACAGCATTCTCAAATTGCCCTTTACTGTGATAGAATTTCGCAATTTCTTTTGCAACATCTACGTTTGGATCGTTGTCAAAATAGCCAATCGCTTTTTCTAACTCAGCTGCATATTGCGGGTTTTTATTCACAAAAATCAAAAATTCATTCAAAGTCCTATGTTTAAACTTTGTATCAATTTTTGAATTTGACAAAATAGCATTCATTGCCTTAATTGCTTTGTCTGCCTGATTTTGATCTAAATATCCTTTAAATAAACTTACCTGTGCCCATTCTGAGGTCGGGATTTCCTTTGCCAATTGTTTTGCAACCCCCAACGCTTTATCCGTCTCTTCTGATTTTGAATATAAAATAATCAGGTTTACATAATTGGATTCGTCTTTTGGATTTTGTCTGATCTGATTTATCAAATTATCAATTTCGACATTTTGATATTTTCCCTGAGACAGAATCTGTAATTTATATCTTTCGCGATCATCAGATTTTCCAAACTTATCATTCATTTCATTAATCGTCAAAAGTGCTTTGTCATATTGATTGGTAATCATGTACAACGAAATCAAATCATCTTTATATTCTTCGTCAAATGGTATAATTTTCTGAATAGTCTCAATTGCCAAAGTATAGTTCTTGGTTTCGTAACTCACATCATAAATTCCTAACCAGTACCATTTATTTTTTGGGTCTAATTGAGTTGCTTTTTCAAATGCGTTTTGTGCGTTTTGATAATCCTTTAGTTTTAAATAATTTTTACCCAATTCAAAATAAGCAACAGCATCATTAGGTTTTAATTTAATGCATTTTTCTAATGAAACAATTGCTTTGTCATAATTTTCAATTCCTTTTTGTTTTAATGATTCAAAAAAAGAGTCCTGATATTCATCTGTAACCATAGCAATATCTTCTGGTTCAGTCTGAGCCATAACAATATTTGGATTGCCAAGCAAAATGGAAACTAAAATTACAAAAACTCCTTTTGTCATCATTTACATAATTTCATTTCAAATTATTATTTTATTCTAAAACAGAATAGTCACCAATACTTATACTGGTAAACTTACCATCATAACTAACATGATTTCCAATCATTGCATTATCTAAATTGGCATTTTTTATATGCGAATTTGTCTGTACCAAACTGTTTTTTATCGTACTGTTTTCAACACGTGTTCCTTTTCCTAATGAAACATTTGGACCGACAGTTGTATTTTTTAATACTACATTTTCACCAATATAACAGGGTGGAATAATTGTTGAATTATCTAAAGTTACGTTATAATCCACTAAATGTTCTCCGTCTTTATGCAAAAAACCTAACATTCTGGAATTGGTTTCAACCGTTACATCTTTGTTTCCGCAATCCATCCACTCGTCTACACTTCCGGTTTTAAAAACTTTTCCGTTAGCCATCATTGCCTTAATTCCATCATTGATCTGATATTCTCCACCATTCTGAATGTTATTATCCAAAACTCCCTGAAGTTCTTTTTTCAGATCACCAACTTCTTTAAAATAATAAATTCCGATAACGGCTAAATCGCTTACGAATTCTTTTGGTTTTTCTACCAATTCTATAATTTCATTATTCCCGTTTAATTTTACAACGCCAAATGCTTCCGGCTGATCAACTTGCTTTACCCAGATTACAGCATCAGCAGCAGGGTCTAATTCAAAATCAGCCCTGATTAAAGTATCAGCGTATGCAATTACTGCCGGACCCGACAAAGATTCTTTTGCACACATAATGGCATGACCTGTTCCCAACGGTAAATCCTGGCGATAAATAGATGCTTTTGCTCCTAAACTTCCTGCTAATTCTTGTAAGCTTTCCACAAGATCAGCTCCAAAAAAAGCTTCATCTCCTAATATAAAAGCCACTTCTTCAATTGGTTCTTTTAAAATCTTTGCAATATCTTCGACCAAACGATGAACGATAGATTTTCCTGCCACAGGAATTAACGGTTTTGGTACAGTTAAGGTATGTGGTCTTAGCCTGGAGCCACGACCTGCCATTGGAACTATTATTTTCATTTTTGTACTTTATTTTTTATAGGAAGATTAAAAATCTCCTTGAGTTGGTTTTATCTTTTTTAGCAAAATTGCAAAGGCTTCGCAAAGTTCGCTAAGCTGTATCCTTTTTGATACCAAAGTTTCTGCACTGATAACTGAGACTGAAACTACAGCTTACTTCACTCCAGTGCTTCCAAAACCCCCTGCGCCTCTTGATGTTTCAGAAAGTTCCTGCACATCAATCCACTCTGCTCTTTCGTGTTTGGCAATAATCAATTGTGCAATTCGTTCTCCGTTTTCAATTACAAATTCTTCATTTGATAAATTTACTAAAATTACGCCTATTTCGCCCCTGTAATCTGCATCAACGGTTCCTGGCGAATTTAAAACAGTTACACCTTTTTTTGCAGCTAATCCGCTTCTTGGTCTTACCTGTGCTTCATAACCAATTGGCAATTCAATAAAAAGACCCGTTTTTACAATGGTTCTTTCTAATGGTTTAAGCGTAATTGGTTCAGTTAAATTGGCACGCAAATCCATTCCTGCAGAAGCAATTGTTTCGTAATTTGGTAAGTGATGCTGTGATTTATTGATAATTTGTATTTTCATTTTTATTTTAAAAGTTTAAAAAGACGATTTTACTTTTTATTCATAATTCCTTTGATGGTATCTTTTTCGTTATGATAAACAAAATAGACGAATCCTAACAGTAACGGAATTCCAACAAAATAATTTTCTCTGAATCCGTAAAAAGAAATCGCTGAGAATATTATTGATATTGCTAAATAAGCTCCAATTTTATTCATATCATAAGGTATCGGATAATATTTATTTCCTAAAATATACGAAATCATCATCATACTTCCATAAGCCGAAATAGTAGCAATAGCTGACCCGTAATAACTGTATTTTGGAATTAATAAATAATTTAAAAGCAGTGTTACAATGGCTCCAACAATTGAAATGTAAGCCCCTATTTTTGTTTTGTCTGTCAATTTATACCAAACAGATAAGTTGTTATAAATCCCTAAAAAGAAATTGGCCAAAATAATCAGAGGAACGACTTTCATGGCTTCCCAATAGGATTTATTATCCAGCAGAAGTAATTTTAGAATATCAGCAAAAACAATGACGCCTAATAAAATCAATGATCCTAAAATCACAAAATATTTCGTGATAACAGCATAGGTTTGAGGTGCATTTTCATTTTTTGAGTGACTAAAAAAGAAGGGTTCGATTCCGAGTCTGAAAGCTGTCGCAAACAAAACCATGAACAATCCTAATTTATAACAGGCAGAATATGCCCCAACCTCAGACTTTGCAAGATTTTCAGGCAATAAATACCCAAGTAAAATTTTATCAAAATGTTCGTTAACTGCAAATGCAATTCCCGCTACCAAAATTGGCAAACCATATTTCATCATTTTTTTCCAAAGCACTGAATCAAATCTCCTCCCTAAAAAAAGGTAATTCGGCGAAAGCACTATAAATGTGGCCAAACTTGCCAAAAGATTTGCAATAAAAATATAAGCTATCTGAAAATTTTCAATATACAAATTGTCCCAGGTTGAGTTTGGATTTTCGTTTGCCAATTTAGGCAAATACAGTAAGAAAAAAATGTTCAGTAAAAGGTTTATAACGACATTTCCAATTTTAATAGCGGCATAAACCATTGGTCTCTGATTGGCCCTTAACTTAGAAAAAGGAACTATGACCAATGCATCCAAAACTAATATCCAAACAGAATAGGTAACAAATTGTGTATCGACTTCAGCCCAGTTAGCCAATGTCTGTCTAAAAATTAAAGCAGCAAACAAAAATATAATTGAGGTCCAGAATATTGAAATTGTTGCTGTTGCAATTACGTTTTTCTTATCTTCTTCAGCACTGTAAAATCTAAAAAAAGCTGTTTCCATTCCATAAGAAAGTACGACATTAAAAAAAACCATCCAGGATAAAACGATTGAGACTTCACCATATTCAGCAGTAGGTAGAATACCAGTATATAATCTTACCAATAAAAAACTTAGCATTCGAGGTAATACTGTCGCTAATCCGTAAATGGCTGTCTGCTTAAATAGATTTTTATATAATCCCAAAATAAAAAATAATAAAGTTTGCAAAAACAAAAATAACTAATTCTTTGGTTAAATACAGGGTTTTGAAGGGGCAATAAAAAAACTTTGTATCATTACACCATTAGATTAATTAAAAAAATTTTGTAAAAAATGAAATATTTGGATTTTAATTGTAATTGAAAATTGGTCTGATAAATCAAAAATGACAGATTTTAAAGTAAGAATAAAAATATCAGCATTTCTTTTTAAGTACTTATATTACTGCAAATAAATGTTCTTTTATTTTAGCAAAAAAACCTTACATGTGAAATATATAAAAAGTAGAAAAAATTATGTAACCTTTTTTTAACAGTCTCTATTTAAGTTTGTAACAGGGATTGAGAAAGCTAAATACAACCCTTATAAAAAAGGAAGCACTGGGACTAATAAAGCTTGTTTGTTCCCATAAAAGACAAAGCACAGGGATTGATTCTGCTGAAATGTAACCCTTAAAAAACAGAGCATTGGGACTAATAAAGCT
>CBFGNY010000010.1:0-52759 GCA_965650235.1 uncultured Flavobacterium sp. | reverse complement strand
ATAAAACAGACGAACAATTAGCTGAAATTACAGCTGCTGTTAATGATTTGACTGGGAAGTTGAGAAAATTGAAGATTTCAGTTAAATATGATGACAGAACAACGCAAAAACCAGGATTCAAGTTTGCTGAATGGGAATTAAAAGGTGTTCCGGTTCGAATTGCTGTTGGTCCAAAAGATTTAGAAAACGGAACTTTTGAGGTTGCAAGACGAGATACATTGACAAAAGAGACTGTTTCTGGAGAAGGAATCGTAAATTATATAAATGACCTGCTAGAGCAGATTCAGGCTGATTTATTTAATAAAGCATTAGATTATCGTAATACACATATTACAGAAGTAAATAGTTTTGAGGAGTTTAAAGAAGTTTTGGATGGTAAAGGCGGTTTTGTATCAGCTCATTGGGACGGCACAGCAGCTACTGAAGAAAAAATAAAAGACCTGACAAAAGCAACAATTCGCTGCATTCCTTTAAGTCATGCAGAAGAGGCGGGAAGCTGTGTGTTTACTGGGAATCCGTCTACAAAAAGAGTGTTGTTTGCGAAGGCATATTAAAATTTTTTATTTTTTTTTGCATCAGGTATTGTACATCTTAAAAATAGTTGTATTTTTGCATCCGCATTAGAGAAACACACGGTCCGTTCGTCTATCGGTTAGGACGCCAGGTTTTCATCCTGGTAAGGGGGGTTCGATTCCCCCACGGACTACTAAAATTAGTTGTGAATAAGTTTTATAAAATAAAAATTGGTGTCTCGGTTTTTATTTTATTAGTTAAAACCAAAGTGATTGTTTTACAATTGTGGGAGGTTTTTCTTTTTTAACTAGTATCTATAATAAATTATTACATCTAAAATTAAAAAAAATGGCAAATCATAAGTCAGCATTAAAAAGAATCAGAAGTAACGAAAAAAGAAGAGTTCTTAACAGATACCAACATAAAACTACTCGTAATGCTATTAAAGCATTAAGATTAGCTACTGAAAAATCTGATGCTGCTTCTAAATTATCAACTGTAATTTCTATGATTGATAAATTAGCTAAAAAGAACATCATTCATGATAATAAAGCTTCTAACCTGAAGTCTAAGTTAACGAAACATGTTGCTAAATTGTAATTAATTGCAATTTCCTAAATATAAAAGTCCTCGAAAGAGGACTTTTTTGTTTTTAATAAAATAAAATTGCGTGGCTTCTTGAAATTGAAAACAAGAAATAAATGGACTAAATAAGTGATTAGATTAACATAATTGCTAATTTTGTACTCTAAACTACATTTCAGATGAATACTCATTTGTTTAAAGAAAGTCCTTTCAGAACTATAATATCATTTCATAAATTAATAGAATCTTTCGAAGAAATTGCCTTGTCAGATGTTGATTATCGATCAAACTATGCAAAAGCAATCCTGAAAGAAATTGAGTCTTTGCCCGAATTTAAGACGGGGATAGAAGATTATAAGACTATTCAAAAAAATGAAGACCTGATAAAAAACCTATTGGCAGATTTGTTTCCGACGTCTTTAACTCATAATGAAATTAAAGCGGTTACAATCCCATTTCAAAATTTGACTTTTAATTATACAGAACGTTTCAGAAAAATTTTGAACAATGCAGGTTCAGAATTTGATATGGAAATTCGTGATTTTGATGACCATCAATTTTATATCAACAACTGCTGTCTGATATTAAGTAGCTACTACAAACAACATATAGATTTTAACAGGCCTTTTTTCTATGACATTCCAGATGAAAAAGGCGTTATGAGACATTATCGTATTTTGTACAATGCTGATTTTATTGAAATAATTCCTACTGAGAACTCAGTTCATCTTACAAAAGACGATATTGATTTGCTTATTGATAATTATACGAATATCGAGCTTTGGAAATCAAAATTTCCGGTGGGCAGTTGGATCATAAAAGGCTTTGGAATTGTTTCTTTATTTGATGCTACTACCGAAAATGCTATTTCTAATTTGAAAAGCAATTTATTAAAACCGGATGATACTGTTACTCCAACCGAAATTATTGAATCTATTTTTATATCGTTATTTAAAATTCCCGGCTTAAGATTTGGTTTTATAGTTTATAATCCTGAAGAGGAAAAATTCAACAGACCAATCAAATTTGATACCCAAATGCATAGTTTTTTGCTTTTGGATAATCAGGAAGTACACTGTAAAAATGCCTTATTTGGATGCTCTTTTGAAAATTTATTAGAAAAAAAAGAGCCTTTTGTAATTTCGAATGTTGAAAGATTTTCTCAGGAATCAGGAAATGAAAGACTGGGACAACATTTACTTCGTCAAAATATAGGCAGTTGTATTTTTGCCCCAATTATCAAGGATGATCATTTTTTAGGCATTTTAGAAATCGTTTCTCGAAACCCAAGAGAGTTGAATAGTATAAATGCAACTAAGCTTGAGTTAATTTTGCCGTATCTAACAGATACAATTGATCGTTATAATACTGATATGCAACATCAGGTGGAAGCGATTATTCAGCGTGAATATACTACAATACATCCTAGTGTTTACTGGAAATTTAAAAAAGAATCACAAAATTATTTCCAAAATATTAATCATTCCAAAGATTATATTTTCAAGGAAATCGTTTTTAAAGATGTGTTTCCGTTATATGGACAAATTGATATTAAGGGGTCTTCTGAACACCGGAATGATACAGTAAAAAAAGATCTGAAAAATCAGCTTACTGCCCTTTTGGAAATTTTCGAAAACCAGAAATCCGATACTAATTTGGTGCTTCTGGAGCAGAGAAAGTTTGAACTGGAGTCATTGCTTCAGGAATTGGATTTTCCTTTAAAAGCAGACACAGAACAGCATATTCAGCATTATATTGAAGAGGAAATTCATCCTATTCTAAAAAACACAAAAGACACAGCTAGAAACGAAAAGCTGGAAAGATTATATTTTGAGAGTCTGGATGAGAAATCAGGATTGTTTTATCATGAAAGAAAGAAATTTGATAATGCAATGTCTATTATAAATAAAAGATTGGCTTCAATTTTAGATAAAAAACAAATCGAAGCACAGCAAATTTATCCGCATTATTACGAACGTTTCAAAACCGATGGTGTTGAGCATAATTTATATATTGGAGCTTCTATTACGCCTTCAAAACCTTTTGATGTGATGTATTTGCATAATCTGCGTTTGTGGCAGTTGCAGACTTTGTGCGAAATGGAATTAGAGCATCATCAGCTCAAAACTTCTTTGCCATATGAATTGGATGTAACTTCATTGATTTTGGTTTTTAGTGCTCCTCTTTCAATTCGTTTTAGAATGGATGAAAAGCGTTTTGACGTTGACGGAACCTATAATGCACGTTATGAAGTGGTAAAAAAGCGAATTGATAAATCAAATATCAAGGGGACAAACGATAGGATTACAGAAAAAGAAAAAATTACAATTGTCTATTCACAAAATAGTGAAGAGGCTGAATATTTAAAATACATTAAATATCTGCAGCACAAAAAAATACTGGAACCTGCAATTGAACAATTTGAAGTCGAGGATTTACAAGGAGTTTCAGGACTAAGAGCAATTCGGGTAAAAGTTATAAATAATACCGAAAACCCAATCTCTAAAAAAATTACCTATCAGGATTTATTGGATGAGCTTAAATAAATTTAGTTACACTTAAATAGATTTGAATGCGATTACAAAAGAAATTACTGTAATGATAATTCCAATCATAAAAAAGTTATAGGCAATTCGCAGTAAATTATATTTTCGTTGCAAAACCAAGCCTAGATAATATAAATCTTTTATCATAGTAGAGTATAAATAATCGCGGTCTTTCATCATTTCATTCATTGCCCAGTCATATTCGTGTAAAGGCATTTTATAAAAATTTCCAAAAAACATTAAATTCACTTTTTTGGCTTCAACATCTTCGCGTGTAAAAAAACCAGAAGTTACTTTAGGTCTTGTTGATAAAATGGCGAAAATAATGGTAATTACACTTGAGATTAGCATTATAAAGGTAGGAAGTACCAAATGAGCATTTTTAGGGCTATCCAGTTTTGGGATAATAGTAGATAGTGCAATTGAAATAATAATAGCATTTACAGACAGCAAAATATTCGCTTTACTGTCTGCAATCCCGCTTAAACGGGTATGATTTCCTAAAGTAACACGAAATAAGGTGTCTACACCTCTGTCTGTTTTTTCTGACTTGTCTTTCTTTTTGCTTTCTTCTTCAAGTCCGACTTTTTTTGTTTCCTGCTTGTTGATTTTTTTTTGGATTCTAACCAGATTTTTTTCTTTTAAAGGCTGCCATTCTTTTTGTGCGTACTCCGTATAAAAATGATGTTTTGTCATTAAAAATTTGAAATTTTCTGTCGCCCATTCCAAATTCGAGAAATCGATAATTCCTGTGTTTTTTAATTCAAGGCGTAATAACTCGCACGTACTTACATATTCGGGACTAATGATATGAATGAAATCAGCATCTTTGATTATTTTCTCCAGATGATTTTTTGGAATGTATTCTTTGGCTGTAGCCGAAATTAAAGCGGCCACTTTTTTTATGAATTCGTCTGATTGATTTTTTTCTTTTAAAAATTCAGAAGCAATCCTTATGCTTTCATTTTCATGGTTTTCATAACCGCTAATATAGCCAGTGTCATGAAACCATGCGGCAATTAAAAGAAACTCCCTGTCTTCAGCATTAACTTTTTCTTTTTCACAAAGCTCTTTAGTTGCATTAACCACACTTTGAGTATGATTAAAATTGTGGTAAGAATATAAGGCAGATAGTTTATCTTTGAGTAAATTAGTAACGAAATCTTCGGATTGTTCTATTAAATTCATTGAGAATATTTTTTACACCACTAAATTATGAAATTGTTTCTGGATAATGATTTTATTGTCAGGATTAAAAGCCAAATTGTATCATTTTTACTTTTGTGTTTGATCTCTTCGTGCGCTACAAGGCATGCACAATTTGGAAAAAATGTAAGTGCCAACGAAAACGAAAATGCAACTGACACTATAAAAATTGCACATACTTTTTATTTAGTAGGAGATGCAGGAAATGCAGACGAAGAAAAAGCACAGCAAACTTTAGAATTATTACGTAATAAATTAAAAAAAGCTAATAAAAGGTCTACATTGCTATTTTTAGGGGATAATATTTATCCTAAAGGTTTTCCGGCTAATGATAAGGCTTCTGAAGTAAAGGCTGCCGAAACAAAACTTACTAATCAGCTTAAATTGACTAAAGGATTTAAAGGGAAAACCATTTTTATTCCAGGAAATCACGACTGGTATAATGGTACCAAAGGATTAGAAAGCCAGTCTGATTTTGTAACGAAATATCTTAATGATAAAAAGGCTTTTTTGCCAAGAAAAAATTGTCCAATTGAAGAGGTGAAAATGGATAGTATTACTTCTTTGGTTACTATTGACAGCGAGTGGTTTTTAGAAGACTGGAATGATCATCCTACTATAAACGATAATTGCGACATCAAGACGCGTGAAGACTTTTTTGATGAACTTGAAAATATTCTAAATAAAAATCAGGAAAAAACAATAGTAGTCGCGATTCATCATCCTTTAATGAGTAATGGTACGCATGGGGGACAGTTTTCACTAGAAAAACAGTTATTTCCGCTGGAAAATAAAATACCGCTTCCAATCATTGGATCGATGATTAATTTTGTTAGAAAAACTTCAGGAATTAGTCCACAGGATATTCAAAATAAGCAATATACTATTTATGCCAAAAGAATAAAAGCACTTATTCAGGGACAAAAAAATGTTATTGTGGTATCCGGGCACGACCATAATTTGCAATTCATAAATAACGAAAATATCAATCAGATCATTAGTGGTGCAGGATCAAAATCAGAAGCGGCAAGGGCTATTAACCCAAATGATTTCTCCTATGGAGGCAATGGGTATGCAATATTAACTTTGTTTAAAAGCGGAGATGCAAAGGTGACTTTTTTTGGGAATGAAAATAATAAGGAAAAATTGCTTTTTGAACGTGAAATTATAAAAGCAAAGGAGTTTAACTGGGCTAAAAATTCTCCTGATGATTTTCCTAAAACTATTTCGACTTCTATTTATACACAAGAAATGACCCAAAAGAGCCGTTTTCATAAATTTCTTTTTGGAAATCATTATCGAAAATATTACAGTTTGCCTATCGAAGCAAAAACAGCAACTCTTGACACACTCTTGGGTGGTTTGAAACCAATAAGAGAAGGAGGGGGGCATCAATCAATGTCATTAAGAGTAGTTGATTCTAAAAAAAGGGAATATGTTATGCGTGCCTTAAAAAAGAGCGCCACTCAATTTCTTCAATCAGTCGCTTTTAAGGATCAATATGTAGAGACAGATTTTAAGGACACTTATGCTGAGGATTTTCTGCTTGATTTTTACACGACAGCACATCCGTATGCGCCTTTTTCTGTTGGATTTATGGCTGATAAATTAGGACTATCTCATACTAATCCGGTTTTGTATTATATTCCGAAACACAATACCCTAAAAGAATTCAATTCGAATTTTGGAGATGCATTATATATGATGGAAGAACGACCGGCAGATAATCAAAAAGATGCCCGCAGTTTTGGAAAACCAAATGATATTATCAGTACAGATGATATGATGAAGAATCTCCATAAGGATGAAAAATATAGTGTTGATGAAAAAGAATATATGAAAGCCCGATTGTTTGATATGCTCATTGGTGATTGGGACAGGCATGAAGATCAGTGGCGCTGGGGAGAATATAAAGAAGGGAATAAAATCGTTTATAAACCAATACCGCGTGATCGTGATCAGGCTTTTGCAAAATACGATGGTACTTTACTTTCTTTATTAATGAACATTCCTGCGTTGCGGCATATGAGAAGTTTTAAAAACAAAATAGATAATGTAAAATGGCTTAATCGCGAACCTTATCCGTTGGATCTGGCTTTTGTTCGGGTTTCTGATAAAAATGATTGGATTTCACAGGCAAAATATATTCAGGAACATCTTTCGGATGCTGATATTGATAACGCTTTTAAAAGCCTGCCGAAAGAAGTTCAGGATGAAACCATCGATGACATTAAAAGAAAATTAAAAAATAGAAAAAAGGAACTTCAAAAATATGCCGCTGTTTATTCTGATGTTCTTTCCCGCACTGTAATGGTAGCCGGAACAGACAAAAAAGATAAATTTGTTGTAAATCATAATGCAAAAAAAAGTCTTGAACTCAAGGTTTATCGTATTAAAAAAAATGGAGAGGAATTACTTTTTACGAAAGTTTATAATGATAAAACCACTAAAAATCTGTGGATCTACGGTTTAGATGATGATGATGTTTATGAAGTGAAAGGAATGTATAATTCTAAAATTTTAATTCGGTTAATTGGTGGTCAGAACAATGATCTATACGCTATTGATAATGGTAAAAGAGTGAGAATTTACGATTTTAAATCAAAAAACAATACTTATAATCTTGATAAAAAAGCTCAAAAAGTACTTACAGATGATTATGACGTGAACTTGTATAATTTTGAAAAGCCAAAATATAATGTTTTTTCAGGTTTGCCAACAGCAGGCTATAATCCTGATGATGGAGTGAAATTAGGAATCAATCTGAATTATACAGTTAATAATTTTAAACAAAACCCGTATACCCAAAGACATGTCTTAAATGGATATTATTATTTTGCAACAGGAGGTTTTGAGTTAGATTATACTTCTCATTTTCCGGGATTACTGGGAAATTGGGTAATTGATGTTGAAGCAAAATATACGACACCTAATTTCGCAATCAATTATTTTGGATATGGTAATGAGACCATAAATGATGATCGGGATGTAGGAATGGACTATAATCGCGTTCGTATCGAGAAATTGAGAATTGCACCAGCTGTGAGAAATGTTGGTCGTTACGGAAGTGAGATGAGCTTTCAGCCAGTATTTGAAAAGATGCAAGTTGAGAATACTGAGGGACGTTTTATTAATACTGCGGGAATAATAAATCCTGAAGTTTTTGAAAATCAGTATTATGGAGGTGCAACAATAAAATACACTTTTAAAAATGCAGATTTTGCTTCAAAACCTTCTTTAGGAATGGGCTTTATGATTTCAGGCAGCTGGCTAACAAATTTGGATAATACCAAACAAAATTTTCCGACTATTGAAAGTAATTTAAGTTTTGTACACAAAATCGATTCAAAAGGAACATTAGTTTTTGCCACTTTATTCAAAACAAAAGCGATTTTAAATAATAATTACGAATTTTATCAGGGAGTAACTTTAGGAGGAGATAATGATTTACGAGGTTACAGAACAGAACGCTTTTTAGGAAATACCTCTTATTCTCAAAGCAGTGATTTACGTTATACTATTGGAAAAATTCGTAAATCAATTATTCCGCTAACGTATGGAATTCTCGCAGGTTTTGACTACGGTCGTATTTGGCTGGATGGCGAAAATTCAAAAAAATGGCATAATGATTTTGGTGGCGGAATATGGCTTAACGGAATAAATTTAATCACGGCAAGGGTATCCTATTTCCAATCCCCGGATGAAAGAGGCAGAGTTGTTTTAGGAGCTGCTTATAGTTTTTAAGCTACAAATTTAAATATTTATTTTTGTAAAGTCCACTTTACAAAATCGCTCATTACTTCAGGCCAATGTTCTTTATCATAATTAGTGCTTTCGTCATCATTTATTTCAAAAAAGTTATGGTTTAAGTTTAAATATCGTCTATAAGTTAGATTGTTTTTAGAATTCTGGATGTAAAATATCGGAACCAAATCACAAAGATCTGAAGCAATATCGTTTGTGCTATATGCTAAATAAGTTGGGATTTTTATTTTTAACCAATCATTTACCTGAGGTCTTGAAAAGGATTTCCACGATAATAATGAAGGATTTTTTTTTATTGAATCATTGTTATAAGTATTTTTTAGTATTTGATATTCCTCATTGATTTTTTCATCCGCTTCTTGCCAGGTGATTTTTTTAGTTTCTGCCTCTTTTCTATATTTTCTTATGAATTGATCCACTCTACCAAATGGATTAGCACTAAACAATCCTAGATGAGTTACGTTCTTATTAGAAATTGTAACAGCAGTAGCAACTTTTGAACCTTGTGAATGTCCTGCTATAATTAGTTTTGATTTATCTGCCCATTTTTGTTTTTGTAAGTACTTAATCACTGTGTTAGCACGATTTCGATACATTTCCAAATAATCTGATTTTATATATTCCTTATCCAGTTTTTCAGGAGCTTCAGAATTTGGAATATAGCAATAGGATTCATTAAGTTTTTTCTCTTCAACTATCATTGGAGTTTTTGGCATTGAGATCACGACTAAATGATAATTTTTTTTTATTTCTTCAATATTGAAATTTGTAATTCCTCCACCGATCATCCACATAGGTTCTTTTTCAGGTTTTATAAAAAGAGGTATTGGCATTGAGCCCTGACAAAATAAAAAAATTGGCTTTTTTGTATTTAATAGAGTATCAATCACAATAAAATCTATGCTATCGTCATTGTTTTTGATGTTAAAGTGTGTGGCTTGATTATTAATTATGCTGCCACTTTGGGAAAAGGACACAAAGGATAATAAAAGTGATACGATAACAGACCTGATTTTTTTCATAGCTCAATTTCCAAATAGTATTGGAGAATGGCAAAATAAATAAAAATATAAGTAAAAAACTACTTTGTTTTAAATTCATAAACGTTACCACCAACCTTATTTGTTTTTTCATCAGCAATTAACAAGGTGTTATCGTCTTTAAAAACAATAGCCTCTTTTTGTGAAAAATGATTTAAGTTAATTTCGGTTTGAGTACCCTTGTTAAAAGAGTTTCCTTTGAAATCTTTAAATAAAACAATTTTATCATGACTTAGTAAAACGACTTTTTTTCCATCAGGACTAATGGTTGCACTTGTCAAAACACAATGATTGTAATTATCACAAGTTTTAAATTCGCCTATTTTGACAGCTTTTTGAGTTCCGGGTGCATTTAATATTTTGTAAATAAAAGCAGTTCCGTCAAAATCTTTGCTTCGGTTTTTTGTAAAAAGATAAAAATAATTTTGGTGTTCAAAAAAGCCTTCGACATCATAGAATAATTCTTTTTTCTTTGGAGGGAATTCAGTCTGTTCAGGATATGAAAAAGAAATTTTATATTCTGAAACTGCATTTTCTTTATCTAATTCTTCTTTGGCTACTTTGTAAATACACAAATCCTGACGCTCATTGTCGTTATTGCCAAAATCACCAATATAGATATTTCCTTCTTTGTCTTTTGTAATGTCTTCCCAATCTACATTTTGAGCATTAGTAATGGCGATGGTTTTTTCTAATTTTCCTTCTGAATTTAGGGCATAAATTTCATTCTTGTTTCCACTGTCTTCCAAAGCATAAATCAGATTTGTTTCTGGAAAGTAAGTGATTCCTGAAACTTCCTTAAGCTTTTTTGGAAGCGAATAAAGTGTTTTTAAATCGCTATTTGATTGCTGTTGACAAGCCAGTAAAACTAGAGAAGTTGCGATTAACAAAGGCTTTTTCATAAGATTTATTTTTTTTATTATTTTAAATAACATAGCAGTAAATAATTCATAAAGTTCTTAATTCTTAAATTCGCTTGAATCACTTATATGGGAAAAAAAATCTAAATCAAATTGGTGTTTTTAAAGTTGCGTGTAATAAATTCAAAGGCAGCAAACATAATATGCCCCATAGATTTAGCATTTTTAAATTTCATATCATTGGTATAACGGTACAATTCCATTTTTAGCTGATTCAAATGTTCCTCAGTAGATATGGTATCATGACACATTATATTTAAAAGCTTTTTAATTCTGTTTTCGGCTGAATGAATACGTTTTGCCAAAATGGCACGCTCTTCATCTTTATATTGAAAAATAGAACGTTCTTCCAATTTTTCCTTAATCAGTTTTATCATCGGATAATTTTCCTTGAAAAACTGGGGGCGATATACTTTAAAATTGCCTTCATAACATTGCTGGTCAAAATCAATTGGACGAATTTTATAAACGACCTGGTCAAAATCATGAATAGGTACAATTACATAATTATAAGCACGCATATCGCCTAAAAGCCTGATCATACAGCGTTCATTAAATTTCACGAACTCTTTTGCAATTTGTGACTTTTCCGTTTCGGTACAGGAATCCAGTAGGCTATCCATGAAAACATCGCCCGGAATCCCAATAATATGTTCTTCTATTAAAGTATCGTTGTAAACCAAAAAGTTGATTTTGTCAGGAGATAAAATATCTTCTAATTCGAGTCCGTAAATTCTGGAAGCATCAGCTTTTTTGATGTAAAAGTGAACGTAATTATCATTGAGGATGTTTCTGACTTTTATCCGGAAAGGTTTCGAATTTCCAAAAGTACAGTAGTCAATGGCATCAATATTAAGGAATTGAATAATTTCGCTATTTCCATCAGAATGTAAAAGAGAATAGATTTTTTTAAGGTTCAGATCTATTTCATTTCTTTCAAATTCATTATAGTAAACCCTAATCCATAAGGTGTCAACATCGTTTTTATCGTAAACATTTATTGAACCTGAAAAGCGTAATAAATCATCATAAAACACAGAAACTTTTGATATTCTCTCGTATCGTTCTAAATAATTTAAAAGTGATGGCGTTAAAGGGTAAGAAGGTTTTTTTAACAGCATTAATGGCTCGCTCATTTTCAATATCTTTATATGCAAATTTACATTAATTTATATTTAGGAGTAACAAAAAGCAAGTTGAAACGTCTTACTAAAAAACTAAAACCGAAATAAATTTGGAAACCATACTTACAATTGAGAATCTTCACAAAAGATATGGGCGAATTCAGGCCCTGAAAAATATATCTTTTGAAATACAAAAAGGACGCGTTTATGGTATATTAGGACCAAACGGAAGCGGAAAATCAACCACTTTAGGAATTGTACTGAATGTTGTAAACAGAACATCAGGTAATTATAGCTGGTTTGGCGGCAAAATGGAAACGCATGAAGCCTTGAAAAAAGTTGGAGCAATTATAGAACGCCCTAATTTTTATCCTTACATGACGGCGGAAGAAAACCTGAAGCTGGTTTGTAAAATAAAAAGTATTGATTATTCTAAAATAAATGAAAAGCTTGATCTGGTTGGTCTTACAGAAAGAATGAATAGTAAGTTCAGTACTTTTTCGTTAGGAATGAAACAGCGGCTGGCAATTGCTTCGGCGCTTTTAAATGATCCTGAAATTCTAATTCTGGATGAGCCCACAAATGGATTGGATCCACAGGGAATTCATCAGATTCGTGATATTATTAGAAAAATTGCCTCGCAGGGCACGACTATTTTACTGGCTTCGCATTTATTGGATGAAGTCGAAAAAGTTTGTTCGCATGTAGTTGTTTTACGAAAAGGAGAAATGTTATACTCAGGTTCTGTGGATGGAATGTCAGCGAATGAAGGTTTCTTCGAAGTTCAATCGGATGACAATGAAACTTTGAAATCTATTTTAATTGAACACCCCGCAATTGACAGAATGACTGAAGAGGAAGGTAAAGTTTTAGTTTACTTAAAATCAGAATTATCCGCTTCTGATTTAAATAAATTTCTATTTTCAAAAAACATTACGCTAAGCCATTTAGTAAAACGTAAAAATAGTTTAGAAGCCCAATTTTTAGAATTAACCAAAAACGCCAGCGTTCAAAATAACTAACCATGAACAGACTTATCTCTATAGAATTACAAAAAATCTGGAAAAATAAAGCCAGTAAAGTATTGACACTTACTTATTTTATTTTGCTTTCTTTTATCGCCTTAATTGCTTCAATAAAATTTGATTTGGGAGTTTTTAAATTTCATTTAGCTGAAATGGGGATTTTTAATTTTCCGTTTATTTGGCATTTCAATACTTATGTGGCGGCATGGTTGAAATTTTTCCTTGCCATTGTAATCGTTTCTATGATGGCAAATGAATATAGTTACGGCACTTTAAAGCAAAATTTGATTGATGGCTTGAGCAAAAGAGAATTTGTATTGTCTAAATTTTTTACTGTTGTTGTTTTTGCTTTGTGCTCTACAATTTTCGTTTTTGTGATGAGTTTGATTTTAGGACTTTGTTTCTCATCTTACACAGAGTTCGGAATCATCTTTACTAATTTGGATTATCTGCTAGCTTTTTTTGTAAAATTGACTGGTTTCTTTTCTTTCTGTTTGTTTTTGGGAATTTTAGTAAAACGATCGGCTTTTGCATTAGGGTTTCTTTTAGTCTGGAGTATTTTAGAAGGAATTGCAAAAGGCCTTTTAGTATTCAAAATTTTCCCGGAAAGCACTATCGGCTATACTATTATGAAGTTTTTTCCTTTAGAAGCGATGTCAAATTTAATTATTGAACCATTCACAAGATTATCTGTTATAAAAACAATCGGTAATCAAATAGGGGTTGCAGGAACGAAAGATTATAGTGTTGATTATTTTTCTGTTTTAATAGTATTGGTCTGGACATTTTTATTCGTTTATTTCTCATACAAATTATTAAAAAAGAGAGATTTGTAGTTTTTTAAACTACTTTGTAAATTGTGACTGGATTGTGTGGATGAGAAAAGTTATTTTAGTTAAAAAGTAATGTAAAAATTATTTACTTTTAAAATATGCTAAAGAAACTTTATCTTTTTTTAATACTATTGCCATTTTTGAGTTTTGCGCAATTTAGTAAGACTCATTATATTCCGCCAATTGTAGCTTCAAATGGTGTGCCTGTAGGTCCGCAATATATTTATATTTCTACTCCAAGCTTAACTCCGGTCAGCTTTAGCATAAACGAAATTGGCGGGGTTATTATTTCAGGAACTGTCTCCAGAGATGTTCCCTATATTTTTGATATTGATACACATAATGGAAATCAATTGGTTATTGATGAATTTGAAGTAAGCAATATCAAGTCCAATCGAGGTTATATTATTGAAGCAAAAGATGTTGTTTATGCTACAGTTAGGATTACTGACAGAACTGGTAATCAGGCAAGTGAGATAGTTTCTAAAGGTTTAGCTGCGTTAGGAACCCATTTTAGAATTAGTGGACTTACAAATAAATTAAACTCAGGGTATTCAGAAAGCCATTTGACATTTGCATCTGTTTTAGCAACAGAAAACAATACGATAGTTAATTTTAAAGATATCAAAACCGGAGCTATTTTGATTAATAATCTTATTACCGGAAATTCAGCTCCAAGTGTAACTTTAAATAGTGGAGAGAGTTATACTATCGCAGTGCAAGGGCCAATGGCAGTTAATAATGATGCACTAATAGGGGCATTAATCACCTCTAACAAACCAATTGCTGTAAATTGTGGTTCATTCGCAGGTTCTAATGGGGAAATTGTAAATAATGTAGATATAGGAATCGATCAAATTGTTTCTGCAGAAAGAACAGGCACTGATTATATTTTTATCAAAAGTACAGGTTCTCAAAATGTCGAAAAAGTGATTTTAATCGCAAATGAAAATAATACTGAAATATTTTTAAATGGTTCTTTGACTCCAAATCAAACGATTAATGCGGGTGAATACTTCTCACTTTTAGGTTCTGATTATAATTTTCAGGGGAATCTGTTTGTTCGTTCCAGCAAAAATATCTTTGCCTATCAAAGCGTAGGTGATGATGTAAGAGGTGATGAAGCGAACCAGGAAATGTTTTTTGTGCCGCCATTAAGCTGTCAGACTCCAAAATCAATAGATAATATCCCTTCAATAGAACTAGTTGGCAATCGTGCTTTTACAGGCAGAGTTACACTGACAACAAAAGCGGGTTCTGATTTAAGTTTTGTAATTGATAAAGTCTCTTATGCTTTAGCGGCACTCCCTAAGGAAGTAAAAGTTTTAGGGCCAACTACTGTAACAGGAAATACAGAATATGAATGTTATGTGCTAACAGGACTTAAAGGAAATGTATCTGTTTTCTCTACTTCTCAATTGTATTTAGCAGCATACGGTAATGATGGCGCAGCAACATTCGGAGGTTATTATTCAGGTTTTACTTTTAAACCAGAGGTAAATTTTCAGCAATTAAATGTATCTCAATCCGGCTGTATTCCTAATGTAAAACTGAATGTAAGTTCACTAACAGGATTTGATGTGTTTCAGTGGTATTTTAATAATGTTGCAATTTCTGGTGCTAATTCAAATACATATTCGCCCACCCAGCCTGGCTATTATAAAGTAAAAGCAACCTTGTCTTCCTGCGGTATAGAATTGTTTTCTGATGAAATTCCTGTGAGTGATTGCCCGACAGATATAGATAATGACAAAGTCAATGATAATATAGATCAGGATAATGATCAGGATGGAATAACGAATTGTACGGAATCATTTGGTAATCAAAATATAGATATTTCTAATTCAGGTTCAAAAAATATTTCTATTGGCACTTATTCAAATTCATTTACAGGGACGGTTACTACTTCCACAACGGCAATGATTGCGCCATTTTTAGGAAATAATGATGGAAGTTTTGTTAGTGAATTACCTGCCGGCAAAACAAACTGGATGAAATATACAATAACTTTTGCTCAGCCTGTTTCAATTGGGCTGGATTATATTTCAACAGCAAACCCTACTGATTTACTGAATTCTAATGCTGAATATGTTGTGAATTCAGAAACCAACAAAACAATAACATTATTAAATCCAAATAATCAATTACTGATTGATACTAATTATGATGGTTTTTATGAAAGTGGTGTAACTGAATTCTCTTCATTTGAAATTCGTTTCAGGTTAAACAGTGCTGTACCTTTAGCAGCTGGGACAGGAACTTTTAAGTTTTTAACAAATCTGTCTAAAACGATTAGTTTTAAGCATCAAAACCTTTCTGAAACGGCATTAAATAAAACAACCCTAAGATTCTATTTGGCTTGTGTGCCGAAAGATTCTGATAATGATGGGATTTTTGATCACTTAGATCTCGATAGTGATAATGACGGCGTTCCGGATGCTGTTGAAGCACAAGGCGCTAACTTTAAGGTTTTCTCTAATATTGATACTAATCATGATGGTATTTATGACGCTTTTGGCATCGGACTAGTACCTGCGGATTTTGATAATGATAATGTTCCTGATTATTTAGATTTGGATAGTGATAATGACGGAATTTATGATTTAATAGAATCAGGTAGTAATGCTGCAGATATTAAATTAAATGGTGTAATTGATGGAAATGATTTTGGGGCAAACGGATTAGCAAATTCAGTGGAAACAAGTCCAGACAGCGGGAAACTAAATTATAGCATCTTAGATACCGATTCAGACGGTATTTATAATTATATAGAACTTGACAGTGATAATGATTTATGTTCAGATGTAATTGAAGCTGGATTCATAGACTCTGATAATGATAAATTTTTGGGCGCTGTTTCTCCTCCAACAGTAAATGTAAAAGGAATTGTCACAAGTGGAATAGGGTATACAAATCCAAACTCAAATTATACTATTGCTGCACCAATCATTATTGATAATCAGCCAGAAAACAAATCGGTTTGTGAATTGCAAAATGCGAATTTTATAGTTGTTGCTCCTTCAGTTTCAGGTTATCAATGGCAGGTTTCCAATAATGGGGTAGCCTGGACAGACTTGGTTAATAATGCGATATATTCCGGAGTAAATACATCATCTTTGATTATATCAAATGTTTCACAATCGATGAATTTTTATCAATATAGAGTATTTTTAAGCCGAACAGGAAATTCATGCGGATTGTATTCTAATGCTGCGACATTAACAATATTAGCATTGCCAATAATTAATTCACCAGTAACTTTAGTGCAATGTGACGATGATACAGATGGGGTTTCAGTATTTAATCTGACACAGAAAAACAATGCTATTTCAGCAAATTCATCAGTAGAAAAATTTAGTTATTACACCACTATTACAGGTGCAGAATCAAAGGATACCTCATTATTAATTACAGATCCGCAGAGTTACATTACTTCAGATAAAATAATTTATGTACGTATTGAAAATACAAATGGATGTTTTAGTGTTTCACAGTTGAATCTGGTTGTTTCTGTAACTCAAATTCCAGTTAATTTTAAAATTCCGGATTATCAGGTATGTGATGATTATAAAGATGAGGCAAATAATGACAAAGATGGTATTTCAAGTTTTGATTTTAGTAATGTAACAGAGGAAATCAAGAACATGCTTCCAGATCCGGCTGCAAATTACAGGATAAGTTATTATAAAAACGAGGCTGATTTTCTGGCTGAAACAGATGCTTCGGGAAATTCATTAGCCATTACAGATATTTCAAATTATCGAAATATTGGATATCCAAATGATCAAAAAATATGGGCAAGAGTCGAAAACTCTTTATCTAATGATTGTTTTGGATTTACTACTTTTAATCTAATTGTAAGTCCACTTCCAAATATAAATCAAAACATTGACGGAGGCGAAAATGAAATTGTCTGTAGTAACTTGCCGGAACTTTTTGTTACTCTTGAGGCAGGTATTAATGATGGGACACCACGAGACGATTATAGCTATCAATGGTATTTGAATGGGAATGTAATGCCGGAAGCCACAACTTTTTCTATAAAGGTTAACAGGCAGGGAAGCTATAGTGTGGATGTAATCAATAAAAATAATTGTTCCAGAACCAGAAATGTAAAAGTTGTGGCATCTGATATTGCTGAAATTGCAGCGATTGAAGTTAGAGATTTAAGAAATGATAATTCAGTTTTGATAAATATAAAAGGCCCTGGGCAATATGTTTATAGTATTATCGATTCAAATGGCCCTTATCAGGATTCAAATTTATTCGAAAATGTAGCTATAGGTTTTCATACCGTTTATATCAAAGATTTGAATGGATGTGGGATAACTCAAAAAGAAATTGCAGTTCTTGGTGCTCCAAAATTTTTCACCCCAAATGGAGATGGCTTTAATGATTTTTGGAATATAGAGGGAATAAGTGCAGGATTTTATTCCAAAACAATCATTTATATTTTTGACAGGTATGGAAAACTCATCAAACAAATTTCTGCTTCTGGTTTAGGTTGGGATGGAACATTTCAGGGTAATCCGCTGCCCGCTGATGATTATTGGTATACGGCAAAATTTGAAGATGGACGGGAAGCAAAAGGACATTTTAGTTTGAAAAGATAACTTAAAAAAAAATCCAAATTCAAGCTTTAAAAGTGCGATTTTATGAAAAGAAAAAATCCCAAATTCCAATTATTGGAGTTTGGGATTTAAAATATTTGAATTTGATAAAATTAGAATTTAAATCTTTTTCTATCAGTTTCTGTTAAATAGATTTTTCTCAAACGAATAGATTTTGGTGTTACCTCTACATATTCATCTTTTTGAATGTATTCTAAAGCTTCTTCAAGAGAGAAAATAATCGGTGGGATGATTCTCGCTTTTTCATCATTTCCAGACGAACGAACGTTAGATTGTTTTTTCTCTTTCGTTACGTTTACGCACATATCATCACCACGAGAGTTTTCTCCAATTACCTGACCTTCATAAATTTCGGCATTTGGTTCAACAAAAAACTTACCACGATCTTGTAATTTATCGATAGAATAAGGAATAGCTTTCCCTTTTTCCATAGAAATCAATGAACCTTTATTACGTCCGGCAATTTCTCCTTTATAAGGTTCGTATCCTATAAAACGGTGTGCCATAATAGCTTCACCAGCAGTAGCAGTAAGCAATTGATTACGCAATCCAATAATTCCACGTGATGGAATATTAAATTTCACAATCATACGGTCACCTTTAGTTTCCATGCTCAGCATTTCACCTTTACGCATAGTAACAAACTCAACTGCTCTACCAGAAAGACTTTCTGGTAAATCGATTGTCAATTCCTCAATTGGCTCACATTTTTTACCATCAATTTCTTTAATGATAACTTGTGGCTGACCAATTTGTAATTCGTAACCTTCTCTTCTCATGGTTTCAATAAGAACAGATAAGTGAAGTACTCCACGACCAAAAACCATGAATTTATCAGCAGAATCAGTTTCACCTAACTTCATAGCTAAGTTTTTCTCTAATTCTTTTGTCAATCTTTCTCTAATATGACGAGAAGTTACAAATTTACCTTCTTTACCAAAGAAAGGAGAGTCATTAATAGTAAATAACATACTCATTGTAGGCTCGTCGATATCAATTGTTTTTAGACCTTCCGGATTTTCATGATCAGCGATAGTGTCACCAATTTCAAATCCTTCAACTCCAATAATGGCACAAATATCTCCGGCAATAACTTGTTCTACTTTTTTACGGCCAAGACCTTCAAAAGTATGAAGTTCTTTAATACGTGATTTTGTTATAGTACCATCTCTTTTTACTAATGAGATTGGCATACCTTCTTTCAAAACTCCTCTTTCTAAACGACCAATAGCGATACGACCTGTAAAGGCTGAGAAATCTAAGGAAGTAATCAACATTTGTGGTGTTCCTTCAGAAACTTTAGGAGCTGGTACATTTTCAACAACCATATCCAATAATGCTTCAACATTATCAGTTACGTTTTCCCAATGATCAGACATCCAGTTATTTTTAGCCGAACCATAAACGGTTGGGAAATCCAACTGCCATTCTTGTGCACCTAATTCAAACATCAAGTCAAAAACTTTCTCATGAACTTCTTCAGGAGTACAGTTTTCTTTATCAACTTTATTGATAACTACGCAAGGTTTTAACCCTAAGTCAATAGCTTTTTGTAGTACGAAACGAGTTTGTGGCATCGGCCCTTCAAAAGCATCCACTAGCAAACATACACCATCGGCCATGTTCAATACACGTTCTACTTCACCTCCAAAATCGGCGTGGCCAGGAGTGTCAATAATATTGATTTTTGTTCCTTTATATTGAACTGATACGTTTTTAGAAGTAATAGTAATACCTCTCTCGCGCTCTAAATCGTTATTATCAAGAATTAAATCACCTGTGTTTTCGTTGTCACGAAATAATTGACAGTGATACATAATTTTATCAACCAAAGTGGTTTTACCGTGATCGACGTGGGCAATAATTGCAATGTTTCTAATAGATTCCATCTGTGATTTTTAATGGGTGCAAAGGTACACTTTATTTTCATATAAAAAACGTTTTGAAGATAGTTTACGTAATGCCAACGAATTAGTTTAACGAAATTGTAATATTTCTATAGATTTTAAAGTATTTCAATTTGGTTCAATCTGGTTTATTTGCCTATATTTGAAGTAATGAAAAGCAAACCCAAACAAATTACGCTGATATATATTATCATTTCGTTGTTTATGGCTATCCTATGTCATAAATTCTTAGTTTGCTACGTTTTAAGAACAGAGTTTTATTATTTCAGCTTTATAAAAGATATTATTTTTATTTTTTTTACAGGGCTCATATTTAATTATATTTTATCAAAAAATGAAAGTAGAAATATTGCCATTTTAGATAAAATACAGCTTACCAATGAAGAGATCAAGAAGTCTAACGAAAAATATGATATAGTTGCAAAAGCTACCAGCGATACAATATGGGACTGGAGAATTCCTGAGGACTATATTACGTGGAATAAAGGAATCGAAAATGTTTTTGGCTATAAACAGGAAGAAGTAGGCCTGACTTCAAAATGGTGGTTTGATAAAATTCATCCCGAAGACACTATAAAAATGTCTGTCAGATTATACTCTTTTATTGAGCTTAAAACTGAAAAGTGGCAGGACCAGTATCGTTTTAGATGTGCAGATGGTACTTATAAGTATGTCTTGGACAGAGGTTTTCTTTTAAAGGACGAAAACGGTAAGGGGATCAGAATGATTGGTGCTATTCAGGATATTACAAAACAAAAAGAAGAAGAACAAAGGCTTAAGCTTTTAGAGACGGTAATTACACAATCTAAAGATTCAATTTTGATTACCGAAGCAAATTCAGGGGAAGGCAAAATCCCACAGATTGTGTATGTCAATCCTGCATTTACTAAAATGTCTGGATATGAATCGGATGAGATTTTAGGGCAGGAACTAAACTTTTTTGAAGGGCCCAATTCGGATTCGCAGGCTTTGAAAAAATTAATAAACGCAATCAGAGATGAAAAAGAGTGCGTAATTGAAACCATTAGTTACAGCAAAAGCGAAAAAGAATATTGGGTGCGTTTTGCAATGATTCCTATTTTTAATTCTGAGGATATAATAACGCATTGGATTTCCATCCAGCAGGATATTACAGAAGAAAAAAAATTAGAAACAGAAAGGGAGCAATTAATTCATGAACTGACTCAAAACAATAAGGATTTAAAACAGTTTTCTTATATAACTTCGCATAATCTAAGAGCACCACTTTCTAATTTAATGGGACTTTTAAATTTAATAGAAGATATTCCTGTCGAAAATCCGGAGTTAGAAGAATTACTAAGTGGTTTTTATAAATCCACTAATCTATTAAATGAAACAATCAATGATTTGGTTAGGGTTATTATTATAAAAGATAATCCTTCTATACAAAAAGAAATGGTTTCTTTGAGCGAAGTTTTTGAAAATGTATTTGGTCAGCTATCCTTTCAAATAGAAGCACATAAGCCAATAATTAAACTTAAATTAGACAAAGTCCCTTTGCTTAATACAAATAAGGCATATATTGAAAGTATATTACTAAATTTGTTGACGAATTCTTTAAAGTATAAATCTGAGAACAGGAAGCTTAAAATTTCTATTACTGCAGAGCAGGTTGACCAAAAAGTTTTTTTGACTTTTACTGATAATGGAATCGGAATTGATTTAGAAAGAAATGGGGATAAAGTTTTTGGATTATATCAAAGGTTTCATAATTATCCCGATAGTAAAGGTCTTGGTTTATATCTTGTAAAATCTCAGGTGGAAACTATGGGAGGAACAATTAGTGTGGAAAGCGAAGTAAACAAAGGAACCTCATTTGTCATAACATTTAAAAATTAAGATATGCTGGAACAAATTTTATGTATTGATGATGACCCTATAACGTTAATGCTGTCTAAAAAAGTAATTGCAAGATCTGGTTTTTCTGATGAAATCATAACGGCACAAAATGGGGAAGAAGCTTTGACATATTTCAACACCCTAAAATATAGTAAAGATCAACCCGTAAAAAAACCAAGATTAATTTTTTTGGATTTAAACATGCCAGTCATGGGAGGCTGGGAGTTTCTGGATCATTTTATATCCCCCGATTATGATGAGTTTAATTCGGTAAACGTTATTGTTCTATCTTCTACAATTAATCCTGAGGATTTAGCCAAAGCAAAGAAATATCCTATTATCATTGATTTTCTTTCTAAGCCCATAACATTACAAATGATCGAATATCTAAAAAATAAAATTGAGCTATAAAAAAACGGCAATTATAAATTTAATTGCCGTTTTTTGTTTTAAGTAAGTAATAGAAAATGAATGACTTCTTAGCTTTTTTCTTCTTTATTGAAATACACTAAGTAGTAATACATTTGTTTTTCTTCATCCCAGCCTTTTTCAACAAATTTTTCTGCACTTTCAGGATTGATAAAATCCATTTTAATCTGAATATGTGTATCCAGGTTAATGACGTTTTTAATCGATTTGCGTGCGTCAGAAACTGCTGCGTTTGCAATTGGAAATGAGGTTACATCTTCGATGCTGTATTTTTCTCCCTTATCAACTTTATAGTTTTTAAATTCAGGAATTAAGTCTGGATTGTCCAATACTTCATTTAGGAAATTTTGTTCTTCAAACTGATCATTTTTAGCGAAATAATTCACAGACCTGTTCATAAACATTACTTCTTCTTTCTTATCTTCTGCTGGTAAAACCACATCTTTCGCGAAGTTTTGGCAGAATTTCAGGTATTTTTTAGTGATGAAATTCTCATCTTCAAAAGCATCAACAGATAAAAAATGCTCCAGCCAGTAACGAGCGTCGTAACGGTTACTGTCTACGGTTAGAATTTTGTATCCCTCTTCTCTTTTATAGTTAAAAATCAAACACCCTTTGTCTAATTTGCTCAGGTTGACTCCTTGCTGCAAAATCATTTCAAGATTGCTGTCTTTTTCTTCAAATTGTAAAAAGTCAGCTTGTAATTCACTTTTAAAAATCCCAATTGCATCAACAACATTATTATCAATGCTTAAATTGGTTAAATAAGTCACATAAACCTCTCCGTTTTTAATGTGGGGATGATTGGACTGTTCGAATAAATGCGTGGTAATTTTTTTAGAAATCTCCTGTAAATTGCCAGGGTTGTTAAAAATCTCCGTGGCATATTTAAACATGTCGTTATAATCCAAATCGACTTCGTGTGCAAACTGATAATAGTTTTCTTCTTTCTCTCTAAAAGGCTTAAAAAAGTACTCTTTTATCAAAGGCACAATTTCATCATTTAAATTAAAAGGCTGTTCCGATAAAAAAATCGCTTCGTTTCGGCTTTTGTTTCCTACGCGGTGTATCGCAAGCGTCTCGATGTGGGTGTTGAAAAGGTTGATCATATTTTAAGTTACTGAGATTCTAAGTCTCTAAGATTCTAAGTTTTTAATTAGTGTCTTTTAATTTCCTGATCAATGACGCTAACATTCTTTCGACCTCTCGACTGTCCTCGTATAAATTGTTAAATTCTTCTTCTTTTATATAAATTATATTTTTCGCAATTTCAAGCTGGGTTTGCATTTCAAATAGGAAACCAAGAGAAATATATAGAAAACGCAAAAAATCCTTATTACTTTCTCTGCCAGATCCTTCTGCAATATTACTTGGTACGGAAACAGAACTTCGACGTATTTGAGAAGTTAATCCAAACACTTCTTCTTTTGGAAAAGCACTTGTTGCTTTGTAAATTTTGGTAACTAAGGTAATTGATTTCTGCCAAACTAAGATTTTTCTAAAATGACTCATTTTCTTATTTTTAAATTAAATACAAAAATAAGAAAAATCTTTCAATAAAGCTTTAAATCTTAGTTTCTAAGAAACTTAGCAACTTAGATCAATTCCAATTCTCCTCAAAACCAAAATCTTCAAAGCTATCGTCTCCTTCAAACATGTCTAGATCGTCTTCGTCAAGATCATCTTCAAACTCGCCGTAGATGTCATCGTGCATATCGGCTTCAAAGTTTTTTTCACCTGAATCTTCAGGCATTTCTCCATGCGAGAAAAGCGTTTCGGGATATGTTGCTCCTGCAATTTGGTCTTCAATAGCAGCCAATTCAACAAGGAAAGTCCACATATTGATAAAATCATATACGTAGATGATTTTGGTATTTTCTTTGTCTAAGATAGAAGATAATGGATAATCACTCATAGTTCGCTGTTCTCCGGGAACGTCTCCGGTATCAAAAAGCGGAATTTCATCTTCCTGATTCCAGGTTTCGTCGCACGTGTAAAACGAAGCCACTTCCATTCCGTCAAAACCAAAAGCGTTGAAGATGGCATTATGTAAATCCTCAAGAGTATCGTCTTCCAGGATTGCAATGTCTCTAAAAATATCTTCTTCGGCGTCTAGAATTATTCTAAATTTATAAACCATAATCTTTGTATTTTTTGAAAAGCCAAAGGTAAAATATAAATTATGATATATGAATTAGTAAATACGATTTGTTGAAAACATTTTAGAAAGATGAATTTGCGATTTGTATGTGAGAAATGGCAAAAAAAATAAATAGGATTTATTTCCTACTCAGTCTCTTTCTAATCTTATGATAATGTTTATGATAGGTGCTATGGCTTGGATAAGTTCGACTTGATGTCATGTTGTTAAAAATTAGTGCTGTAAAAAGCAAAATTAAAACGCCAATTAACACCGGAGAAAGCACATACATATAGCCCAGATCTTTTATTTTATCTGAACCAATAATAGCAATAAGAGCTGTTGCACCTCCTGGCGGATGTAATGTTTTGGTAATCTGCATTAAAATTATAGCAAGCGAAACGGCCAAAGGTGCCGCAATCCAGATAATATCGGGTGCGAGTTTATGAACGGTAACTCCAATAAATGCTGAAACTAAATGTCCTCCTACTAAATTTCGGGGCTGAGAAAATGGACTCTGAATAATTCCGTAAACCAAAACGCTCGATGCTCCAAAAGAGCCAATTAAATAAACAGCATCATTTCCTGAAAAATGTATCGACTGAATATAAGCCAGTATTCCAATACCAGCAAAAGAGCCTAAAAAAGACCAAAAATGTTCTTTATAATCTACTAAAGTTTCTTTGTAAAGAATATAACGTGTTTTGCGGTAGCTTCGTTTTATTTTTTGAACAGGCATTGTGGAATATGTTTTGCTATGTAATTGACTTCTCGGATTATTCTATTTAACAGACTTATAGATCGTGAAAAATGTAATTAAAATTTAAGCCGGTATGTTTTTAAATATATTTCGCTATAGGTTGCTAATCTCCTTAATTTAATAAGTAGCATATTATTACGTTAAAATTATTTTAATAAACCTGGAGAATAGCTATACACAGTATAAGGATAAATCATTTTTGCAGTATATTTTGAAATTAAACAAACTACAAGAATAGGCAAAAACAAGGTGTAATCGTTTGTAAGTCCGCATACTAAAAATATAGCTGTAAAAGGTGCGTGGATACTTGCGCTTAAAACAGCCGCCATTCCGATAATCATGAAATTAACCGGAATTACATGTGCCTCAAAAAAGGTATTTAAAATCGAAGCCAATAATAATCCTAAAAAAGCACCAATAAAAAGACTTGGGGCAAAAACACCGCCATCACCTCCGGAAGCCAGAGTTATTGAAGTGACAATTGGTTTGAGAAGTAATATTCCACCAAAAGTTAAAGCTAAAGTGACTGTCATTATTTGATTTGGAGCAATGAAACTGGTTTTAATTGCATGATAACCTTCTCCATATAATTGCGGAAAAATAAACAGCGAAATGCTTAAAACTGCTGATCCTATTATGATTTTATAATAATGTTTATCAATTTTTCCAAATTGAGATTTAAAGAATAAAACACAACGTGTAAGGTAGACAGAATTCATTCCGGCCATAATTCCCAAAAGAATAAAATAGGGAATAGCCTTTAAATGCCAGGTAGTAATTGAAACTGAAAATAAAGGTTCTTCTTTTAAAATAGAAAGTAACCCAAAAGCAATCGAAACTGCTATCACATTTGATATAATAAATGCTCTGGTCACTTTTCTTGAAATTACTTCAAGGGCAAACAAAATTCCGGCGATCGGGCTGCTGAATAAAGCGGTAACTCCGGCAGCAACACCTGCGCAAATCAATTCGGTTTTGTATTGACGAAATACGTTTTCTTTTTGTTGTGCAACCGAACCAATTGTGGCTGTGGCAACTACCGTAGAAACTTCGATTCCGGTTGAGCCTCCAAAAATAACGGTTAATAATCCGTTTATAAAGTGAGAAGGGATTTTGTAAGAAGGCAGGTTTTTTGAGGTTGATTTTGTACTTTCAAAAACTTCCTTGATTCCTTTGTTTTCTTTTTTCTTAAAAAGATACTGCCTAAGGAAATAAATTACAGATAATCCAAAAACGGGGAAAATGATATAAAAAAAAGGATTTACCGATACTTCATGAAAGAAGATTTCTTCGTAATATTCTGTTATTTTTTTAAGTGAAATTCCGAGAAAGGCAGAGAGAAAGCCAATTAAAATAGAAACAATAACTAATTTTCGGAACTTAATGAATTGATGATTTTTTTTGATTTTCGCCGTTTTGTTCATCAGAAGTAAATTTGTAAACCACAATATTTTTATGTGGATCACAAAATTAGATAATCAAATTCGGTTTTTGATAAAAAATACTCAATATATTATGTTAAAATTGTATATACAAGAAAATTCTTTCATTGTGTTTTTATTAACATATCGATGAAATCTCTCAGAACAAGAGTTCCCATGTTTATTGTATTTTGTTTGAAAAAAGGCTAAAATTATCGTTCGTAAAATTCAATTGGCAATTCGTCCGGATCAGCGATAAAAGTAAAACGTTTTTCTGTCGTTTCATCAACTCTTGTTGGTTCTGATACTATGTTTTTTGTGTTTAAAAAAGCAATTGTTTCATCTAAATTGATTACTTCAAAAGCCAGATGTCTTAAACCGACAGCTTCCGGTCTTGATGGTCTCTTCGGCGGATTTGGAAACGAAAATAATTCAACAATATAAGTGCCGTTCAAAGCCAAATCAAGTTTATAGGACTGACGTTCTTCGCGATAAATTTCTCTGATAATAGTTAAACCCAAAACTTCCGTATAAAAAGTTTTAGATTTTTGATAGTCAGAGCATAAAATGGCAATGTGATGAACTTTATTTAAGGTAAGCATTATGAGTTTTGTTCAGGTTTCTGATTTAATTTACGAATCACTTTCGCCGGATTTCCAACCGCCAAAGAATTATCCGGAATATTTTTTGTAACGACAGATCCGGCGCCAATAACGCAGCCTTTTCCAATTGTTACACCAGGACAAATTACAGCGTTTCCGCCTATCCAGCAGTCGTCTCCAATAGAAATTGGTAAGGCATTTTCTAAAGATTTTCGCAATTCAGCGTCAAGCGGATGTGTTGCGGTATAAATTTGAACATTTGGAGCAAAAAACACATTGGAACCTATGCTCACAGGCGCACAGTCCAAAACAACACAATTGACATTAAAATAAACATTGTCTCCACAAGTGATATTGTAACCGTAATCGCAGTGAAAAGGTGGCTCTATGTAAAAACTCTTACCTGTATTCGGAATTAGTTCGGCCAAAATTTCTTTGGCTTTTTTTGTCAAACGATATTCGGTTACGTTTAATCTATGCAATAAATTCTTGGCTTTTCTTCGTTCTTTTACCAAAACAGGATCGCCTGCAATATAATATTCTCCACCAATCATTTTTTCTTTTTCTGTCCTCATTCTATATTTTAATCTATTACTTAATACTATTTTCTTTTAGAATTTTCTCTAAAGACTCGCTTCCCCAGCCTTCATTCATGCTTTTTTTTGTCTTTCTAGTTTCAAGAATTCTTTTATTGATACTAATATCTTTAAAAGAAATTAATGTTTCAGTAATTTGCAAATAAACATGAGGATTATCGTCTTTTAGCATTCTTTTAAAAAGGGTTTCAATAAAGAATTTGTCTTTTAATTCTAAAACTTTACGACAATACATTTCAAAGTCATTTACATCTGTATTAGCAATTTTATTTATGATTATACTATAAGCAATAGGTTTGTCATTTAGAAGAATGAAGTTTAACATTGTCTCATCTAAACTTTCACTTATCATATTATCATTACTTTTCAAAATACTTTCTGAATTTTTAGTTTGATAATTTTCTATGAAATTTTTTTTAGTTAATTCGTAAGTTTTAGATTTATTTAATTCTAATAAATATTTAAAACCTTCCATGTTAATAAGGTTTTCTTCTTCCCATATTTTCCATAATAAATCATCATAAATTTTAGATTTATTTGCTAAAATTGCTTCATAAACAAAATGAATGTGATATTTTTTAATGTCTTGATATTTGACTTTTGTAAATGGAATTTTTAATAATTCTAATGACTTCTGATTCTTATAGGTAGCAATTGCTGTGTACAATTGTAGCCATTCGCCATCATAATGATCATCATTTAAAGTTAGATTTAAGTTTTTTTCAAGGAGTGGAAAAAAGCTTGGATCTGGAAACTTTTGAATTGCTTTGTAAGTATAGAAATAACCGTTGTCACTGTCGTTGTTTTTTAAAATCAGTTTTATGTCACTGTCTTTTTTATATTTTGCTAATGTAACTAAGGCAGTTTGAATGTTTTGTTTTATTACTAACTCCCGGACTTTTGGATAAAGAAGCTCTGTAGGAGGTGCATTTTCGATGGCTCTAAATCTTGAGTCCAGATTGTTTTCTCTATAAATTAAAAGGCTATCAAGTGTTGCGAATTCTTTTTCATTCAATTTTTTTACATCAGTGCCAACATATTCAGGAGTAACTACATTAATGAAAAAATCACCAACTTTTTCTTTAGACTTTATACAACCAAATAGAGTTTCTATTGGTGTATCATCTGTGATATGCTCTTTTACAATTGAAAATAAATCAGCTTCTTTATAATCTGACAATGCCCAGAACGAATAACATCTTACAACGCCGTTTGCATGATCAGTAAGAGCTTTCAATTCTTCTATTGATGCATTCTTTTTTAAGTCTTCGAAATTCTCATATTGTTTTGGTCTTGTTCCCGACGAATAGACTGCAGAACCCATCAGAACATTAACTTTTTCAATTCGCCTAACTATAGCGATTGTTTTTTTAGATAATTTTGATGTTTCAGAATTATTTTTTTTAACACAACCAAAAGATATAAAAACAACTAAAAGTGATAAAAGGAATGAAAATTTGAGGACAGATTTATTCATTTAATGTATTTAGGAAGAGTTTTTAAATTAGATTTACAACTTCTTTTTAGTAATTTTTTCATGAATTTTCAATGTTTCCTGCAAAGCTGCGGTTGCATACCAAGGGGTTAATTCTGCTTCAAGTAAATTTGCTTTTATTGCCGGATCTGTTGCAACTAGTGCTTTTGCTTCTTCAATAGTGGCTACATTAAAAATATAAATACCTCTGTAATTTCGATCGTTTTTCATGAAAGGCCCGGCTACAACCAATTTCCCTTCTGTGGCCAATTTATTGATATTCTCCATATGACCTTCAAATAATTTTTTGGTTTCTTCTTTAGAAGCAGTAGTGTTAATGCCTGTTTTTAAAAGACAGAACACATATTTTTTCATTCCGTATTCGTCTGCATTTAATGATTTCGCTAGTTTTTCGTCATATTTTGCTTCAGTTTCCTGGGAAAATCCAAGCGTAGTTAAAAGTGAAAATGCGACTAATAGCATTGATTTTTTCATGTAAAAATGTTTTAAACTAGTTTCTTCAAAATAACAATTTGTCCCAAATGATAAACATCATGCTGAATAATTCCATGAATATGTTCATAATAGGTATGATTATTATTAACGTAAATTTTGGCTAAATCTGCATCATCAAAATCTTGAAAAAAAGTATTCCAGTATTCTTGTGATTTTGCCAGACTTTGAAGGGATTGCTCCCAGGCTGCTTCAGATGGATCTAAAACGGGTACAAAATAATTGTGGTCAGGAGTGGTGATTGCTTCTCCCTGAACACGTTTTAAAATGTTTCTTCTCCATTGGATAAGATGATTGACAATTTCCCAAATCGTATTAAGATTAGGATGTGCTTTTTTGTAAGCCTGTTCAGCAGTTATATCATTTAGAGTATTTGCCAAGGTGACTTCCAGCCACGGATTTCCATTATAAATGGACTGATATAGATTCGAAATTCTTTTGCTTTCTGACATAATAGAAGGTTTTAGAATGGTTAGCTAAGATACAAATAAGTATTTTACAACTCATCCACGAAATTCTACAATTGGGTTATTTAATTTTTTTTAACAAGAACTGTTAAAATACATTTGCCTCATCAAAAACCAATACAATGAAATCGCCAATAAAAAAATCTGCGAAGCAAACAGACAATAAAAAGCGATAACATACATGACCAAAATCAAATAAAAATCCACAGGTATGAAAACCAAATTACTTTTTACGATTGTCCTTTTATTTTTAACGTCTTTCATCTTTGCTCAAAACACTATTTCGGGAAAAGTGGTTAACGAAAAAGGAAAACCGGTTCCGGGCGCCAACATTTACATTGACGGAACTTATGATGGTGCCACAAGTTCTGAAACGGGAGAATTCTCTTTTGAAACCACTGCTGCAGGAAATCAATTTTTAATAGTAAGTTTTTTAATTTACGACACTTTCAAAAAAGAAATTGATGTTGCTAATTTTAAAGATCAAACTGTAAAATTAAGAGAAAATGTTAATGCCCTAGATGCCGTTGTGATTACTGCCGGAACTTTAGAATCCGGGGATAAAGCGAGAGTTTCTGTTTTGAAACCATTAGATATTGTAACCACTGCAGGATCTGCCGGAAATATTATTGCTGCTTTACAAACTTTACCTGGAACACAGACTGTAGGCGAAGACGGGCGTTTGTTTGTACGTGGAGGTGAAGCCAGCGAAACACAGACTTTTGTTGACGGAATTCGTGTAGCACAGCCTTACGGAGCAACCACAAATAATTTACCGACAAGAGGTCGTTTTTCTCCTTTTTTATTCAGTGGAATTGCTTTTTCAACCGGAGGTTATTCAGCAGAATATGGGGAAGCTTTATCAAGTGTTTTATTACTGAATACTCAGGATGAACCGGATATGAACAAAACCGAAATTGCTTTGATGACTGTTGGTTTAGGTTTGGGAAATACTCAAAAATGGAAAAAAAGTTCGTTGAGTGTTAACACGGCTTACATTAATTTGGCACCTTATCAGGCTGTGATTCCACAAAATGTAGATTGGAATAGTCCATATCAGTCTTTATCCGGAGAAACCGTTTATCGCTATCATTTTACAAACGGAATTTTCAAATTATATGCTGCTTTTGATGGTTCTAAATTCGATCTGAATCAGAAAAATGTAAATTTCGAAGACAAAATCAGAACCGATTTAAACAATAATAATTTCTATTTAAATGCGTCTTACAAAGGAACAATTGGAACAGGCTGGCAATTAACCTCAGGACTTAGTTATGGATACAGCATAAACAAAATCAAATATGATATCAATGATGTTGATAATGATGAAAATGCAGCTCAATTGAAATTAAAATTAAGAAAAAATGTATCAGATCATTTTAAATTGTCTTTTGGAACCGATTATTTCATAACCAAATTCAATGAAAATTTTGATGATAATGCTGCTATTAAAGTTGCAAACGGTTACGATTCGAATATTGCCGCTTTTTACACCGAAGGTGATATTTTATTCTCGAAAAACTTCGCAGCAAAAGTAGGTTTCCGACTTTCGAATAATAGTTTGCTTAACGAAACTAACATTGCACCTAGAGCTTCATTAGCATATAAAGTTTCTAAAAACAGTCAGTTTTCATTTGCCTATGGAGATTTTTATCAAACACCTGTTGTTGATTATATTAAATATTCGAAATATCATCAATTTGAAAGTGAAAAAGCCAGGCATTATATCTTAAACTATCAGTTTACAAAAACCGGTCAGACTTTTAGAGCCGAAGCGTATTATAAAGATTACCGCAATTTGGTTCAATATGATACAAGAGATATTGCTTATAATGCGGTTTTCAATAATAACGGTTCAGGTTATGCAAAAGGATTGGATTTATTTTGGAGAGACAGCAATTTGTATAAAAACTTAGAATATTGGATTTCTTATTCCTATATCGATTCAGAAAGACAGTACAAGAATTTTCCAACAATGGCAACACCCAGTTTTATTGCAAATCACAGTTTATCAATTGTAACAAAATATTTTATCACCGATTGGAAATCGCAAATTGGTTTTACCAATAGTTACAGTTCAGGACGTCCGTACAATAACCCAAATCAAGCACAATTTATGAACGGAAAAACAAAAGCTTACAACAGTTTGAGTTTTAACTGGGCTTATTTATTGACTACACAAAAAATCCTGTATTTCTCAGTTTCCAATGTATTGGGAAGCCAAAATGTTTTTGGATACGATTACGCAAAATTACCGGATGCAAATGGCGTATATAAAAGTCAGGCAGTTGTACCAACTGCAGACCGATTTTTCTTCGTAGGTTTCTTCTGGACCATCAGTAAGAATAAGAATGAGAATCAGTTGAAAAATCTTTAGAGAAAGGTGCAAAGTGACAAAGCTTCAAAGGAACAGAGGCTTCTCCAGCTTTTAAGATAAATTTCAAGAATTTAGAGAATACCTTTGAACCTTTGTCCCTCAGAAAAAAACAATTCAGTCGCAAAATTCGACAACTCAGTATCATTTAATTTTAAAACAACTAAAACCAACATACTTTTGAAGTATAATTAGAAATAACAATAACAATAACAAAGAGTTTTAATCATCAACAAAAAAACTTAGAATCTCAGAACCTTAGCAACTTTAAAAAAAAGAAATCATGACCAAAATTATTACAGCTATTACATTATTTATCTGCAGTTTACTATCTGCACAAACACAATTTGAACAAGGAATGGGAAAAGCTTTCGGGCTTTGGAAAGAAGGCAAAAATGCTGAAGCTTCGGCAATGTTCGAAAGAATCGCAGCGGCAGACAAAACCAGTTATTTGCCAAATTACTATGTTGCATTAATCAATACAACAGGAGCTTTTACTGAAAAAGATAAAACAAAGCTTGATTTGATGCTGACAAAAGCACAGGACGCTTTGGATGTCGAAATGATTAAAGATCAGAATAATGCTGAATTACATGTATTGCAGGCTTTAATTTATACGGCTTGGGTAGTTGCCGATCCAATGACAAACGGAATGAAATATTCGGCTAAAGTAATGGAAGCTTACGCCAAAGCAAAAGCTATAGATCCAAATAATCCGAGAGCTGTTTTTGGAGAAGCTGATTATCAATTAGGAGGTGCAAAATGGACAGGCGTTGATACAAAACCACTTTGTGTAGAAGTTGATAAAGCTGTCGAACTTTTTGCTACTTTTAAACCTGAAACACAATTTTCTCCAAAATGGGGATTGGAAAGAGCCTTGGAAGCACAAAAAAATTGTAAAAAATAAAACTTATTTAAGCTGATTATAATGAAAAATAATGGAAATACATATGCAGATTTAAAAAGCGGAACAATAGTTTCGTTTAAGATTTCCATGATTTTTACAGTGATATTTTCAGCTTGTTTAGGAGATGATTTAAATATTCAAAATGTTCTTATAACTTTTTTTATAAGCTGTCTTTATTCTTTCGGTGTAGGCTTTGGCAACGGGTATATTAATGTTCTTTTAGACAAAAAATGGGATTGGTTAGAGCAGACAAACCTGAGGGTTTACTACGGAATAATGGTTACTGTTCTATACACTGTCCCGGTAGTTTTAGGCATCAATTATTACATCTATGTGGTTTTGCAAAATGTTTCCTTAGATAAATTCTTTAGCGAAAGAATGATCTGGATCCATTTGTTTTACATCATTTTATCTCTTGGAGTTTCTACTTTTATGCAGGCGAGAAGCTTTATGGTAAAATGGAAACAGGCATCAAAATTTGAAATCACACAGCAAAAGATTATTGCAGGGACTGCAAATGCTAAATTTGAAAGTTTAAAAAATCAAATCGACCCGCATTTTCTTTTCAACAGCCTGAATGTATTAAGTTCTTTGATCGAAGAAAATCCGGATAATGCACAGCGATTTACTACTTCTTTATCTAAAATTTACCGTTATGTTTTAGAGCAAAAAGATAAAGAACTGGTTTCCGTTGAAGATGAATTGTCGTTCGCCAAAACCTATATGAATCTGTTGAAAATGCGTTTCGAAAATAGTTTGTTTTACGAATTACCAACAACAGAAATTAATCCGGATGCAAAAGTGGTTCCTTTATCGTTACAGCTTTTACTTGAAAATACGGTAAAACATAATGTAGTAAGCGAACAGAAACCACTGCATATTCGAATTTTTATTGATGGTGATTGTTTGGCGATCCAAAATGATTTTCAGAAAAAAGAAGTGTTGCAGGACAGGCAGGGCGTTGGATTACAAAATATCGTAAACCGATACGCAATTATAACCAACAGAAAGGTTCTGATTGAACAAAATGAACAGACATTCACAGTTAAGATTCCGATTTTAACAAAACAAATAGCAGTTATGGAAACAAGTGCAGATTATAACGATGAAAATAAAGCGTATTTCAGAGCAAAGAAAAGAGTAGAAGAATTAAAAGGATTTTATGGAAATATAATATCGTATTGCTGTGTAATTCCGTTTCTAGTATTTATAAATTTGAGGTATTCTCCCGGATTTCAGTGGTTTTGGTTTTCGGCTTTAGGCTGGGGATTTGGGGTTGTAATGCATGCTTTTAAAGTTTTTGGTTACAGCTCAGATTGGGAAGAACGAAAAATTAGGGAGATTCTGGAAAAAGAAAATAATAAGCAAACCTGGAAATAATTATGGAACCAAAATATGCTGAAGGCGAGCGTTATTATCAGGCGCAAAAGAGAGTAAAAGAGATTAGGGAGTTTTATGAACATTTGACAGTTTATTTGCTTTGTAATCCAATTGTAATTGTCGTCAACTTAATGACCTCTCCGGGATATTTATGGTTCATTTGGTGTGTATTAGGCTGGGGTTTCGCTATTGTTATGCATGCACTAAAAGTATTTCGGATTTCCCCAATTTTTAATAAAGACTGGGAAGAACGAAAAATTAAAGAGATTTTAGAAAAAGAAAAGAACAAACAAAACTGGGAATAATGATAGCACAAGATTATATTGAAGGAAAACATTATCATGAAACCAGGAAAAAAGTTAGAGAGATTAGAATGTTTTATATGCATTTAATTGCTTTTATCTTCATAAGTCTCATTTTAATTGTTATTAATTTTATGACTTCTCCACAACATTTATGGTTTATTTGGTGCTTGTTGGGAGGCGTAACAGGAGTAGTTATACATGCAGTGCAAGCTTTCGGATTTTCGCCAATCCTTAATAATGAATGGGAAAAAAGAAAGATAGATGAGATTCTTGAAAAAGAGAACAATAACCAAAAATGGGAATAGTCATGACAACAGATTGTAATAATGACAGAGAAAAATTTGAGTTTCAGCAAATCTTTAGCAAAAAGACAATCAAACTCAAATCCTTTTATGTGCATACGTTTATTTATGCCTGCGGATTAATTGTTTATGTTTTAAAAGAATATTATGGTGTTCCTTTGAATTTCTTTCCATTCAAATACTTGAATGATGTAGTCATAATAATCTGGACAGCTGTATTTTTAATTTCAATAATTGATCTAATAGTTTCTTTTAAAATTTTTGATGAAGAATGGAAGGAGCGAAAACTGAAAAAGATTTTAGAGAAAAAAACAAAAAAAAAATGGGAATAGTCATGGAAGTAAATTATAACGAAGAGGACAGGTATTACATTGCTAAAAAGAAAGTCGAGAGTATTAAAGGTTTTTATAGTAATTTGATTTCTTATATTGGTGTTAATATAGTTTTGATTTTTATCAATTTATACACGACACCTAATCATTTATGGTTCTATTGGCCGTTAATCTGGTGGGGGCTTGGAGTTGTTTTTCATGGATTGAAGGTTTTTGAAGTATTTCCGGTTTTAGGAAAAGGCTGGGAGGAAAGAAAAATCAAAGAGATTATGGATAAGGAAAAAGAGAACAGAAACAAATGGCAATAACTTTAAATCATTAATAATGGGACAATTTAGAAAACGTATGTACGAAGAGCATGCACATAAATTTAGTTCTGAGGAACAATATAATATTGCGTACAAAAAAGTAAAAAGAATTAAAGGATTTTATTCTCATCTTAAAATATATATGATTATAAATATATTGATCATTGTTTCTAACCTGAACAGGAACTTTTTTGGAACTTCATTTAATGAAAATGGATTGTTTGAATGGCATACCTACTCAACAGCCTTTTTTTGGGGCATTGGTCTATTGGCTCACGGATTATCTGTTTTCGGAAGAGACATATTGTTTGGTGATGAGTGGGAAGAAAAAAAGATTCAGGAATATATGAATAAAAACACCAGTCAGAATAAATGGAAGTAATTTTGCATTAACCTTTAATTTTTTCAATTTAGTACATGACCACATTAATTATAGAAGACGAAAAACCGGCAGCAAGATTATTACAGCGAAAGCTGGAAAAACTGGAGATTGCCGTAGAAACCATGTTACATTCTGTTGAAGAATCTATTGATTGGTTTGGCAATAATGAACATCCGGATTTGATATTTTTGGATATCCAATTGTCTGATGGTTTATCGTTTGAAATTTTTGAAAAAATAGATATTAAAAGTGCTATCATCTTTACAACCGCGTATGATGAATATGCTTTGAAAGCATTTAAACTGAACAGTATTGATTATCTTCTAAAGCCAATTGACGAAGATGAACTTGAAGTAGCAGTTGCCAAATTTAAATTACGTCTTCCGAAATCAAATTCAGAAAACCAAAATCTTCAGCTTGATTTTGAACAAATACGCCGAATGCTTTCAAATCCCTTTGAGAAGAATTATAAAAAGAGATTCACCGTTAAAATCGGCCAGCATTTAAAAGTCATTACTGCAGATGAAATTGAATGTTTCTTTAGCGAAAACAAAGGAACTTACATTCACACTTTCGATAATCGAAATTATTTAATCGATTCGACTTTAGAAATTCTGGAGCAGGAACTGGACATGAAGGATTTTTTCCGCGTAAGCAGAAAATTCATTGTTCCGCTTCAGGCCATAAAAGAAATTCAGGTTTATACCAATTCACGGTTAAAAGTAATTTTACCAACTTACAAAGAAGATGAGGTTATTGTAAGCCGTGAAAAAGTTCAGGATTTTAAGAATTGGCTGGGATAGGTTTCTTGGCTTCTAAAATCATATAAAACTGGATTCCGAATAAAATAGAAGCTAATATCAGGTGTATCGCCTGACTTCCAAAAGGGAAATCAAAATAAGCCATAGCTAATCCGGTGATAATCTCAAATCCGATCAGGATAAGAACCCAATTCATTTTCGAAAAACCCAGACCAAGCTTTGTATTTCTTATATATAGATAAACATTTACCAGTAAAACCAATATTGAGAACGAGCGATGAACGTAAAAAGTAAGGGACGGATTTTGTAACCAAAGAATACTTTCAGTCAGACCATTTTTTACCTGCTCATCTACAAATTGACGTACCTGTGTACCAATCCCAATCTGGATTAAAGTCAGTAAAAGCGAAAACAACAATACATTTTTAAAGTTTGTATTATAACGTACTGCAGCTATTTTGGGTCTTGCCAACTGAATAATATACAAAATCACAGCAACAATGACCAAAGCCATAATCATGTGAACAGTTATTTTGATTGGATTCAAGACAGAATAAACCACTTTTGCTCCCAACCAGCCCTGAAATCCCATCATAAAGACAACTAACCACGAAAGCAGCGTGATTTTTTTGTTTTCTTTCCAAAATTTAAATGAAGCAATAGCCATAACAAAACAAGCGATTCCTGCCAAAGCGCCAAACAATCTGTTAATATATTCTATCCAGGTGTGTAACGGATTAAAAATTGCATAATCATGTTTGGTGTATTTTTCCCAATGCGAAGCATCAAAAGTGGTTTGAGTCGTAAAATTATCTTTTGCAACAAAGAGCGTTTCGTCCTTAATAATTACCTGACCCTTTTCAAAAACACGGTTTGGTTCCCATGTTAATTCTTTTAAATCTGTTGGCGGAATGTAATAACCAAAACATTTCGGCCAGTCCGGACAGCCCATTCCGGAACCGGTCATACGAACCAAAGCGCCTGCAACAATTACTAAATAAACTAAAACTAATGCTGTTTTTGCGATTGTAGGGAAATGTTTTTTCATTCTTTTTGAGTAACTAAGATTCTAAGTTGCTGAGGTTCTAAGTTTTATTTTATTGGAAAATTATTTGGATTCTGCCGAGTGTCCCAAATGTCAAGAACAATTATTTCGGTTGGAGTTATTTTATAAATTATTTCAAAATGACTAGCAATTTTAAGTCGGATATTAAAATTATTTGATTCAATTGAACTTTCAGGAAATTTCAAAATTTGTTTTAAGGCTTCCTGAAATAAAACGTTTAACTTTCTACTGTAAGATGTCGATTTATTTCTTTGATTCCAATACAAAAAAATGGTGTATTTTGAATCTTTTGCAAACGTAGTCCAGACTATTCTTCTTGTTCTTTGAACCATTTTTCCAATTCGATTTGAGCTTCTTCATTAGAGATACATTCTCCGTTTTCGTATTCTCTTAAAGCCTGGTCTATTTTTTTTTGTTCTGAAGGAGTAAAAATTCGGATGTTTGAATTCTCTAAATTTTCATATTTTAGAGCAGGTTCATTTACTGAAGATGAATTTTCTTCGAATTTCAAATAATTGTTTTCTTCCAATAAAGATTTTATTTTTAACAGCAAATCAGGATTGTCAGTTTCTATTATTTTTTGTATTAAACAAAGCTTTAATTCGGAAGCTGTCATAACTTATAAATTTTTATAAAATTAGAATAAATCTTTTACAATTTTTTAAAACCTAAGCTTAAACTTTTTTAAGTCCTAATTTCTCAGCACGCTTTAATATAAATTCGTATGCGGCATTGTATTCATTAGGGATATCACCTTCTAAAATGGCTTCTTTAACCGCTTCTTTTAAAACTCCAATTTCGCGAGAAGGTTTTAAACCGAACATTTCCATAATTTCTTCACCCGAAATTGGTGGCTGGAAATTACGTACCTGATCTCGTTCTTCTACTTCAACAATTTTCTTACGGACGATTTCAAAATTTTTATGGTATTTTTTAAATTTTGATGGATTTTTAGTTGTGATATCTGCCTCGCATAATGTCATTAAATTTTCGACATCTTCACCGGCATCAAAAACCAAACGTCGAACAGCGCTATCGGTCACAATATCCTGTGCTAAAACAATAGGACGTGAACTCATAATAACCATTTTTTGCACAAATTTCATTTTGTGATTCAACGGCATATGCAAACGTTCGAATATCTTTTTAGCCATTTTTCCTCCTAAAAATTCATGCCCGTGAAAAGTCCAGCCTTGTTTTTTATTGAAACGTTTTGTTGGTGCTTTTCCAATATCGTGTAATAAGGCAGACCAGCGTAACCAGACGTCATCAGTATTAGGGCAAATATTATCAACAACTTCCAGCGTGTGATAAAAGTTATTTTTATGTGTGTGGCCTTCAATTTCTTCTACCTGATTCAACGCGGTCAATTCAGGTAAAATAATATCTAGGAGTCCGGTTTGGTATAAAAGCAAAAATCCTACAGAAGGTTTATCTGTCGAAAGAATTTTATTTAATTCATCTACAATTCTTTCTCCGGAAATAATTTTAATTCTCTCTGCGTTTTTAGTAATGGCATCAAGAGAGTTTTTCTCGATTTTAAAGCCTAACTGATTGGCAAAACGAATGGCACGAAGCATTCGCAAAGGATCATCAGAATAGGTGATACTTGGATCTAAAGGTGTTTTGATTGTTTTATTCTCCAAATCAGCCAATCCATCAAAAGGATCAGAAAGCTCTCCGAAAGTTTTTTCGTTTAAAGATAAGGCCAATGCATTGATGGTGAAATCACGACGGTTTTGGTCATCTTCCAAAGTTCCGTTTTCAACAATTGGGTTTCGGCTGTCGAAATTATAAGATTCTTTTCTGGCTCCAACAAATTCAATATCTGTATCTTCAAAACGAAGCATTGCAGTTCCGTAAGTTTTAAAAACCTGTACTTTAGGTTTTTTTGGAAGCAATTCAGATACTTTCAAAGCCAATTCGATTCCGCTTCCAACGGCAACAACATCAATGTCTTTTTTAGAACCGCGATTTAAAAGCAAGTCCCGAACAAATCCGCCAATAACGTAACTGTCAACGTTTAGTTGCTGAGATGCCTGCGAAATTATTCCGAAGATTTTATGTTGTAAAGCTGTTTTATAGTTTGTTTGTATAGCCACGAATTCACGAATTTTTTAATAATCATTTCTATTCTGAAGAGATTGAAATTTGTGCAAATTTACAACATAGAAAATGCCTTTTATAATCTATTGTTGACTTTTTTGAACAAATTAATAGTTTCAGATATGAATTTTTATCAAAAAGTGAAAAACGAGCTTTTCTATTTAAGTGTTTTATGTAACTATCGAACAAATCAATTTGTATCGCTTATTTTTAAAATTTCAATTTGTATTTTTGAATCATACAAAAACATACAAATGAAAATTGTTATATCTCCCGCGAAGTCACTGAATTTCGAAAAAGAATTACCAACTACCCAATATACTGAACCTTCATTTTTAAAGGAAGCACGTCAGGTTCATAAAATCTTAAAAACTAAAAAGCCAGCTGAATTATCCGAATTAATGTCTATTTCAGACAAATTATCCGATTTAAACTGGGAAAGAAATCAAAAATGGAAAACACCTTTTTCGCCTGAAAATGCACGTCCCGCAGTTTATACTTTTGACGGTGATGTTTATACCGGCTTGGATGCTTATACAATTCCAGTTGAAAAAGTAAAAGATTTACAAGATAAACTCCGAATCTTATCAGGACTTTACGGTATTTTAAAACCATTGGATTTAATGCAGGCGTATCGTTTAGAAATGGGAACAAAGATGCCTGTTGGAGATTATAAAAACCTGCATGAATTTTGGAAACCAACTGTTACAAAAGCCTTAAATAAAGAATTGAAAAAAGGGGAGCTGTTTGTGAATCTAGCCAGCAATGAATATTTTTCTGCAGTTGATGTAAAAGCATTAAAAGTTCCGGTAATAACACCTGATTTTAAAGATTATAAAGACGGAAAACTAAAAATAATCAGCTTTTTTGCAAAAAAGGCAAGGGGAATGATGGTTCGTTATATCATCGATACAAATGCTGAAACAATTGACGATTTAAAAGGTTTCAATTACGAAGGATATCAGTTTGACGCTAATCTTTCTGAAGGAAATCATTTGGTTTTTACGAGATGATTTTTTTGAAGTTTCTAAGAAGCTAAGTTGCTAAGGTACTAAGTTTTGTATTTAAGAGTCGGAGACTCGATTTATGTTGTAGGCAGGGATTTCAATCCCTGTAATCTCAAAGTGTGAAAGGTTTAAAGATTTTAAAGAGTCGTAGACTCGTTTCATGTTGTAGCCAGGGATTTTAATCCCTGCGATCTATGCGTGAGAATTAATTATAGCAAAAAAACAAGAAAGCCAGGCTAAACAAAGTAGCCCGGCTTTTTCGTATTATAAATCAATTATTATTAATGCATTGCATCAGCAGGATTAATCTTGTTTTTCCCTCTTTTAATAAAGAAAATAATTGGAATACAGCATAAAAACATAATTCCTAAGTACATAAAAATATCCATATAGGAAAGTACTGTACTTTGCTTTAAAATGGAATAATCAATTGCCTGATAGGCTTTTTTTAGGGCAACATCAGCACTGTACCCTTTGGCTTCAAAAGCTTTTTGCATTCCTAAAATACGCTGTTGTACCTGATAGTCGGCAGGATCCAGATTGGTTAGCAGATTTACTCTGTGTTCCTGACTGAAGCGGGTAATAAAAGTGGTAATAATCGCAATACCAAATGAGCCTCCCAATTGACGCATCATTCCGGTAAAAGCCGCTCCTTCACCAATTTGCTTTCCTTTTAATGTTGACAGTGACAATGTGGTAATCGGTACAAAAAGTAATCCCAATCCGATTCCTCTTAAAATCAAAGGCCAGAATAAATGTTCCGTTCCGGTATCAGGTGTAATTCTGTTGTGCATCATGAAGGTAAAAAAGAAGAAAACTAAAAAACCAACTCCTACCATATAGGCCTGCGGAACGCCTTTCTGAATCATATTACCTACAAAAGGCATCATTATAGCTGTGGTTATCGAGCCTGGAATAAGTAATAATCCAGCATCCATGGCCGTCCATCCTAAAATGGATTGTGTGTAAATCGGAATAATTAATGTCGAGCCATATAATCCGAAACCAAGAATGAAACACATTATAGTTCCAATTCTAAGATTTCCGTCTTTTAGCACACTTAAATTTACAATAGGATGCTCATAAGTAAGTTCTCTCCAGATGAATAATAACAGACCAAGAACCGAAACTACACTTAATAAAACAATTAGCGAATCGTTAAACCAGTCATCCTGCTGGCCGTGTTCTAAAACAAATTGTAATGATCCGATAAAAGCCGTCAATAATACAATTCCCCACCAGTCCACCTGATTGGCTTTTAATTTTTCTCCGTATTTAGGGCTTCTTACAAAACTTATCGATAGAATGGCAGCAATGATTCCCAGTGGGATATTAATATAAAAAATATAGGGCCATGAATAAGTATCAACCAAATATCCTCCCAAGGGCGGTCCTAAAGTAGGTCCCACAATTACGCCCATTCCATAGATGGCCTGAGCCATTCCTCGTTTTGCAACCGGGTAACTTTCGGTAATGATGGTTTGGGCTGTAACCAGAAGCGCACCTCCGCCCATACCCTGAACAAACCTGAAAGCGACCAGTTCCCAAATATTGGTGGCATTACCACATAAAAAGGAACAGACCGTGAAAATTATTATGGAAGCCACAAAATAATTACGTCGTCCAAATTGCTGTGACAGCCAGCTCGTCATCGGAATTACAATAACATTTGCGATTGCATATGCTGTAATAACCCACGCCACATCGGTTAAAGTAGCACCAAGGCTTCCTCTCATGTGCGTCAGCGCTACGTTTACAATCGTGGTATCTACAATTTCCAGCAAGGCACAAAGTACTGCTGTGATCGTAATAATGACACGTCTGTAACCGTATTCTACTAAATCGTCTTCTCCTTTTACTGCTGTCATCTTATTTTAAATGTACATCTACATCCACATTCATTCCCGGACGTAATAATGCTACTTTTTTAGGGTCGTTTGATTCATCTAAACTGATTTTTACCGGTAATCTCTGTATTGTTTTTACGAAGTTTCCAGTTGCGTTATCAGGAGGCAATAATGAAAAACGGGATCCTGTTGCAGGAGAGAATGAAGTCAGTGTTCCTTTAAACTCATAGTTTGGATAAGCGTCTACTTTTAAACTTACTTTCTGACCTACAACCATTTTGTTTAATTGTGTTTCCTTAAAGTTAGCTACAACCCAAGCTTCTGTATTATTGATGATATAAAACAAAGACTGTCCCGGCTGAACCAATTGTCCCGGCTGGATATCAACCTTAGAAACCTGACCGTCAATTGCTGCTGTTACAACCGTATAAGTTAAATTCAATTTGGCGACATCCAGCATTGTTTTAGCTCTTTTGATGTTGGCTGCAGCAACTTCAGTCTGTTTATCTGAAACTTTCGATTTAGACTGAATTACAGATTTTTGATAAGAACTTGCTCTTTGCTGTTGTTCTAAAACTCGTACCTGATTTTCAGCTTCGTCCTTTGCAGTCTGAGCCTGTTCAAATTGTTGTTTTGTAATGGTATGTGTTTTATACAAATTATTGTATCGGTTGAAATCATTAGTAAGTTGTCTCAATCTAATTTTGGCGCTTTCGATAGAACCACCTGCAGATCTCATTTGAGCATCAGAAACATTGATGCTTGCGTAGGCACTTCCAATATCCGCTTTTGCAGCTTCGTATTGACCTTCCGCACCTAATAAAGCTGCGGTTGCTTCATCAATCTTCAATTGATAATCTCTCTTATCGATCGTAAATAAAGTATCTCCTTTTTTTACAAAGTCATTATCTTTTACATATACTTTGCTAATATATCCTGATACTCTTGGAATAATCGGGTTCATTTTTTTCTCGATTTGCGCATCATCCGTTTCTTCGTGAGATAAAGAATGCATGTATTTTGAAATTCCGTAAATTCCGCCCACTAAAATTAAAACGGTTATTATGATGATGAATTTTTTATTTGTCTTTTTCTTTTCCATGAGAGCTGTCGATTATATTTTAGAAAGATTGAATGATTGTGATAATTGTCCTGATACGGATAATAATTCGTAATATTTTTGAATAATATTTGCTTTTGAAACAGCCGTATTGATTTTAGCGCTAAGATTTTCAACATCAGCCTCAACCAAATCATTAGTGTCGGACAAGCCATTATCAAATTTATCTTTTACCAATCTGTAATTTTCAGTTGCTTGTTGTAAAGCTTCGTCATAAACCACACTTTGATTGATCGCTAAGTCATAATCTTCAATAGATTTCTGAACTTCAATTTTGATGCGATCGGTCATGATAGCCTCAGTATTTTTTGCTTCTAAAGCCCTGCTTTCCGCTTGTTTGACATGTGCGCTGTTTTTGTAGAAAGCTGATAGATCATATGATAGCCCAATTCCAAAATTCATCGCGTATTTAACCGTAATAAAATCTTTAAGGTCTAAAGCAGTATAACCACCTAATAAAGCAAGTGAAGGATAATAGTTTGCTTTTGCAATTTTGATATTGGCTTCGCTGGCTTTTTCCTGAAAACGGATTGCTTCTAAATCTTTTCTGTTTTCTAGTGCCACAGCATCAGATGTCGGTGCATTGCTTGTTTTCAGGTTAAAGAAATCAGCTTCATTCACCTGAAGTTTTACACCAGGATCTAATTTTAGTAAAGTTGTCAGATAAAAATTAATGTTATTGATGTTATTATTGGCTTCATCAATAGATAATTGCGTTTTTGAAACCATCAATTGTGATTTCAATAAATCATTTCTTGGAATGATTCCATTTTTCTCTAATTCGGTGAAATCAGTTACACGCTGTTTTGCCTGCTTTTGATTTTCGTTTAATAAATCTAACGTCTTTTGCGCTTTGTATAAAGCCGTATAATACGTGATAACACTGAGCGCAACATCTTCTTTTGTTTTGGCAGCATAAGCACTTTCTGCCTCGTATAAATTATCAGAAGCCTTAATGCTGTTTTGGATTTTGAATCCCGAAAATAAGGGTAAACTAAGATTTGCCATTCCGATCATCGCACGATCCGGAGAAGCCATTGGCTCTGCGCTTGCCTGATCATTATTGTTGTGCATTTCGATGGAAGCCTTTGTCAGTCTTTGGTATTGGCCTGAAATCTTTAAATCCGGATATTGATTATTTTTAACCTCCTGTAATTCGTACTTTTTGGTGTTTACCTTAGTGTTGGCAAGCGAAACTTCGTTGCTTTTTTCCCAGGCCATTTTAACGGCTTCGTCTAAGGTTAAACTTGTTTTTTCTTGTGCTTCTATTGATGAAATTCCGATGAAGAAAATACCAAAGAGCATTAATTGACTAATTTTCATAAACAAGTAGCGCTTTTATAGTTTGTTGAATGTGCTTTGTAAGACTGGTTTTAATGTAATTATTATACATTTCTTCGGTTTTTAGATTCAGTAATTCTACGAAGAAGGGCTTGTTCATATGAAAGTGAAAAAAGGTTCCGATGATGGTAGGTGTAAGAAGCGGAATTATAACGTCTTTTCTAAAAACGCCTTGTGCCTGGCCTTGTGCTATAATACTTTCAACAGATTTTAGATTTCCTTTTTTTAATTCGGTAAAGGCAATCATGCTTTTTTCTCTTTTTTCTGAATTGATCTCAAAATGTAAAACCCTGAAGATCCCTTTATTGCAACTAATCCTGTTGATGTAGATTTCAATTAATCTGTTGACTTTTTCAATAGGTTCCAGATTTTCCTGTAATAAATTTTCGAGCTGTAGTTTTAAATCAGAAGTTTTATAAAGAATTAAAGCTTCTAAAAGCCTTTCTTTTGAACCAAAATAATACGAGACCATAGCAATATTAATTTTTGCATGTTTTGAGATATCCCGTATCGATGTACCCTCAAATCCTTTCTCAGAAAAAAGCTTTTCAGCAACTTCCAGAATCTGAATTTTTTTGTCGTTTAATTCAATGTTTGACATGGTATTGTTTCTAACTGGGTACAAAATTAAACAAGTGTTTAATTTAAACGCTTGTTTAATTTTTGTTTAACATAATATTAACAGATATCGTATGGTTGCTTTTAAGGTATAAAAAAAGCTGAAATGTAATTTCAGCTAATAATTTTCTACAATCTTGTCATTCCGACGAGGAGGAATCTTCGCAAGTAGCTCCGCAATCAAATGTTTCAATCTTTGTCGATCTTGCAACGGAGATTCCTTCTTCGTCGGAATGACACACTTGACGATTTATTCTTTAAAAGTACATATGGCTTTATCTAATCCCTCCAACAAACTCCTTAATTTTTCCTGAACCACTTTCAGTCAAATGTTTGATAAAAGCACTTCCAATAATGGCACCTTTTGCAAATTTAGTTGCCTGATTAAAAGTTTCCTTATTCGAAATTCCGAAACCGATGATTTGTGGATTTTTCAGGTTCATATTAGAAATTCTTTCGAAATAATCTTCCTGTATATTTCCAAATCCTGCCTGAGAACCCGTGACACTCGCCGAACTTACCATATAAATGAATCCGTTTGAAACGCTGTCAATAAAACGAATACGTTCATCTGAAGTTTGAGGCGTAATCAAAAACACATTGATTAATCCGTATTTATCAAAAATAGCTTTGTATTTTTCTGCGTAAACATCAACGGGTAAGTCGGGAATGATTAATCCGTCGATACCAATTTCGGCACATTTTTTACAAAATTCTTCGATTCCGTATTGTAGCATTGGATTAAAATAGCCCATGATAATCAACGGAATTGTTACGCTTTCGCGGATGTTGGCCAATTGGTTGAAAAGAATTTCAGTGGTCATTCCGTTATGCAATGCCTGAGTGGAACTCGCCTGTATCGTTGGGCCATCTGCCAAAGGATCGCTGAAAGGCAAACCGATTTCGATTAGGTCAACTCCGTTTTTTTCTAAATCCTGAATGATTTGAACGGTGTCATTTAGGTTAGGATATCCAGCAGAAAAATAAATCGAAAGGATTTTTTTATCTTCTTGTAATTTTTGAGTTATTCTGTTCATTGTTGTATATTTTAATCCTGCAAGGTTTTCAAAACCTTGTAGGTATTTAGAATTGTAAATGTCTTTTTTTTATTAACTTTCAACATAAATCCAGGCAGTAGTGCCAGATTTCAGTGTTATTTCCACTCTTTTGTATGCATTAGATTCGAATAAATCTGCTTTCGCAAGATCTTCACTGGTTATTGTAAAAACAATTCCATCTATTGCATCTGAAGGATTTTCACTTGGTGTTGCCACAAAATAATCTTCCATTCCAAATTCTTCTTCTATCTGCAAATCTTTTATTTTATAGCCCATCAGTTGGTCAGGTGTCCCGGTTAATAATTTATTAAAAACCTGCATCTGAATTTCTTTAGACCGTAATGTCCCGTAAGAGAATATCTGTTCCATACTACTATTTTTCTCGTTATTCATTTGCGTTAGGGATGGGAGCGGTATCTTTTTTTGTGGCTTTTTCTGCCACAAAAAAAATTTAGCGGACAGCCCGACCCTTGGGTAACGCCCAAATTATTCGTCTAAATTACAACTTAAAATGTTTAATATAATTGTCTAAATCTTTGTCGCCACGGCCCGAAAGGCTGATGACCACAATATCCGTTGGTTTGAATTTCTTTTGATCCAAAACAGCAAAAGCATGTGCGCTCTCGATTGCCGGAATAATTCCTTCTAATTTTGTAAGCTGTAAACCTGCGTTCATGGCATCATCATCAGTAACAGAGAAAAATTCTCCGCGTCCCGATTGCGCTAAGTGTGCGTGCATTGGACCAACGCCTGGATAATCCAAACCTGCAGAAATCGAATAAGGTTCTGTAATCTGTCCGTCCAGAGTCTGCATTAAAAGGGTTTTACAACCGTGAATAACGCCCACTTTTCCTAATTTACTGGTAGCAGCGCTAAAACCGCTGTTGACACCTTTTCCGGCAGCTTCGACTGCAATGATTCCAACTTCCGGTTCGTGCAGAAAGTGGTAATACGTTCCGGCAGCGTTGCTTCCGCCACCAATACAAGCGACAACGTAATCAGGATTTTCACGCCCTTCTTTTTCTTTTAATTGCCATTTGATTTCTTCTGAAATGACACTTTGAAAACGCGTTACCATATCCGGATAAGGATGAGGTCCGATGGCAGATCCGATGATATAATGCGTGTCAACCGGATTGTTGATCCAGTCACGAATCGCTTCGTTTGTAGCGTCTTTTAAAGTTCTTGAGCCTGAAAGTGCAGGACGAACTTCAGCGCCTAACATTTTCATACGTGCCACGTTTGGTGCCTGGCGTGCGATGTCAATTTCGCCCATGTACACGATACATTCCATTCCCATTAACGCACAAACTGTAGCGGTTGCAACTCCGTGTTGACCAGCACCGGTTTCGGCAATAATTCGTTTTTTCCCTAAACGTTTGGCAACCAAAATTTGTCCAATCGTATTATTAACTTTATGTGCTCCGGTATGGTTTAAGTCTTCTCTTTTTAGATAAACCTTTGTATTGTATTTTTCAGATAAACGTTTTGCGAAATAAAGCGGACTGGGACGGCCAACGTAATCTTTTAGTAATTGATCAAACTCTGCTTTAAAATCAGGTTCGCTCGTTATTTTTAAATAATTCTGGCGTAATTCTTCTACATTTGGATAGAGCATTTCGGGAATATAAGCTCCTCCAAATTCTCCGTAATATCCTTTTTCGTTGACGTTGTATGACATAATTTATTTTATTTTTTGTTTTCGCATAGGGACAATTCGCGAATTGTCCGTACAAGATTGATATTTTTTAATCCGGGTTCAATTTCAAATCGGCTGTTTACGTCAATAGCGTAAATTGGCAATTTAAGATTTTTTATGGTTGGAATTTCTTCAATTCCGATTCCGCCACTTAAAAAAAATGGTTTATCAGAGTCATAATTTTCTAATATTTTCCAATCGAAAGTAGTTCCGTTCCCGCCTGGTAATTTTCCTTTGGTGTCAAACAGAAAATAATCACAGGCATTTTCAAATGGTTTCAGGACATCAAAATCAAAATTATCGCCTACTGAAAATACTTTTATGATTTCGATGTTATCATCAATATTATTTTTTAAATTTTGACAAAATTCAACTGATTCTTTTCCGTGCAACTGAATGGCTTGTAAATCGTGTTTGTCAATTTTCTCAATAATATTTTCAACCGATTCATTTACAAAAACCCCTGTTTTTTTGATCGTTTTTATCAGTTCAGGAATCTGACCGTCAAAATATCGGGCTGATTTTTCCCAGAAAATAAATCCCATATAATCGGGTAGGAGTGCGCCTACTTCGAGAATATTGTCAGGATATTTCATACCGCAGATTTTGATTTTCATTTTTGTTAGCTTAAAGCGATTTAATAAATTCTGTTGCAGCTTTTCCGGCGTTGTCGGTTTTCATGAAGTTTTCTCCAATTAAAAATCCATTGTAACCGTAAGGTCTTAGTTCTGAAATGGCTTCGATTGATGAGATTCCGCTTTCGGAAACTTTTACAAATTCATCCGGAATTTGAGAAGCCAATTGTTTGCTGAAATCAAGACTTACTTCGAAAGTTTTTAAATTTCTGTTGTTCACTCCAATCATGTCTAAACTCGGCATAATTGATTTTTCCAGTTCTTCCTGATTGTGAACTTCCAATAAAACCTCCAAACCTAATTTCTTCGCAAATTCAGATAATGATTTAATTTCTTCGCGCGTTAAAACTGCAGCAATTAGTAAAATCAAATCGGCTCCAAAGGCTTTTGCTTCTAAAATTTGGTATTCGTCAACAATGAATTCTTTTCGCAAAAGCGGAATATTCACGCTCGCTCTTGCCAAAAGTAAATCGTCTAAAGAACCTCCAAAATATTTGCCATCAGTTAAAACCGAAATTCCGCAAGCTCCGGCATCTTCATATCCTTTAACAACTTCTTCAACAGTAAAACTATGATTAATTACTGATTTTGAAGGAGAACGGCGTTTGTGTTCTGCAATAATTCCGCTTGAACTTGTTTTTAGTTTTTGACTTAATGAAATCGTTTCTCTTCCAAAAAATACTGAATTTTCCAATTGCGAAACTGGAATGATAGATTTTTTAAGCACAACTTCTCGTTGTTTATCGAAGATTATTTTATCTAATATATTCATGTTTTATTTGTCTCTGGTTTCAGGTTTCAAATTTCAGGTTTCAACAACTTGGCACGAGGCTTTAGCCGAATTGGCGAAGCAAACGTGAAACAGAGAAAACCTGAAACTAAATTTATTTACTTAATTCTTGTAATTTATTCAAAGCTACTAATCCTTTTCCGGAAAATAAACTTTCTTTTGCCAATTCAAATCCTTCCAAAGGAGTACATTTTGTAACTGTTGCAATTGCCATTGCTGCATTAGCGAGAACCACATTGTTTTGCGCTTCTGTTCCTTTTCCTGAAATGATATTGGTGAACATTTCAGCCGATTCTTCAATCGTTTTTCCGCCTTCGATTTCACTTTGCAATAAAAGGCGAACACCAAAATCTTCAGGTTTTAACATGCCTTCCATATGATTTGAAATCGTTTTGGTTGGACCAGTTAAAGAGATTTCGTCATAACCGTCAAGCGAATGTAAGATCGTGAAATTCACATTGGTGCTTTGGTATAAATACGCATAAATTCTGGCTAATTCTAAGTTGAAAACTCCAACCAATTGATTTTGTGGAAAAGACGGATTTACCATTGGTCCCAACATATTAAAAAAGGTTTTTACTGCAAGTTCTTTACGTATTGGGCCAACATTTTTCATTGCCGGGTGAAATAGGGGAGCGTGTAAAACACAAATTCCCGCCTGATCGATACATTTTTCCAAGAATGAAGGATCATTACTGAATTTAATTCCCATTTTTTCCATTACGTTGCTTGATCCTGAAATCGATGAAACGCCATAATTTCCATGTTTGGCTACTTTTATTCCGGCTCCGGCAGCAACAAATGAAGCCAAGGTCGAAATATTGAAAGTGTCTTTTCCGTCACCTCCGGTTCCGCACAGATCGATGGTGTTGTACGCTGATAAATCAACGCGAATGCATAATTCCAATAAAGCTTCACGAAATCCTGAAAGTTCATCAATCGTAATGCTTCGCATCATAAATACGGTTAAAAATGCCGAAATCTGACTTGGGTTATAACTTCCGCTTGAAATGTTAATCAATACTTCTTTTGCTTCCTCTTTGGTAAGCACTTCGTGATTGATTAATTTGTTTAATATAGTTTTCATTTTTTTACTTTTGTTTTTTTGTTTCAAGTTTCAGGTTTCAGGTTCTGTGTGAACTTGAAACTTAGAACTTGAAGCCTGAAACTTTCTTAATGTTCATTACCCTGATAAATCCACATGGGTTCTGTTTTTCCGGCTCTTTCAAATCCGTTTTTCTTGTAGAAATCAACTGATCTTCCGTCAGCAGTTAACATCTGCATGTGAAAGTGTTTGTATTTCTCCTGCATTTTGTCCATAATCAATTTTCCGATTCCTTTTCCCTGATATTGCGGTAGTACCAATAAATGTGGATAATAAACGGTTAAAAATCCGTCAGAAATTGCATTGCCAAGTCCGACTAATTTTTTTCCTTCCCAGGCTGTTACTAAAGTTTCAGAATTTAAAAGACCATTATATAATTCATTTGGTTTATTGGCTGAACTCCATTCATTGGCTTTATACAATGATAATATATCTTCAATTTTGATATCCCTGGTTTCTAAAATTGTTATTTGCATTGTTCGTTTGTTTCAGGTTTCAAGTTCCACGTTACAGCAACCTGAAACCTGAAACAAAATAATTATCCTTTAATCCAGTTCTCTAAAATTCTTTTTCCGTTTGGTGTTAAAACACTTTCCGGATGAAATTGTACTCCGCGCACATCGTAAGTTCTATGACGTAACGACATTACCTGACCGTGCTCTTCAAACGAAGTAGCTTCCAGAACATCCGGCAAATCAGCATCCACAACCCATGAGTGGTATCTGCCAACTTCAAATTCATCTTCCAGTCCTTCAAATAGTGATTCGTCTGTAACTGCTTTTTTTACATTTGTCGCCACACCATGATATACTTTATCAAGGTTTGAAAGCGTTCCTCCAAACACTTCTCCAATGGCTTGCTGGCCTAAACAAACGCCTAAAATGCTTTTTGTTGGAGCATATTTTCGAATTACATCTTTTAATAGTCCTGCTTCATCTGGAATTCCGGGACCCGGTGAA
>CBFGNY010000009.1:0-53973 GCA_965650235.1 uncultured Flavobacterium sp. | reverse complement strand
TAATAATAACCTCTATCTAAATGAAAAGTGCCTTTAATATCTAAATCCGGAATTGGCTCTGTAATTAAGACCTGCGCTCTGGCGGGTTGAACCGCACCTTTTGTCAATGAATTTGCAAATCCGTTAGTTGCGAAAAATATTTTTTTAGAAATAAAACTAAAATCATTCAGTACAACTTCAACATGATTTCCTGCATCAGCATAAGAAGTTACGGTTTGCTGATTTAAGATTAAAATATTCGCAGCGACAGCTTGCTTGAACAATTCCTGCATCATATTTCCAGTATCAATTTGTGCCTCAAACGGATTAAAAATCAAGTATTCGTGTATGTTTTGAAACCCGAACCGATCCACTTCTTTTGTAAAAACATCTGCTTTGAAAAGTGGTTTTAAAATTTCATTGATAAATGGTAATCTGGCGAAACATACATTAAAAGCATCCTCATCATTTTTCAAAAACAATTCGTATCCGCCATGAGGTTTAAAATCTATAGCTTTATCCCCTAATCTTTTTCTGAGCAATTGCAAACCTTGCCAACGTTTTTCTATCAGCTGAACAACGTCTTCTTCATTATGTGTTTTCAAGTCATCCATAATTTCAGAGAGGCTTCCAAAACAGGCAAAGCCTGCATTCTTGGTACTGGCGCCTTGTGGCAGCATTCCTTTTTCTAACACAAGGATTTTTGCAGTTGGAAATCTTTCGCGTAAGCGTAATGCAGCATGAAGTCCTACGATTCCGCTTCCAACTATGGTATAGTCTACATTTGTAAACCAATTTTTAAGTTCCCAATAACTTAATTCCATTTGTCAATTTTTTATAAAAATAATGATTTTTGTTTCACCATATAAAGTAATATATGTTCATTAATTCAGTTATGAAACTCAAGGTAAATTACAATAATAAAATTCCAAATCAGCAACATTTATATAAAGAAATACTCATCAAATATAGTGGTTAGTATCTATTTAAATGAACTTATATTACTTATTTGGTGCAAATTTTTAACATTTCTTCCTGAAATATATTTGTACTTTTAATCCACGAAAATTGAAGTTTTTATTATGAAAAAAATATTATTTATAACCTTAATAATGATGAGTTTAAATGCTATCGGACAGAATGTAATGTCACCCGAATTGTTATGGAAATTAGGAAGACTGACACCGCTTGGACTTTCGAAAGATGAAAAAAATGTTGTTTTTAAGGTTTCCACCCCTTCTGTCGAAGAAAATAAATCAAACTCTAAATATTACATTATACCTGTAAATGGCGGAAGTGCAACTGAAATCAAAGACACCAAAGACGTTTTGAAAGATAAAAACATTTCGCCTGACGGAAAATTTATTGTGTATAATGAAGAAGTAAAATTAGAGAAAGTTTTAGGGAAGGATTTCTACCCAAATCTTGATAAATCGGATGTACAAATTTATGACGGCCTCGATTATCGTCATTGGGATACCTGGAATGAAGGGAAATTCAATCATGTTTTTTATAAAGAAAACAAAGAAGGTGCAACAGGAATTGACATTTTAAAAGGCGAGAATTTTGATTCTCCGCAAAAACCTTTTGGTGGCGATGAAGATTACATCTGGTCACCGGACGGTAAAAGCATTCTATATGTGTGCAAGAAAAAAGCGGGAACTGAATATGCTATTTCTACCAATACAAACATTTATGAGTATAATTTAGAAACTCAAAAAACAACCAACAAAACCGAAGGTAATTTAGGCTATGATACGGCTCCCCAATTTTCTCCAACAGGAAATCTGACCTGGCTGCAAATGAAACGTGATGGTTATGAAGCCGATAAAAACGATATTATTGTTGAGTTTAAAGGAATCAAAACCAATCTAACTTCTAATTGGGATGGAACCGTTGACAGTTTTATCTGGAGCAAAGATGGTAAAAAGGTCTTTTTTGTGGCGCCAATTGATGGAACCAAACAACTTTTTGAAGTTAATTTTCCAGGTTTAACCCGAATTGCAATTAATGTTCATCAAATTACAAGCGGTGATTTTGATGTAAATGATTTAATTGGCTTTTCGGGCGATAATATTATTGTAACACGATCTGATATGAATCACGCTCCGGAAATTTTTTCTTATAATTTGAAGAAAAATAGCTGGAAACAATTATCAAACATCAACACCGAAACATACAAAACTATAGCACTAAGCAAAACTGAAAAACGTTATGTAACTACAACTGACGGTAAAAAAATGTTAGTTTGGGTGATTTTGCCACCCAACTTTGATGCTTCAAAAAAATATCCAACTTTGTTATTCTGTCAGGGCGGACCACAAGCTCCATTGACACAGTCGTATTCTTTCCGTTGGAATTTTCAGCTTATGGCTGCCAAAGGTTATGTCGTTGTAGCGCCAAATCGCCGCGGAATGCCTGGCCATGGTGTAGAATGGAACGAGCAGATCAGCAAAGACTGGGGCGGTCAGGTTATGGAAGATTACCTTTCTGCCATTGATGATGTGGCTAAAGAGAACTATGTTGATAAAACTCGCTTAGGCTGTGTGGGTGCAAGCTACGGAGGATATTCTGTATTTTATCTGGCCGGAATTCACAAAAACCGTTTTAAAACGTTTATAGCTCATGATGGCGTTTTCAACACTCAAAGTATGTTTGGAACAACAGAAGAAGTTTTCTTTACCAACTGGGATTTTGGTGGCGCATACTGGGAAAAAGATAATGTAGTTGCCCAAAAAGCGTACACCACTTTTAATCCGGCAACTTTAGTTGGAAACTGGAATAAACCTATTTTAATTGTTCAGGGCGGAAAAGATTTTCGTGTTCCAATCGGGCAAAGTCAGGAAGCTTTCCAGGCAGCTCAATTAAGAGGCATCAAAAGCCGTTTGCTTTATTTCCCTGATGAAAATCACTGGGTTTTAAAACCACAAAATGCCCAGGTTTGGCAAAATGAATTTTTTAAATGGCTAACCGAAACGCTTTAATTAAAAACGCAATCATAATTGGCCACAGATTTATAGTCTGTGGCTAATTATTTAAAGAAAGTTTAGCTTTTAAAAAAGAAATATTGAATAAATTGCAATAGACATTTCAAAAAAAATAAATTCCTTACTATCATTTTATGGAAAGCAAAAGAAGCTATATGCCCATTAAAGTACTGTTCGGCTACCTTGCCCTGGTCGCATTAGTAGTGATTGTAGGATGGTTTTTATATTCTGAAAATGTTGTATACAATAAACTGGAAAATAAAATTGCTTTTGAAAAAACAAAGATTTTAAGAGTCAGCAAACTTTTTTCGAACGTTTACAAAACAGAAAGTTTAGCCCGAAAAACGATTCAAACCAACTCTGAAAACGATTTTAAAAATTATCTTAACGAAACTGATTCCTTAAAATCAAGAATTGATACACTAAAACAAATTGTAACTACAGAATATCAAAAGGTTTTACTTGATAGCGTTACCTATTTACTGTCTGAAAAAACAGAAAATATCAGACAACTAAAAACTATAAAAAACAAAGCTGATGACGAGGTTTCTGTAAATAATGCCATTGATGAAATTACCAAAATGGAGTTTAAACTCAGAAAACTGGAAATTCGTGATTTCACCAAAAATCCAAATGATTTAGGAAGTTACCAGCGAAATGTATTGCAACAATATGTTGATTACCTGAATCAGAATATTCCCGATGACAGCACTAATACCTTAAGCAAACAAGCTTCTGATTCGATTTTAGCTAATTCAAAAAAACTTTTGAGTACTGTAAAACTAAAAGCAGAGAAGAAAAAGGAATCACTAAATTTTGAAGAAAACAAACTCCTTAAGAATGAAATTGCAATCTCAGAACAACTCCGAAAAGTACTTAGATTTATTGAAAGGGAGATTATAATCAACTCCATAAAAAACAATTCATTAAAAGAAAAATCCCTTAAAAAAGTAAATGAAATCGTTACCGTTTCGGCCATTATTGGCTTACTGCTTACGATAATATTCTCAATTATAATAGTAAGTGATTATTCAAAATCGCAATTGTATAAAAAGCAATTGGAAATTGCCAATTTCAAAACTAAAAACCTGCTAAAAAGCCGGGAACAGCTTATTTCGACAGTTAGTCATGATTTAAAAACGCCATTAAGTACGATTGTTGGCTATTCTGAACTTTTGGGCAACTCTGATGTTAACACCAAACAGTCTTACTTCATCAAGAATATTAAAAACTCTTCTGAATATATTACGCAATTGGTTCAGGATTTACTGGATTTTTCTCAAATTGAAGCCGGAAAAATCACGATTGAAAAAGTGCCATTTTCATTACCTGAAATCATTGATGAAGTTGCCAAAAGCATTCAGACTGTTTACAAGCAAAAAAACATTGATCTTGTCATTAATGTTGATGAAAAACTGAACACAAAAATTGTTGGTGATCCGTTTCGTCTCAAACAAATTTTAAGTAACATTATCGGAAATGCTTATAAATTTACAGAAGAAGGTTTTATTAGAATTAGCGCTTATGTTGCTGAAGACAATAACTTTTTCGCCATCACGATTGAAGATTCAGGAATTGGAATTGAGAAAGAAAACCAGAAACTCGTTTTCGAAGAATTTGCCCAGGCTAATGAAAGCATCGAAAAACAATATGGAGGAACAGGTTTAGGATTATCAATCTGTCAAAAAATCATTTCGATTTTAGGAGGAAAACTAAAACTTGAAAGTACATTTGGAAAAGGAAGCACTTTTAAAATCAAACTTCCACTGCTATTTGATACAAGTGAAAGCCTAGTGGATCAAAACTCAAAAAAAAGTGGAACCGTTTCAAAAAAACTAACTTTTATTGTTGTCGATGATGACACCAATTTATTGAACTTAACCAGCACTGTTTTAAAACAGCAAAATCATCAGGTATTTTCTTTTGCCCGTGCCACAGAAGCATTGGATGCTATTCAAAATACTGATTTTGATTTTATTATTACGGATATTCAAATGCCTGAAATTGACGGTTTTTTGTTTGTTGAAAAACTAAAAATCCAATCCAATTCATTTTACAAAAACCAGCCTATCATCGCCATCACTGGTCGAACAGATTTAGACTTTTCTGTTTATGCAAAAGCAGGTTTTACAACTGTGATCAAAAAACCATATTCGCCAAAAATTCTCCTTGAAACAATTCAGCGTGTTTTGGACAACGATTTTCTTTCTGATAAAATTGTAAAAACTAAAGAAAAAACATCTTCAAAGTCGTATTCTTTAACAACTTTAAAAGAATTTTTAGGAAATGACAATGACGCTTCAAAAGAGTTCATTACATCATTTATAGAAAGTACAAAGCAAAATTTAAGTACTTTGGAAAATGCAGTACAGGAAAAAAACATAGTTGAAATAAATTCAATCGCACATCGAATTGCACCTATGTTCAGACAGATTCAGGCACAAGAAATAGGAAGAATCCTGAAAGCATTAGAACAAGATAATTTAGACGGTTCGGATTTAGAATCTCTTTATAATGTATTAAAAACTAAAATTGATTTGCTTTTTGAAACTTTAAAGAGAGAAAATCTTTAATCAATATTATATTGCTTTAATTTATTATAAAGTGTTTTTCGTGTTATTTTCAACAGCTTTGCCGCTTCTGATTTATTATTCTGGGTTCTGGATAAGGCCTGAATAATAGTTTCTTTTTCATTCTCTGATAAAGAAAAACCGCCCTCATTACTTGATTTTTGTGTCTGGAAAAATTCGATAGGCAAAACATCACTTTCAATAAAATCTCCCTGAGATAAGAGTGTTGCGCGTTTAATACAGTTTTGAAGTTCACGCAGGTTCCCCGGCCAATTATATCTTTGAAAAATTGCTACCACCTCAGGCGAAAACCCAATAATATCTTTATTTAATTGCTGATTCGCTTTTTCTAAAAAATAATCTGCAAAAACCATTAAATCTTCTCCACGTTCTGTCAATGAAGGCGACTGAATAGAAAATTCATTAATTCTGTGATATAGGTCTTCACGGAAATCTCCATTTTTAACAGCCTCGCGCAAATCTTCATTAGTTGCAGTAATAATTCGGATATCAACATTGATTTCTTTATTACTTCCAACAGGTTTTATTTTTCGTTCCTGAAGTGCTCTCAATAACTGAATTTGGTTTTCATAAGAGAGGTTTCCTATTTCATCCAAAAAAATTGTTCCGCCATTTGCGGCTTCAAAATAACCTGTTTTATCGCTTATTGCTCCTGTAAAGGACCCTTTTAAATGTCCAAAAAATTCACTGGCTGCCAATTCTTTTGGGATAGCACCACAATCGACAGCTATAAAATTATTGTTTTTACGATGACTTTGCTGATGAATACTTTTGGCGATAATTTCTTTTCCGGTTCCGCTTTCTCCAATAATCAGTACTGACATATCTGTAGGACTGACTAATTTAATATGTTCCAGTAATTTTTTGGATGCGACAGAAATTCCTTTTACAAATCCGTTTTCTGAAGAATCTGGTTTAGGTAAAATTTTCTTTTGCTTAGGCGGAGGATCATTTTTTACTTCGAAGTTTTGCAGTGTATTTGTAATGACAAGTAAAACCTCATCAGGATTAAATGGTTTTGAAATATAATCTGAAGCACCATTTTTAATAGCTTTTACAGCCGTATTTACATCTGAATACCCAGTCATAAGGATAACCGGAATTTCGGGATTAGAATGCTTAAATTCAGCCATCAATACAAGACCGTCAGAATCTGGCAGACGAAGATCTGTTAAAATCAAATCAAAAGACTCTTTTTTAATACATAATCTCGCTTCTGCAGCAGAAAAAGCAATAGTTACATCGTATGCTTTTTTCGTTAGAAATTTTTCTAATAATTTACAGAATGAAATATCGTCTTCTATTATTAATATCTTTGGCATGCGTTTTAGTGACTTTTTTGCTAAAATACCACTATTTAAAGTAGATTTTCATAAAATTATGCAAAAAAAAAGAGACTGCTAAAAGCAATCTCTTTTTCACCAAAAACATAAATCTAATTCACCTAATTATATTTTTAACCAGTTACCATTGGCATCTGAGTAAACAGTAGCCTTTTGGTCCTCAACTGCTATTTCTAATTTGTACTCTTTTTTCTCGTTTACAAATGCTTTTTCAAGTTTTGCTCCCGGATATGCAGTTTCCAAAGCTTTTGTTACAGCCTCTGGAACTTCTTCTGCTTTAATTTCTTTATATTCTGATTGAAAATTTATGGAAGTTTTTACGGGCTCTACACTAGGAGTGGTTGTTGCGTAAATTGACAAACTTCCAAGAATTACTGCTGCTGATAAGATTAACTTTTTCATAATGCTAAATTTTTAAATTATTTTTTAATGATGTTTCCTGAAGCATCTGTAAAAACAGTATACTTTTTATCTCCACTCGAAATCTCCAGTTTATACTCGTTTTTTTCATTTTTGTATGCTTTTTCAAGCTTGGTATTCGGAAAAGATTTTACTGCTGTAGATTTTACTGCTGCCGGAACTGCATCTGAAGCAACCTCTGTATACTCATCCTGAATAATAACTGAATCAATACTCAAAAGGTTTGTTTCCGGAATAGCTGCCTGAACTGATAAACCTCCTAAAATAATTGCTGCAGATAAGATTAATTTTTTCATAATGCTGTTTTAAATTATTTTTTAATGATGTTTCCCTTTTCATCTGTATAAACAGTAGATTTTTCTCCTCTTACTGTTATTTCTACTTTATATTCTTTTTTGTCATTTACAAATGCTTTTTCAAGTTTTACACCTGGGTAAGCATTATCCAATCCCGTTTTAACGGCTGCCGGTACAGCATCAACTTCTTTATATTCGTCCTGAATTACTGATTTGATAACTATATTTGTTGAATTTACTGTAGCTGCCTGGATTGATAAACTTCCTAAAACGATAGCTGCTGATAAGATTAACTTTTTCATAATAATTTGTTTTAAGGATTAACTTCTATTATTTTTTGATCCAGGTTCCATCTGCATTAGCAAAAAGATTACCTACCTTGTCACCAACAGTAACATCTAATTTATATTCAGATTTTTCATTTTTATATGCTTTTGTAAGCACAACATCCGGATATGCTTTTTTAAGAGCGTCAGTAATTGCTGTTGGTACTTCTTCTAATTTAACTTCTGTATATTCGTCCTGAATGGAAATTGTTTTTACAATAGTATTAGAAATTGGAGAAGTTGATGCAAATGAAGTTAAACCTCCCAAAACGATTGCGGCTGATAAAAATAAATTTTTCATAATGTATATATTTTAATTATTTATTAATTGTTTTACACATTAGATAAAGAAATTATTGTGCCGAAATTAAACCATTCATCTCCAAACCCTCAAATGCCTGTTTTTAAACACATTAAGTAAATATAAACATTTCTTTTAAATATAAAAAGTGTGTAATATTAAAATATATTGTGTAAAAAGTACACACAAAATCGTCTCTGCCTAAATTGCAAGCTTATTGGATTAATTAAGTAATGTATCTTTTCCTTTTAAATTAAAGGAAGAAAATCAAGATCTAAATTGCTACCATACTTTGAATTAACATATAAAACTTACATCAATAATCAAAATTATTGATATACAGAATTTTATTTAATTCATTTTAAACAATAAAAACAAGGTGTAAGCAGAATAGTAATGTCAAATTGCCTCAGAAAACATTTTTTTAACATAATTGCGAACAACATTGTTATAATTGCGAATTGCGTTCTTAAATGTTAAAAATTATATTGTAATTTTGCACGAAATTTAAAAATTGTACTTATAATGAAAAAAATTATACTATTACTTGTTCTACTTGTAACATTTGTAACGGTTAATGGCCAGACAAGCACTGGCGAAAGTTTAAATGATGCAAATTTCAACAAATGGTCTGTTGAATTTGCAGGCGGCTTTAACAAGCCACAAAATCCAATGAAACATTACACATCGACTATAAACCCATATGTTGTTGATTTAGGAGTTCGTTACATGCTGAACAACAAATTTGGTTTAAAAGCTGATTTGGGTCTTAACAGTTTTCAGGAACAGAAAAACTCAACTCCTTTTAATACAAAATATTATAGATTTGATGTTCAGGGTGTTGCTAACCTGGGAAGAATCATGAATTTTGAAACCTGGACCAAAACAATTGGTTTATTAGGACATACAGGTTTTGGTGCGGCATACTTTGAGGACAAAAACTCTTCATTGGATGACAAAATGATTAATTTTATCATTGGTGTAACTGGTCAGGTTAAACTATCTGACAGATTGGTTTTAACTGGGGATTTTTCAACTATTATGAATGCTCTTCAAGGCTACACATACGATGGTGCTGCTAAAAATCCGGAAAAAGGTTTTACAGGAGCTTTATTTAATGGTACCATAGGTTTGACAGTATATTTAGGAAAAAACGAAAAACATGCAGACTGGGTTACTCTTGTAGACAAAGAAATATTAGCTCAAAGAGAAAGAATTGACAGTCTTGAAAAAATGTTAATCGATAGTGACAAAGATGGTGTTGCCGATTATTTAGATCTTGAGCCAAATACTATTGCAGGACTAATGGTAGATTCTAAGGGAAGAGCTGTTGATTTGAATAATAATGGCATACCTGATGAATTAGAAAGTTATCTAACAAGAACTTACACAAACAGAACTAATGGCGATGCTCCAATAAGTGATAGCGAATCCATTACAAAATTGGTTAACGGTGGGTATGTCGCTGCTTATTTCGATTTCAACAAATCTACACCAAATGATTCTTCTATAGATGGTATTAATTTTGTTGTAAACTATTTAAGAAACAACCCTGCTGCTTCAGTTGAAATTACAGGTTATGCTGACGAGATTGGAAACGCTTCATACAATGAAAAATTAGCTGACGAAAGAGCAAATAGCGTAAAAAGCATTCTTCTTAAAGCAAAGATTGCTACAGAAAGAATAAAACTTACTAGTGGTGGTGTTGATACCTCTGTAGATAAAGATTCTGCTTTGGCTAGAAAATTAGCCCGCCGAGTTACTTTCAAAATAAAAAACTAAGACAATTTACTAGTTGTTTTAGACATAAATAATAAAGCCATTCTTAAATAGAGTGGCTTTTTTATGTAATTCTGTATAATGAAGAGCCTATTCTGCATATAAAGGCTGAAGGTGTTCTTTAAAAATTAATAATCGGGTTTAGGTTAGGAATTTTAAAGACAGAAAGAACCGAACTTAAAAAAACTTCAAATTAAGACATAAAAAAACCCCATTTTTCAATGAGGTTTTTAGTATTTATTCGATTGGATTCATTTTAAAAGTATCCATAAAAGCAGTCGTATAATCTCCTGCAATATATCTTGGATCATCCATTAATTGTCTGTGGAAAGGTATTGTAGTTTTTACACCTTCGATAACAAATTCATCCAAAGCTCTTCGCATTTTGCTGATAGCTTCTTCACGGGATTGTGCAGTTGTAATTAACTTGGCAATCATTGAATCGTAATTTGGCGGAATCGTATACCCTGAATAAACGTGAGTATCTAAACGAACTCCGTGACCTCCAGGCATATGAAGCGTAGTAATTTTTCCTGGTGAAGGACGAAAATCATTATAAGGATCTTCCGCATTAATACGACATTCAATAGCATGCAATTCAGGCAAATAGTTTCTTCCCGAAATTGGAATTCCGGCAGCTACCATAATTTGCTCACGGATTAAATCATAATCAATAACTTGTTCAGTAATTGGATGCTCTACCTGAATACGGGTATTCATTTCCATGAAATAGAAGTTTCTGTGTTTGTCAACCAAAAATTCTACAGTTCCAGCGCCTTCGTATTTAATGAATTCAGCAGCTTTTACTGCAGCTTCTCCCATTGCGTTACGTAATTCATCCGTCATGAATGGTGAAGGTGTTTCTTCGGTTAATTTCTGGTGACGACGTTGTACGGAACAGTCTCTTTCAGAAAGGTGACATGCTTTTCCGTATGAATCCCCAACAACCTGAATTTCGATATGACGTGGTTCTTCAATAAGTTTCTCCATGTACATTCCGTCATTTCCAAAGGCTGCGGCAGCTTCCTGACGTGCACTTTCCCAAGCTTTCAAAAGCTCTTCTTCTTTCCAAACGGCACGCATTCCTTTTCCACCACCACCGGCAGTTGCCTTAAGCATCACCGGATAACCAAATTCTTTGGCTAATTGTTGTGTTTGTTCGAAAGATTCCAATAGTCCTTCTGAACCTGGTACGCATGGAACTCCTGCTGCTTTCATTGTTGCTTTTGCAGAAGCTTTATCTCCCATTCTGTCGATCATTTCAGGGGCGGCACCAATAAATTTGATTCCGTGTTCCTGACAAATTTTTGAGAATTTAGCATTCTCTGATAAAAATCCGTATCCCGGATGTATTGCGTCTGCATTTGTAATTTCTGCAGCAGCAATAATATTTGACATTTTCAAATACGATAAGTTACTTGGAGGAGGACCAATACAAACCGCTTCATCTGCAAACTTAACATGCAAACTTTCTGCATCGGCTGTAGAGTAAACTGCAACAGTTTTGATTCCCATCTCTTTACAAGTACGAATTACACGAAGTGCAATTTCTCCTCTATTCGCAATTAATATTTTTTTAAACATCTTACTTTAATTAGATAATTAGACAATTTGATAATTAGATAATTTTAGATGATTAACAAAATTTTTATTGCGAACCACTCTAAAATCTAAAATCTAAAATCTAAATTTATTTATGATGGATCAACTAAGAATAAAGGTTGGTCAAATTCTACAGGAGACATATCGTCAACAAGAATTTTTACAATTTTACCTGAAACTTCTGATTCGATTTCGTTGAATAATTTCATTGCTTCAATCACACAAAGAACATCTCCTTTTGAAATAGTACTTCCTACTTCTGTAAAAACTGGTTTGTCAGGGGATGGTTTTCTGTAAAAAGTCCCGATAATTGGAGATTTTATAGTAATGAATTTAGAATTTTCAGCAGGTACAGACGCCTCACTAGTTACATTTACAACAGCTGGAGCTTGTTGTTGTGGAGCAACTGCTTGTGATAATTGCGCCTGAGCAGGCAATTGTTGGACATAAGTAGTTTCAGTAACATTTCCTTCTAAAGTTGTTCTGATGGTAATTTTTACATCATCCATTTCCAACTTTACCTCTGCAACTCCCGAATTTGCTACAAATTTGATTAGGTTTTGAATTTCTTTTAAATCCATAATGATTCGTTTTTAGTTTTAATTTATTTCTTATCGTAAGCCCATTTCAGATAGATCGATCCCCAAGTGAATCCTCCACCAAAAGCGGCAAAAATAATATTATCTCCTTTTTTGAATAAATGTTCAAAGTCGCTAATTACTAATGGCAGAGTTGCCGAAGTCGTATTACCATATCTTTCGATATTCATTAATACTTTTGAATCTTCTAGATTCATTCTGTTTGCAGTAGCGTCAATAATACGTTTGTTTGCCTGATGCGGCACTAACCAATTTACATCTTCGTTAGTCAGATTGTTTCTTTTCAGAATTGTCTCACTTGCATCAGCCATATTGGTCACAGCATATTTAAAAACAGTTTTTCCGTCCTGAATAATATTGTGTCTGTTTTGCTGTACCGTTTCTAAAGTCGTTGGTACAAGAGAACCTCCGGCAGGAATTTTTAGAAAATCGCGGCCTACACCATCGCTTCTTAAATATTCATCCTGCAAACCTAATCCTTCATAATTTGGTTCGAATAAAACAGCTCCTGCTCCGTCTCCAAAAATAATACAGGTTGTTCTGTCTGTATAATCAACAATTGATGACATTTTATCAGCACCAATTAATAATACTTTTTTATATCTTCCTGATTGAATATAAGCTGCGGCTGTAGACATTCCGTATAAAAAACTGGAACAGGCAGCCTGCAAATCATAAGCAAATGCATTTGTAGCTCCAATTTCTGTTGCAACATATACTCCCGTTGCTGCTACTGGCATATCTGCTGTAGCTGTTGCCATAATAATCATATCGATTTCTAAAGGATCAATATTGGCTTTTGCTATTAAATCCTGTGCTGCTTTTATTGCAAGAAACGAAGTTCCTTTGTCAGCATCTTTTAAAATTCTTCTTTCTTTTATCCCGGTACGAGTAGTAATCCATTCATCATTAGTATCGACCATTGTTTCTAGTACTTTGTTTGAAAGTACAAAGTCTGGAACGTAAGCTCCAACAGCGGTAATTGCGGCTGTGATTGTATTCATTATATTCTATTATTTCCTCTCAAATACTGCTATTTGAAAAATTTTTAAAAGACTTGAAAATTACAAAAAAAAATCTAAACGCATTGTCGTAAATTTCTTTAAAAAAGAAAGTTGTATCCAACAAAAAAAACTCTCACATAGTGAGAGTTCTAATATCATTTACAAAAATGTATTAAGCAACCGCTTCAGATTTATCGATAACAACTTGCCCTCTGTAATACATTTTACCTTCATGCCAGTAAGCTCTGTGGTATAAATGTGCCTCTCCGGTAATTGGACATGTAGCGATTTGAGCTACAGTAGCTTTATAATGTGTTCTTCTCTTATCTCTTCTTGTTTTCGAGATTTTTCTCTTAGGATGTGCCATTTTACTATATTATTTATCCGTTAATAGTTTTTTTAATTTGTCCCAACGCGGGTCAGTATCTTCTTCTTGTTTACTCTCTTCTTTAATTTCTTTGACTTTTAATTCATTCAGTTTTGTTAAGGCTTCAGTCTGTAAACTTCCGTCTTTTACACCTGGATGAACTCGTTTTAAAGGAACAGACAGTGCAATCATTTCATAAATATATTGCGACACATCCAGTTCAAACTCACCATGAGGCAAAATCAGCAGCTCTTCATTATCATTATTAAATTCATCCCCAAAACGAACGATGAGCTTCATCTTTCCTTTTATAGGCAAATCAAAATCTTCGCCGGTTAAATCACAAGGTACATTTACCGTTCCTTTATGTTTGAAATTCAACTCTAACAGGTTGCTTCCTTTTTCTAAAACTAAATTTACTTTGATATCCGAATTTTGAAATTCGTCATAATCAAAGCTCTCAAAGAACTTGTTACTTATTTGATACTCAAAATGGTGTTTCCCTAGCTTTAATCCCACGAAAGGAATTAAAAATTCTTTTGTTTTGCTCATTTCAACATCAATTTGTCCAATTAGTACCTAAAACTCAGATACCTGAATTGGGGTGCAAAGATATAAAATTATTATAAAACTAATAATCTTATTCACCTTTTTTTGTTTATAACTGTTTTTCTTTTATTTTAAGGGGTTTTGCAGTAATCTCTTCATATTGATTACGCGATCGAAAAATATCAATTGCAAGATAAACTGCTTCCTTAAAAGAATTATAATCTGCCAAATCTTTTCCTGCAATATCATAAGCTGTACCATGATCCGGAGAGGTTCTGATCCTGTTGAGACCTGCTGAATAATTCACTCCTTTTCCAAATGACAATGTTTTAAACGGTATCAATCCCTGATCGTGATAGGTTGCCACAACAGCATCATATTTTTCATACTGACCGCTTCCAAAAAAGCCATCTGCAGGAAAAGGACCAAAAACCATAGTTCCGGCTTCGAATATTTTCTTTAACGCTGGTTTTAAAACCAAATCATCTTCTTTTCCTATTACTCCTCCATCACCAGCATGTGGATTCAAGCTCAATACGGCAATTTTAGGTTTTACAATACTAAAATCCTGAATTAATGATTTTCTGATTGTTTCGATTTTTCTCATAATTAATTCTTCAGTCAAATGAGACGAAACTTCATTTAAAGGAACATGATCCGTCAGTAAGCCAACTCGTAAATTATCATGAACCATCATCATTAATGCATTGCCTTCCAGTTCCTGATCTAAATAATCTGTATGCCCAGGAAATTTAAAATCTTCTGATTGAATATTGTATTTATTTATCGGAGCAGTTACTAAAACGTCTATTTCTCCTTCTTTCAGGGCTTTTGTAGCAGCAACAAATGACTTTATAGCGTACTCTCCTATTTTTTCATCGTTTGTCCCTAAATTTATGTCAACACTTTCTCGCCAAAGATTAAGAACATTGAGTTTTCCAGGTATTACCTGATCTAACTTATCAATTCCATGAAATTGAACTGTCGATGTAAAGCTTTTTTTAACGAAAGAGAGTATTTTGGCATTTGCAAAAATAACCGGTGTACATAATTCCAACATACGAGAATCTTCGAATGCTTTTAATATAACTTCGCTTCCAATACCGTTTAAATCTCCAATCGAAATTCCAACAATTATATTTTCTGCTTTTTTATTCATGAGCTCCAATTATTTATTACTAATTTTGATGTGCAAATTTAGTAAATAAAACCAACAATGTTCACAGGAATTATAGAAACCTTAGGAAGGATTCATGAAATACAAAAGGATCAGAATAATCTTCACATAACTGTTGATTCATCTATCACAAACGAATTAAAAATTGACCAAAGCGTATCCCATAACGGAATCTGCCTGACAGTTGTTGCCATTAGAGATTCTTTTTATACGGTAACAGCAATTGAGGAAACGATTTTGAAAACCAATATTGGAGACTGGAAAACCAGGGACATTGTGAATTTAGAAAGAGGCATGAAACTAGGCGACCGACTTGACGGACATATTGTACAAGGCCATGTAGACCAAACCGGAACCTGCATTAAAATCGAAGAAGCCAATGGAAGCTGGAACTATACTTTTCAATACGACCAAAACCTTAATAATATTACAATAGAAAAAGGTTCGATAACCGTAAACGGAGTTAGCTTAACAGTTGTAAACTCTAAAGCAAACGAATTTAGCGTTTCCATAATACCTTATACTTTTGAAAACACAAATTTTAAAAACTTAGAAGTTGGAACTAAGATAAACTTAGAATTTGATGTAGTAGGAAAATATATTTCAAGATTATATGCGATAAACAAATAACCACAATCTGGTTTACAAAACAAAAGCCTCAGCTAAACTGAGGCTTTTGTTTTTAATTTATGTTTATACAATATATATATCCCTAATAAAATCGCGGATAACATTAACATTAACAAATTGTCGCCAATTGGAAGCTCAGGCGGCGGCGGCGGAACCTCATTAGCTCCCATACTCTTTGCTGTAGAAGCCGGGGGCGGTGGAGTTTCTGCAAGAGCGATTGCCACAGCAAAAAACACAAAAAAAACAGTCAAAATTTTATTTATGATTTTCATAAAAAAACGAAATAATTGAATCTTAGTTATCTTAAATTTGATTTACAGACTTACGAAAGCGTGGCTCTTTCATTAAAATCTGGAGCAAATGTATTGCTTTTTATCCAAAAAAAAAAATAGCATAAAAAAAGCTTCATAAATAATTATGAAGCTTTTTTTTAATGTGGTCCCACCTGGGCTCGAACCAGGGACCACCTGATTATGAGTCAGGTGCTCTAACCAGCTGAGCTATAGGACCGGTTTGAGGATGCAATATTACTACTATTTTTTATTCGTTCCAAATATTTTGCACTATCATTTATACTTAATTTGAATATTTACAATTCTTATTTAAAATCAAATTGATTATCAAGTAATTATTAAAACAACAAAACTACCTAATTTCCTGACAAAGCTCAACTAAAACACCGTTTGTGCTTTTAGGATGTAAAAAAACAACCATTTTATTGTCAGCTCCCGGCTTTGGATTATCATTTATCAGAACAAAACCTTCTTTTTTTAATCGGACAATTTCCGCTTCTATATCATCAACATCAAAAGCAATATGATGGATTCCTTCTCCTTTTTTCTCGAGAAACCTTGCAATTGGACTCTCAGGATTTGTTGCCGTCAAAAGTTCAATTTTATTTGTTCCTGTCTGGAAAAAGGAAGTTATCACACTTTCAGATTCCACGGTCTCGGTTTTATAAGATGGAACGCCCAATAATTTTTCAAACAAAATGTTGGCATCATTAATATTCTTTACTGCAATTCCTATATGTTCAATTTTATTTACCATACATTACAATTTTACTGATTCACGTAAGTATTAAAATAACCACATTCGGCAATTACTTCCTGATAATATTTAGTATCCGAATAATCTTTTTTTAATGTTTTGAATCCATTCCAGGCAATAAAATTAATTTTATCATCCTGAATTTCCCAATAACTGTTTACATTATTGTACTTATTGTTATAATACTCATTACGCTCACATTTTGACATTAAATAAACACATTTTGCTTTTTGCTCTTTGGTTGTTGCTGCTTCCAATGCTTTTTGATAATACATTTTTGGCAAATCGCAATTGGTTATCATTTCTTTCATCGAATCTCTAAACGAATATGGACTTGATCCATAACCTACAATTGTAATTTCATAAAAAGTACGCCCGTTTCCAAAATGTGTAATATTGTAAAATGCATTTCCTAGCAATAAACTATTCGTATAAACATCTTCTTTTTGAGCCAGTTTATCCTGCATAGCCTTTATTGTATTTAAGAAATCCAGATAACTGTATTTCTTTTTTTGATAAGCAACATGATCGCAGTCATGACAATCTTTAATGCTTCCATTAAACGGATTTCCTAAAAAAGTCTGATACTGAACCGAATCAGTCTGTTGCATAAATCCAATTGCTTCTGGAATTTTATTTTTAAAAGTCGCCTGAACAGCCTGAAAATTATTGATGTCTTTTAGCTTCAGACTGTAAATTCCTGCACCAATCTTTTCGATTTCGCTTTTATTAGATTTGGATAAAAATGCTTTAATAGCCAACAAGTTTTTTTCATTATCATAAAAAGAATTTCCGTCGTTCCAATAACTGTAACGAGATTCACCGAATATTTCCGCCATTACGGAATCAGATTTTCCTTTATAAAGTGCCGATAAATAACTTCTGCTCCATGAAGATGCATTTTGATAACGAAACTCCTGACCTTTATAAGTCTTTGGAAGTTCATTATAAAGCCAGTTCAAATCTGCCAGAATTGTTTTTTCGTTTTTATCGGTAAGTTTATCTATTTTGTTCAGATTATTTACAAAACGAAGCAAACGCAATTGCATTCCTGCCAATTCTGTTTTCGGAAGTGTTTTTACCGCCTTGTCAAAACTTTTATCCGCATTTGCATAATCCCCTTTTAAAGTCTGCAGATAACCCAAAGACAAATCCCACAAATAAGGTCTTTCTGTATTTCCGGCTGCTGTAATTTTTTCAACCAAAGCAAAAACTGTTTTATCAATTTTAGACTGATTCTCTGTTTTATTTTCTGCAACAGTCTGGTTTTTCATTGGCGTATTTTCTCCGGCATTCTGCTGAAAAGAATTATTAATTGCTTGTTCTTGTTTGTTCACCAGTCTTGTTGCAAGGTAATTCAGGTGCTCACTTTTAGGATCTAATTCGTAAATTTTTTCGATTGCTTGTTTTTCATCTTTATAATATCCGTGAATTGCCCAAAGAGCAGCTTTCTCCTTATTGTTTTTTGCCATTGCCAGGGATTTGTTCCAGTCGGCATCATTTTTTGGATGAAAACTATAAGCGGTTACAATTCTCAATTCCGGACATTTATCAAAAACCTGGGCATATAAATAATTTGAAACCGCATATTTTTTCTGTTTGTAATGGATTCCGGCCACATAAGACAGCGCACGATAATACAGCGTATTTTTAGGAACCGAATTTTCTGTTTTATTAAAAAAATCAATTGCCTTTTTCTTGTCAGAACTGTAAAAACGGGCTTTCATAGTCAGAAACCAATATCTGTTTTTCAAAAAAGAATCCGAAGTCGTGTTATAAACATTTTCTATGGACTGAATCATTTTTGCATCATCAAACGTTTTCGCCACAACCGGTTCATAACTCCAATAACTATCGCCTAAAGAAACAGTTTCTATTTTTTGAGCTAAATATAGAAATTCAATAAAACTCTTTATTTTATCATTTTTCAAACTGATTTTTTTACCCCATTTCAGCGAAGCTTTATTCTCTTTTTTTGTTTTATAAAAAACATGAAGTTGCTCGATCTCAACTTTATTTTCTGGCCGTTTGTCTCGTTTTTCATACGATCTCTCATCATCCAGACCAATCATGAAATATTTTACTGTTGCAGCATCTACACTTCCTTTAAGATAGGTAACCCACTCCGATTTTATGTTTTCATTGAAACGTGAATTATGTTCGGTATCAAAGCCAATTCCATAAAAAACATCGCCCGCTAAAAAAAGTGGCGAATAGGATTTATCTGCAAAAGTTTCGGGTGTAAAATTCGAATTGTAACCAAAATAATCCCAGTCGTCTCCGCCTCCGCAGGCATAAATTATTCCGTAAACAAAAAGTAAGGAAGCGCTAGAAACAAGAAACAACTTGCTTAAAAATATTCTTTTCATAGTTATTTATATTGAATTCGTCTAAATCGTAAAATATAATTTCGTTAGGTTTTTGAGGGCTATTTTCATTAAGATCTTCTCCCGTTTCTATTAAGTCTTCTGAGGAAATGGCTTCAATTTTCAACAAATCATTTCCTTCATAAAAGACTCCATTTTTATAATTTGAATGTTTGACTTTAAAAAAAAGCGAATTTATCTGTTCGAAATTTTCATCTTTTTTAAGTTCCGAAATATTGAGTTTTGAACGCAAACCAATCACTTTTTGATTTCTAATATGAACCGCCCAGGAATAAATCGGCAATGCAAAATCGAGATGCAAAGGATATTTCTTCAAACTTTTAAGATAACGCGCTGCAATTTTCTGGTCGTAAATCGAATTTAAGGAATCTGAAGCAACAACTCCCATATTGTAATACATCAAAACGCCTGAATCCACATTTGGAATTTTGGTTTTTTTGAAATACTTAATCTGATGAAGTCGTATCGTAGCTGAAATTTTCTTTTTCGAAAGTTTTTTAAATAACGCAATAAACTGAAGATAATTATCCTTGCTTGAAAGTGTCCAGTCGCAGTCGATCTGAATCTCCTTACTTTCAATTTTATTTTTAGAATTGATTTCATTAATTAGTTTAATCGTTTTTTGAGCAAGATTTTCAATATCAAGATTTGGCTTCAGCATCACTTTATTTTTGATGTAAATTACCGGAACAACATCAAAATCAGTCATCATTTCCCGAAAGTGAATCGGAGTCAAAGGAATCGGATTTGTGTCTTTTGGATGTAAATCAATGTCGAAATAACGAATGTAAATTTTACGGACATCGTTCTCACGGAGAATTTCTTTTTCTGTTTCCGATAATTTAAAAATGGTTTTCCAGTAATAAAAAGAAACAATTGGTTTGGCTTTTTCATTACACGAAGTCAATAAAGAAAAGAGCAATACCAAAAACAAAACTTTTTTCAAAACCTGTAAATTAAATTAAAGCCAAATGTAGAAATTATATCCCGTTTAAAAACCAGCTGAGCATAACTTTTCAGGAAATTAAAAACAAATTCGTCAAAGATTTCAAAACCTAATAAAACGATAAAAAATTTCGATTAAAGCAAATATAATTGTTATTTTGTGCATTTAAATCACAAATCGTTATGTTGAAAAACAGCTTAAAATATTTTACTTTTTTATTAGTATTTTTAATGATGAGTTGCGCAAAGCGCGGCAGCATAACTGGAGGTTTAAAAGATACACTTGCTCCTATTTTAAGATCAAGTTCTCCTAAAAATTTCAGCACAGAGTTCAAGGCTGACGAAATTATTCTGACATTTGATGAATATGTAAAACTTAAAAATGCTAATAAGCAGCTGATTATTTCTCCTCCAATGAAAAATCCGCCTATTATTACACCCACAAATGCCAGTAAATTTATCAGCATAAAAATTTTAGATACTTTACAGCCCAACACAACATATAGTTTTAATTTCGGACAAAGTATCGCTGATAATAACGAAGGAAATCCGTACAATCAATTTAAATATGTCTTCTCGACAGGTAGCTATATTGATTCTCTTGCCTTAAACGGAAGAATTAAAGATTCTTACAATAAAACTGCCGATAATTTTGTAACCGTGATGTTGTATGAGGTTAATGATACATTTAAGGACTCTGTTATTTACAAAGAGAATCCGCGTTATATAACCAATACTTTAGATAGCTTAACTACTTTTAGGTTAGAAAACCTAAAAGCCGGAAAATATCTTTTGGTTGCCTTAAAAGACAAAGGAAATAACAATAAATATAATCCTAAAGATGATAAAATTGGTTTCTTAAAACAACATATAACCATACCAAGCGACACTGTTTATGAGCTAGAATTATTTAAGGAAAAGCTTCCTTTAAAAACTTTCAAACCTATTCAGGCTTCTGGAAACCGATTATTGCTTCCGTATGATGGAAAACAGAATTTCAATAAGGATTCAAAACCTAAAATTGTACTTAAAAATAATACTGAAGTCCTTGAAACCATTATAACACAATTCCCAAAAAAGGACTCTTTGCAGGTTTGGTATAAACCGATAAAGGCAGATTCGTTGTCAATGGAAGTCAGTAAAGAAAATTATGACAAGAAGTTTACTTTTAGAATCAAGAATCAGAAAAAAGACACGCTAACAATCAGCGCTTTACAAAATGGGGTTATACATTTCAGAGATCGGTTTACGCTGGAAACTACTACACCGTTAGTTGCATTTGATAAATCAAAAATTAAGTTAGTCAATAAAGATTCTGCAGCAGTTGATTACACAACCGAATATAATGAGTTTGAACAAAAGCTGTATGTCGATTTTAAAAAAGAACCCGCACAAAAATATAATTTTACGTTTTTACCCGGTGCGTTGACAGATTTTTACGAGAAATCTAATGATACTTTATCATTCAAATTGAATACGCGTGAAATAGAAGAATACGGAAATCTTACACTGAATCTCCAAAATGTAAAGCGATTCCCGATTATCGTTGAATTGACCAATAAAAAAGGAGACATTGTACTTACCAGTGACTATTCTGAAAGCAAAACAAATTTTGATTTTAAACTTTTAGAACCAGCTGTATATTCCATCCGGGTTATTTATGATGATAACAAAAATAAGGTATATGATGCCGGAAATTATTTAGAAAAAAGATATGCAGAAGAGGTATTTTATTATCAGGAAGATATTGATCTGCATGCGAATTGGGATAAAATTGAATCCATAGATTTAAGTATTCCTTTTGACCCTGAATTAGAAAAGAAGAAAGAAGCAGAGAAGCTAAATGCAGAAAAAAAGAGAAAGAAAACTGCTTTTTAATTCTGAATTTCAAAATTATTAATGGATAACGATTTAGTTGAACAGAAAAATTGGTTTAAGCGAAACTTGAAATGGTTTGTTCCTGCAACTGTTGTATTTATTTTTGTACTTGGCTTTTTCTTAACCTCAAATTCTCAGGGAAACTTAATTGATGTTGCTTACGCTTACAACGATCCTGCACTTTATGAAAAAGCTATTAAAAAATCCAATTCTAATAAAAGAGTTTTACAGACACTCGGAACCATTCAGCCTATAGATAAACTAGCTATTTTAGAAGGCAATGCTGTTTATTCCAATGATAAAAATTTGGTTAAACTATCCATTCGAATTAAAGGCTATAAGGGAAATGGCAAATTAGATATTATTGCTAAGAAACTTGGATCTGAGTGGATATACAAGAAAATTATTGTCCGCACTAAAAAATCAAAAGAAGAAATTGTAGTTGTAAATGAATATTAAATATTTATTTCAAAAACATCTTTATCATTTAGGAAATTCAATTTTTTTCGGGTTTCCAACATAAAATTTTTATCTAATTCAACTTTAAAAACACCTTCATTTTCCTGAGGTTCCAAAATTGGATTTCCAACAAAATCAATAACCTGCGAATGACCATTGTACTGATGATTGTTCGCATCCAAACCTGTTCTGTTTACACCTATTGTATAACTAAGGTTTTCGACAGCACGCGCTTTCAGCAGAATATCCCATGCATTTATGCGGGCTTCTGGCCAGTTGGCAACATACAAAAGCAAATCATAATTTTCAACATTCCTGGCAAACACCGGAAATCGTAAATCATAACAAACCTGCAGGCAAATCCTCCATCCTAAATATTCTACGATCTGTTTTTTGCTTCCGGCTGTGTATACTTTATCTTCTCCTGCCAGTGTAAACAAATGCCTTTTATCGTAAAATTGAATTTCTCCTGACGGAAAAATAAATAACATCCGATTATAAAATTGGTTATTCTCTGTAATAACCAAACTCCCTGTAATGGCAAAATTTTTCTGTTTAGCCAAAGCTTGCATCCAAAGAACAGTTTCTCCGTGCATTGTTTCCGCAACATCTTTCGGGTTCATAGTAAAACCTGTTGAAAACATTTCTGGAAGAATTACCAAGTTAACATCTGAATCAATTTGCTTTATTTTTGTTTCAAACTGATTTCTGTTTTTAAAGGCTTCTTCCCAATAAAGATCCGACTGAATAAGTGCGATTTTCATTTTTTCAATTTTATATAAAGATAAAAAAGAAGACTGATTATTATCTAATCTTGATTTGAATTCATTCAAAAACATGATTTGCAAAAAAATCGCAATTTAATGCAAAAAATATGCGTTACATGTAATTAATTTATATATTTGAATTTCCTTACTACCAAAACCAACCAAATGAGCATCCTAATTCTTGCATTGTGCATTGCTTTTTTAATCATTCAAATCGCCTGGTTTAAAATCAATGCTTTTGTTGCCTTTATTATTACAGCTTTGTTGGCAGGCTTTTTTTTAGGAATTCCGATAAACACTTTATCCCAGACTGTTCAAAAAGGGCTCGGAGAAATGTTGGGCTCCATTACCTTAATTATAGTTTTTGGAACTTGTATTGGTAAACTCACGGTTTCATCTGGCGCTGCCAATACTATTGCGAAGACCGTCATGGGATGGACAGGCAAAAAATACGTTCGGCTTGGTTTAATGATTACTGGATTTATAGTTGGGATTCCGCTTTTTTATAGTGTTGGATTTGTTTTATTGGTTCCTTTAATCTTTTCAGTTGCCCATCAATTCAAATTGTCAAAAGTGTATTTGGGAATTCCGATGCTCGCTTCCCTTTCCGTAGCACATGGTTTTTTGCCGCCACATCCTTCGCCAATGGCTTTGAGCAGTATTTTGAATGCGGATATTGGGCTTGTATTAATTTATGGAATTATAGTCGCTATTCCGACCATTTTTATCGCGGGTTTACTATTTTCGAATCTGCTCAAAAACATCAAAACAGAATCTGACAGCACCATTTTAAATGTTGAAGAAGTTGCAAATACTGGCAAAGTTCCGAGTTTTTCTATCAGTTTATTTTCTGCCTTATTTCCAGTTTTCGGATTAACAGTGACTTCAATATTGCCTTTAATTTCAACAAACGAAACACTAATAAATATTTGCAAAACAGTCGGTGACCCAAGTATGATCATGCTGATTTCATTACTCCTTTGCACCTACACTTTAGGAATCCGAATGAACCGAAGCCTGCAATCTGTTATGGATGATTATGCCATTGCGATAAAAGATGTCGCCCTGATTATTCTAATTATTGGAGGTGCAGGAAGTTTAAAAGAAGTGATGATGGTGAGTGGTGTTAATGAAACCATTGTTGCATCTCTAACTCAAATCAACATTCATCCTTATTTACTGGCCTGGATGATGGCAGCGATTATTCGTATTTGTGTAGGATCTGCAACCGCAGCAGGATTAATGACTGCGAGCGTTTTATTACCTTTATTACAACTCAATAACCTGGACCCAAATTTATTGGTTTTGTCTGTGGGAGCTGGAAGCCTTATGTGTTCACACGTAAATGATCCTGGTTTTTGGATGTTCAAGGAATATTTTAATATCAGCCTGAAAGATACTTTTAAATCATGGACCGTCATGGAATCGTTAGTATCTGTTTTAGGGATCATTTTCGTTTTTATTTTAAACTCAATTATACATTAAGCATGAATTTATTACCACAAGAAAAATTTGAATCATTAGGTTTATCATTACCTCCGGCACCGCAGCCTTTAGGAATTTACAAACCTTATTTAGTCGATGGAAAATATCTGTATCTTTCAGGTCACGGACCGGTTCGCGATGATAAATCCTTAATTATTGGAAGAATTGGTGACAATATGGATATTGAAGAAGGCAAATTAGCCGCCAGACAAGTCGGATTAACCATGCTTTCAACAATCGTAACCAACTTTGGAAGTTTAGACAAAATAAAAAGAGTTATAAAAGTGTTGGGAATGGTCAATTGCAGTTCTGATTTTTTAAGGCATCCGTATGTTATTAATGGCTGCAGCGAATTATTCGCAGAAGTTTGGGGACAGGAAAACGGAATTGGGGTAAGAAGTGCTGTTGGAATGGGTTCTCTGCCTGATAATATTCCTGTCGAGGTAGAAGCTATTTTTGAATTGCATTAAACATTAACTCTACTGGCATTTCAAAACCCAAAACCTAAGTTATGAATGAAAATTGGTGGGAAATAAATCCCAAAACCCTAATTGACACTCCATTTTTGGCTGTTTATGAAGATCGTATCCGGTTCAATATTGAACGTTTGATAGCTTCGGTAAAGGGTAATACCCAAAAATTAAGACCGCATATAAAAACGCATAAGATTGGTGAAATTTTGGAGTTGTTTAAAATCTACAACATCAAAAAAGTAAAATGCGCTACAATTGCCGAAGCCGAACTGGCCGCCATACATGAAATCCCGGATATTCTTCTTGCCTATCAGCCAGTCGGATTAAAAAAAGAAAGATGGATTTCGCTTTTAAAAAAATATCAGAAAATTAATTTTTCGACTATTGTTGATCATTTGGAATCGGCGAAAGCCTTAAATGAAATTGCCGAAAAAAATAAGCTGATTCTAAATATTTACCTGGATTTAAATGCAGGAATGAACCGAACGGGAATCTCCATTACTGATCAATGGATCGATTTGGCAAACGACATTATTTCGCTTAAAAACATTCATTTTGCAGGAACTCACATTTATGATGGTCATTTGAAAGGCACTATTGAAGAAAGAAAAACCAAAACTTCAAATTCATTTTCGATTATTAAAAAAGAACTTGAAAAACTTCAGCAAAAAATAAATTATGATTTAAAAATTGTTGCCGGAGGTTCCAATACATTTCCGTTTTATGCTGCTCAGGAAAATGTAGAATGCAGCCCTGGTACTTTTGTTTTTTGGGATGCCAATTATCAAACGAACCTGCCTGAGCAAAATTTCAGAACTGCTGCTGTTATCGTTGGTACCATTATTTCAAAACCAACGAATACTACTTTTTGCATTGATATCGGATATAAAGCGGTAGCCTCTGAAAATACAATAGACAAAAGGTTAGTCATTTTAAATGATGAAAATTTAATTCCGATTGCCCATTCAGAAGAGCATTTAATTATAGAAAATAAAGGTAAAAACCAATATGAAATTGGGGATATCATCTACGCCCTTCCCTATCACGTTTGCCCAACCTGTGCGCTTTATGATTCGGTTCAGGTGGTAAACAACAAACATCAAATTTATGATCAATGGCTGGTGGCTGCGCGAGGCAGAAAAATCAATATATAAATTCAAGTTGCATTAATATGTTTATAATAGACGCCCATTTAGACCTGAGCATGAACGCGATGGAATGGAACAGAGATCTTCGAAACGATGTTGCCACTTTACGCCATTTAGAAAAAGGAATGACTGATAAACCGGATCGAGAGCGGGCTACGGTTTCGTTTCCTGACTTGCGAAAAGGCAATATCGGAATTGTAGTAGCTACCCAAATCGCCCGTTTTGTAAAACCGGACAGTAGTATTCCGGGTTGGAATTCTCCGGAACAAGCCTGGGCACAAACGCAAGGACAATTAGCATGGTACAAAGCCATGGAAGAAGACGGTGAGATAACGCAGATTACAGATAAAAAATCACTCCAAAAACAAATTGATTTATGGAATAACGGAACTCCAAACGATAAAAAGCCTATAGGTTACATTTTGAGTCTGGAAGGTGCCGATTCTATTCTTGATATTTCGTATTTAGAAAAAGCATACAATTATGGATTACGTGCGATTGGTCCTGCGCATTATGGCCCGGGACGCTATGCAAACGGAACTGACGCAACCGGAAAAATGAATCAAAATGGTCTTGATTTACTAAAAGAAATGGAACGTTTGAATATTATTCTGGATGCAACGCACTTATGCGAGGATGCTTTTTGGCAGGCATTGAATCATTATAATGGTCCGGTTTGGGCAAGCCATAATAATTGCAGAAGTCTGGTTGATCACAATCGTCAATACAGCGACGAAATGATTCAGACTTTAATCTCGAGAGGTGCCGTTATCGGAGGCGCTTTAGATGCGTGGATGCTGGTTCCGAATTGGGAAAGAGGTGTTTCAACTCCAAAAGAGATGAAATGCAATTTAGAAACCGTTTTCAAACATATGGATCACATTTGCCAGTTGGCAGGAAATGCCAATCATATTGGTATTGGTTCAGATCTTGATGGTGCCTTTGGAACAGAACAGTCTCCGTATGATTTAAATACAATTGCCGATTTACAAAAACTCGTTCTTATCTTTAAAAATAATGGTTACTCAGATGCCGATTTAAACAAAATCTTTCATCAAAACTGGATTGATTTTTTGATGAAAAACTGGAACTAAATAAAAATTAAATCTGGAACTGCCTTCTTATACGATTTCAGTTTTTCGTGATCGGCACCTACTTCGGTTACGACATAATTCACTTCGGATAAGTTGGCAATTTTCATTTTAAGTACGGTGTCCAGTTTTTCAGAAATAGTCAGGATCGCTGTTTTTTCAGAAGCCTGAATCATTGCTTTTTTTACCTGAACGGTTTCCCAATCCGAATCTGAGAATCCGCCTTCGATGTCTAAAGCATTTGTTCCTAATAGTAATAAATCAGCCTTGATATTGGCCAGCTGATTATAAACATCGCCGCTCACGCACATTTGGCTGTAAGACGAAATGCTGCCGCCAATCATTATAGTTTTGACATTGGGTTTGTCCAAAAGTTCTACGGCAGACAAAACGGTTACTGTAAAAATAGTAAGATTCATGTCGTTTGGAATTAACCGGATGAACTCTCTGATAGTAGTTCCTCCGCCAATTAATAAAACCATTCCATCATGAAGTAACCCAACTGTTTTTTGGGCAATAATTTGTTTTGCTTCGCCCGCATAAGTCTGATTTGATGAAGAATGATGGTATGCTTTTGTCATGGCACCACCTTTTACTTTAATCAATAATGATTCGGATTCAAGTTCATTAATATCGCGTCTGATAGTATCTTCTGAAACGGAAAGTTTGGCCGAAAGGGTTTCAAAACTCACACGGGTGTGCAGGTTGATCTCTTTTATAATATGATTTTTACGTTCTTCCTTAGTAAGATTTACTAATTCATTATCATTCATTTCGAATCGTTTTAATAAAACAAATGTAAACAATAAGTGCAATAATATTGCGAATAAAATTCTGAAACAAATGAGTATCTTTAAAAATCGCTTAATTTTAAAGACATCTGGCAAAACTGAATCTGCATTTTTTTTGCAAAATTAGATTTTACATAAATTAAAAAATAACCTTATGAACAAAAGTCTTTTATTCATTTTCATATTTATATATTCGTTGGGGAACGCTCAGAATTCCTCGAATAACAATTCGATTATTCCCGCACCTAATTTCTATAAGGCAACAGGAGACAGTATTCGATTAAATGGCCAGATAAAAGTTATTTTCGAAAACAATACATACAGCACCAAAGAACATAAAACAGCTGCCATTTTTGAATCTGCCATCAACTCGAATACCTCAAATAAAAAAAGCAATATTGAAGTTTTATTTATTGCTAAAATTCCTTCTTCGCATTTAAAAAAAGAAGGATATACAATCAATATTACTTCAAAAAAAATAACAGTTACCGGAAGTGAAGAAGGATTATTTTATGCGGTTCAGAGTTTATTGCAAATGCTTCCGAATAAACCAAAAAATCAGGAGATAAAATTACCTTGCATTACGATTGAAGACTCGCCAAGATACGGTTACCGGGGTTTACACTTAGATGTATGCCGTCACTTTTTTACTATTGATATCATAAAAGATTTTATCACACAAATGTCCAGCTATAAGTTAAACAACTTTCATTGGCACTTAACAGATGATCAGGGATGGAGAATTGAAATCAAAAAGTATCCAAAATTAACCGAAGTCGGATCGAAAAGAGCACAGACTTTAGTGGGAAATAAATTCGAAAGATTTCCTTATTTTTTTGATGGAAATCCGTACGGCGGTTATTATACTCAGGAAGAAATTAAAGATGTTGTCAAATTTGCAGAAGAACATTACGTAAATATAATTCCCGAAATCGAAATGCCGGGCCATGCAACTGCAGCTGTTACTGCTTATCCAAATTTATCCTGTTTTCCGGATCGGCCTTGTAAAGTTGTAGAATACTGGGGTGTTTTTGAAGATATTTTTTGTGCCGGAAAAGAGGAAACTTTTACTTTTTTAGAAGATGTTTTGACAGAAGTCATAACATTATTCCCGAGTAAATACATTCATATTGGCGGAGACGAATGTCCGAAAACCAGATGGAAAGAATGCCCGAGTTGCCAAAAGAGAATCAAAGATCTAGGTTTGAAAGATGAACACGAACTACAAAGTTATTTAACAACCAGAATAGAAAAATTCCTGAATGCAAACGGAAGACAAATTTTAGGATGGGACGAAATGCTCGAAGGCGGATTGGCTCCAAACGCAGCCGTAATGTCGTGGCGAGGAGAAACTGGCGGAATCAGCGCAGCAAGACAGAAACACAACGTGATTATGAATCCGGAACAAGTTCTGTATTTAGATTATAATCAGGGTTATTCCCCAAATGAACCCTTAACCGTTGGAAGATTAGTTACTGTTGAGAAAATTTACAACTACAATCCCACTCCAGTTGACAGTTTAACGGTTGAAGAACAAAAATATATTATGGGTGTTCAGTCGAATCTTTGGTCGGAATACTTGACGAGCCCTGCCAAACTAAATTATCAGCTGTATCCAAGAATGCTTGCCTTAGCGGAAATTGCCTGGACAGAAACTCAAAACAAAAATTACAACAATTTTGTTTTGGATAGAATGCCACATCATTTAGAAAAACTGGAATTGCAAAAGAGATTGTATAAAGTTCCGACACCTTTCGGTTCAAATGAAACTGCTCTGATTGCATCAAAATATGTTTTGGATTTAAAACCAACCATCAAAAACGGACAAATTTTTTACACGATTGACGGCTATAATCCGGATGAAACGGCTGAACTTTATACAAAACCTGTAACTATAAATATTCCAAAAGGAGAATTTAGAATTATAAAAATTGTTCAAATCAGTGAAAGTGGAAGAAAAAGCTCCATCACTAAAATATTGGTTCGAAATCCGGAACAGAAATCAACTTTAGCCATAAAACCTACTAAAAAGGGTTTAAAATATGAGTATTTTACCGGGATCTTATTTCAGCAGGTTCAGGATTTAGAACTAGCAAAACCTGCCAGTTCAGGAGTTTTTGAAGGCGTCATCAGCAGCGAGAAATGGAAAACCAAAACAGAGCGTTATATCGGTTTAAAATTTGAAGGATACATTTATATTTCGGAAACGGGAAATTACACCTTTTCAACACTTTCAGATGATGGATCGAAGCTTTTTATCGATAATGAATTAATTGTGAATAATGATGGCATTCATTGGCTGCACGAAGCGTATGGAGTTGTAAAATTGGAGAAAGGCTTCCATAAAATCAACATCAGTTATTTTGATCAGATTGGAGGAACTTCTTTAAGCTGTTTTATTCAGCACGAAGGAAACGAAAAGCAGGAAATTAGCGCTTCGCAATTGTATTACGAATAAAAAACAAAAAACGCATTCAAATTAATGAATGCGTTTATATTTGTCATATAGCTAATCTACAAGCTTTCTTTTCATGCAAAAGTTTAAACTATAAAGTAAAAGAGATTCCTACACTTGCAGTAGGCTGGAGGTAAAAATCATAATACTTTTTATGAGATTTATCTACAAAAAATTTATCAGCTATAATTGGGTAATATCCTTTTAAATACAGCCCTAGATTTTCCGTGAAAAAATACTTAAACCCTGCTTCTGTTCCGACACCATTAATTCCACCAGATGCTCCCACATACATATCAATAGATTCTCCATCCATTTTAAAAAATGGCGTTAGATGTAGATCTAAGGAAAATGCCATATTAATTTTTCAAAACTATCAACATTATTACCGTCATTAATGTTTTGTCCCCAATCATCATATATGGCTGGCAATTCATCTGTTTGAAACACATAACCGAAAACACATCCAACGGACAAATAGTCAGAAATTCCATTATCATAACCAATTTCTGCACCCATCCCTTTCTCCTGAAATGAAACTCCAACAGAATATTTAGAATCAAAGACATCATCCCAAGCTTGTGAAAATAGATTCCCAGTAAATAACAAAAAACATAAAATTATTATTTTTTTCATTTTTAATTTAACTTATCAAAATTATTGAACATATATACTTAAATAAACATCTTTATTAAACAAGTCACAAAATTATTTGGCTTGTATTGTATTTTATGTTATACTATCCTGCCATTGCGGAGATTAACTGATTTCTAAAATTTAAGTTTACTTTTTCTTCTTTTTAGTAGTAGTAGTTTGAGTATCACTCTTAGGTTTTTTAACAGCACTGTTCTGTCTATTGTAATAATCAACTACCTTTTGAATATCTTCATATTTATATTCTTTATTTTTAATTTTTTCTACTATAACTGGGTTGTCACTAAAATAATATTGACCATATTCCTTGAAAAAAACATTAAAACCTATACCTCCACCATTTACGGCCGTTGAAACCAAAATAGGAAAATCATCCGTTTTCTTTTTTAAATAATAATTAAAATCGTGTGTAACAACCCTCATCGAATCTTTTTTTATTCCGTATTCCAAACCACCAAGATAAAGTGAAGTCTTACCTTTTTTTATTAAACAAATCCAACCTTCATCAATAACTTTAAACTCTGTCCCTTTTGACTTATAACGTTTGGTTTTTGTTCTAACAAAAGTATAAACCTGCTTCTTACTAATATCAAAAATCTGAATAGAATCAATATCTGCACTTACTAATTTCTGATTCTTTCCATCCACTTTAATTTTGACTTTTTTATCCTTAAATTTTGGAAAATTTACTTCTCCACTTATCTGCTGTTTATCTTTCTTAAATACGATTCCATTTGCTTCTTGTTCTCCTAGCCCAAACCTGAATATTATTTGTGAGTGTGCTAAAGGAGCAATAAACAAAACCAATAGAATCAATAGTACATTTATTCTTTTCATTTTTATACGATTTTACATTAATTTATAAAGGTGCAAATATAGAATAATGCAATAAATTATTAAGAAAATTCTATTAAAAAAACACTCTTAGTAACGGGTTATCAATCAACACTTTACGTGACAAAATTTATTAATTAACTGCCTATTGTTCCAATAAAAAAATGATACACATCAACGAGTTATTCATCTTCAATTCTGTTAAACAAAATGTATGCAAAAAAAAAGTCCCGATTTCTCGGGACGCTTTTATATCATAAGTCTAAATGACAAATTGAATTATCCTTTTAAACTTGCTGCCAAATACTCACGGTTCATACGTGCAATATTTTCAAGAGAAATTCCTTTAGGACATTCTACTTCACAAGCTCCTGTGTTCGTACAGTTACCAAAACCTTCTAAATCCATTTGGTGAACCATGTTTAGTACACGCTCTGTAGCCTCAACTTTACCTTGTGGCAACAAAGCATACTGAGAAACTTTTGCGCCAACGAACAACATTGCCGATGAGTTTTTACAAGTTGCCACACAAGCTCCACAACCAATACAAGCTGCTGCATCAAATGATTTATCTGCATCATCTTTGTTAATCGGAATTGTATTGGCATCAATTGTATTTCCTGAAGTATTTACCGAGATAAATCCTCCTGCGTGTTGAATTCTGTCAAAAGAACTTCTGTCAACCACTAAATCTTTAATTACCGGGAAAGCTTTTGCTCTAAATGGCTCGATAAAAATCGTGTCACCATCTTTAAACATACGCATGTGTAATTGACAAGTCGTTACGCCTCTGTCTGGTCCGTGTGCTTCTCCGTTGATGAATAAAGAACACATTCCGCAGATTCCCTCACGACAATCATGATCAAATGCTACCGGCTCTTCTCCTTTGTTGATTAGCCCTTCGTTAAGAACGTCAAGCATTTCAAGGAAAGACATATCCGGTTCGATTCCGTCGATTGGGTAATCAACAATTCCCCCTTTATCCTGGGCGTTTTTCTGACGCCATATTTTTAATGTAAGTTTCATAATTTTGTTATGGGTTATAAGTTAAGAGTTAAACGTCATAGGGCTACTACTCCATTTTTGTCTTAGCTAAATAATTTATATATCCATTTAATATTGCTTTGGTTCTTTCAAACCTTTCTCTAAATTTTTGCAACAAATCTTCTTCAATATAATTCTCATCTAAAGCTGTAATTACCTAATTTAAAGATTCAGTTAATGAACCCCGGGCAATTCTGCAGAACTGAATATTTTCTTGATAATGATATCTTCCAAAACCTTCGGCAATATTATCACTAACAGATCTTGAAGATCGTTTAAGCTGACTTGTTAAGGCATATTTTTCGTCACTCGGAAATTTCGAAAGAATATTTTGAGAAACAAAGATTCGTAATTCACGTGCTGCTTTCCAACATTCTAAATCTTCGAATGACTTTAAACTCATAACCCTTAACTCTTAACTTTTATTTATAACTACGCTGTACTAATTTAATGTTTTCGTAAACCAGAGGTTCTTTGTGTAAAACGGCTTCACTTGGTTTTCCTTTGTATTCCCAAGCTGCATCGTATGCAAAGTTTTCGTCATCACGAAGTGCTTCTCCTTCTTCTGTCTGGTATTCTTCACGGAAGTGACCTCCACAAGATTCATTACGGTGCAATGCATCTTTCGCAAACAATTCTCCTAATTCAAGGAAATCGGCAACACGTGTCGCTTTCTCTAATTCCTGATTAAATCCGTTAGCAGTTCCAGGAACTTTTACGTCTCTGTAAAACTCTTCGCGTAAAGCAGCAATTTCTACAATAGCTTCGTTTAATCCTTTTTCGTTACGAGCCATTCCTACTTTATCCCACATGATTTTCCCTAATTTCTTATGGAAATAATCTACAGAATGTGTTCCTTTATTATTGATAAACCTGTCGATTTGATCTTTTACTTCTTTCTCTGCTTCTGCGAATTCAGGTAAATCAGTAGAAATTGGACCCATTTTAATATCCGGAGCCAAATAATCTCCGATAGTGTAAGGAAGAACAAAATATCCATCAGCCAAACCTTGCATCAAAGCAGAAGCTCCAAGTCTGTTTGCTCCGTGATCTGAGAAGTTAGATTCTCCAATCGAGAAACATCCCGGAATGGTAGTCATTAAATTATAATCAACCCATGTTCCACCCATTGTGTAGTGAACCGCAGGGTAAATCATCATTGGTGTAGTATATGGATTCTCATCCACGATTTTGTAATACATTTGGAATAAGTTTCCGTATTTGCTTTTTACGATGTCAGCTCCTAATTTAGTAACTAATGTTGTATCATTAGCATCCAAACCTTTTACATAAGCCGCTTCTTTTCCATAACGTTCGATAGCGGCAGCAAAATCAAGGTAAACAGCTTCACCTGTTTTGTTAACTCCAAAACCGGCGTCACATCTTTCTTTTGCAGCACGCGATGCAACATCACGAGGTACTAAGTTACCAAAAGCAGGATATCTTCTTTCTAAGAAATAATCTCTATCTGCTTCAGATAAATCTGTTGCTTTTTTCTTTCCTTCACGAATTGCCTGAGCATCTTCTAATTTTGCAGGAACCCAAATACGACCGTCATTACGTAAAGATTCAGACATCAAAGTCAGTTTTGACTGGTGATCTCCTGAAACCGGAATACAGGTTGGGTGAATTTGTGTGTAACAAGGATTTGCAAAAAATGCTCCTTTTTTATGAATTTTCCAGGCTGCTGTTGCGTTACTTCCCATAGCATTTGTTGAAAGGAAAAACACGTTTCCGTATCCTCCTGAACCAATTACTACCGCGTGAGCAGAATGTCTTTCTATTTCTCCTGTAATTAAGTTACGAGCGATGATACCTCTCGCTTTTCCGTCAACGATTACTAAATCAAGCATTTCGTGACGGTTATACATTTTAACTTTCCCACGGCCAATCTGACGGTTCATTGCAGAATAAGCTCCTAACAATAACTGCTGACCAGTTTGTCCTTGTGCATAAAATGTACGGGAAACCAAAGTTCCTCCAAATGAACGGTTATCTAAAAGTCCGCCATATTCACGAGCCAATGGCACCCCTTGAGCTACACACTGGTCGATAATATTTGCCGAAACTTCAGCCAAACGGTGAACGTTTGCTTCACGAGCACGGTAGTCACCTCCTTTTACAGTATCGTAGAACAATCTGTGAACTGAGTCACCGTCTCCTTTATAATTTTTTGCTGCATTGATTCCCCCTTGTGCTGCAATAGAGTGCGCACGTCTAGGTGAATCCTGAAAGCAGAAAGCTTTTACGTTATAACCCAATTCAGCTAAAGTTGCCGCAGCAGAACCTCCAGCCAAACCTGTACCAACGATAATAATATCTAAATTACGTTTGTTTGCAGGGTTTACTAAATTAATATGATCTTTATAATCTGTCCATTTGTCCGCAATTGGACCATGTGGAATTTTTGAATCTAATGCCATTATAATTGATATTAATTATTGAAATGATGAAATAGGGCGATAATCACAAAAAGAGCCGGTACAACAACTGCGAACCAATACCCTACTTTTGCCAAAAATCTTGAATATTTGTTGTGCATCCCCATTGACTGAAGAGAAGATGCGAATCCGTGCCAAAGGTGAAATCCTAAAAGGATAAAAGATATACAGTATAGTCCTGTACGAATCGGGTCATGAAATTTATGAACTAACTCGCCGTAGTATCTTGTAGCATCTGGCTCAGTCCCTGCAATATATTTGTAGGCAACTTCAGGAAACCAGAAATCATAAAAATGCAATCCTAAGAAAGCTAAAATAACCAATCCAGAAATAATCATATTTCTAGAACTCCAAGAAGCGTTTGCAGCTCCGTTGTAATTTGCATAAGCAATTGGCCTTGCAGCTCTGTTTTGAATAGTCAGTACAAATCCCATTATAAAATGGAAAATTACCCCGATTGCCAAAATTGGTTGCATTACAAATTGTATTAGCGGATTGTAACCCATAAAGTGAGAAGCTGTATTAAAAACATCTTCACTAAGAATAGAAATAAAATTTAAGGTAACATGCAGCGCTAAAAACGTGATTAAGAATATTCCCGAAAGAGCCATTGCCACTTTCTTTAAGATGGAAGCATTCAATAGTGCAGATTGTGCCATAAGTGTTTAAGTAGTTTGTTTTAAAAAATTAAGCAAAAATAAACCAATTACACATCAACTACAACCATTTCGTTGTTATTTATAATGATTTTAAAATAGACTACGTATACGTATTTTTACGTACAAAAAAAGCAAATAATACATTTATTTATAATAAAAATTTTCAATAACATAATTATGATGTTTATTTAAGAAAAATATACAACTCACAAAAAAATAACAAAAGTTTACTAAATTATTATTTTAATCAAAGTTTTACTTTGTTTTCTTCAAAAGTGCCTGAAAAGAGTAATTTTGCACCTTTAAAAAAATTGCCATTTAATCGTATAATTCTACCTTTATCGGCTTCAAAAAAAAAGAGAAATGAAAACAGGAATTGATGCTATTTCTTTTGATGTAGCCAACGTACATTTACCTATCAAAACTTTGGCTGTCGCCAGAAATATTGAACCGGAGAAATTAGAAAAAGGACTCGGATTACTTAAAATGACTTTGCCTGACGTTCATCAGGATGCTGTTGTTTTTGGAGCTAACGCTTTAACAAAACTAATCCTTGAAAATGAAATCGACCTTAACGAAATAAGCCGAATTTATGTGGGTACCGAAAGCGGAATCGACAGTTCGAAACCCATCAGTTCTTTCTTAATCAGTTTAATGGAACAGAAATTTGGAGAAGATTCACTTGCCGAATGTGATGTTGTCGATTTCACTTTTGCCTGTATCGGCGGTGTTGACGCTTTGCAAAACTGTCTTGACTTTGTAAAACTGAATCCGACTAAAAAAGCAATTGTGGTTACAACTGATTTTGCCAAATATGACCTAAATTCCACCGGAGAATATACTCAAGGCGCAGGAGCTTTGGCCATGTTAGTGACTTCAAACCCAAGAATTATTGCTTTTGATGACAATTGGGCAACAAGCACAAAAGGTGTTTTTGACTTTTTTAAACCCTACAGAAGCCTTTCGAAAGAAACAATTACACAAAACGGAAACAATGATCCCTGGTTTGATAATTTAGAAGCCGAAATCGAAATCCATAAAGACCAGCCTGTTTTTGACGGTCAGTATTCGAATCAATGTTATATGGATCGTACACGTTCTGCTTACTTTTCATTCAAAAAACAAAAAAACACAACCGAAACTTTATATAATAGCTGGAATAGTATTATCATGCACCTTCCCTATTCTTTTCAGGGACGCCGAATGTTATCTGAGATCTATGCTTTAGATCATACTGATAAAATCATTTCAGAAAATATGGAACCGGCAGATTATCAGAACAAAATTAAAGAAGTTGGAAAATCGGACGAATACAAAAAGTTTGTAACCGAGAAATTACAGCCTGCAGAATTGGCTTCTTCTTTAATTGGAAATCTGTATACTGGTTCCATTTTCATGGGATTATTATCAACTTTGGCTCATTATTATGACACCAAGCAAGAAGTAGCCGGAACTAAATTCGGATTTTTGGCTTACGGAAGCGGATCAAAATCGAAAGTTTTCGAAGGAACGATTCAACCGGAATGGCAATCGGCTTTAGCCAAAACCAAACTTTTTGAAAATCTGGAAGAAAGTACTGAAATTGGTTTTGAAACCTATGAAAGCATTCACAAAAAAGAACAAAAACAAAGCGTTCGAACTCCTAAAAATGAATGGGTTTTAGACCGAATCGAAAAAGAGATTCCACATTTGATTGGGGCGAGATATTATAAATGGATTGATTAAGCTCATCTTTTGACTAAATATTTATAAAACCCGAAGTACCTCAGTTGCTTCGGGTTTTTATTTTTATTCTTTACCTTCTAATTCTATATTAAAATGCCATGGGTGATTACCCCAAATATTAAAATCTTCTAATGTTGTGTTTTTACTTTCTCTGGATTCTGCACTATAACCAGAATTAAAACAAAATCCTGAACCGTCGCCATTGTATGCTGAATTACTGGCAACAATTCCTAATTTTTCTCCATCCACTAAATACCAATAAAAAACATATTGTTTTTTTGCTTTAAGGTAAATATTTAAACTTTTAATATTGAAAGGAACGAATCCCCCACTAAACTCACCTGAAACTTCAGTAGTAGTAGATCCCAAAAGTTTTAGATTTTCATCTCTTATAAGCAATTTTAATGTAACATTTTTTTTGTATTTAGTGTCCGTTTCATCATACCTAAAGCCTTCTCTAAGATGTAAACTAAAACTAGACGGAACCAAATCATTATCTACAATAATTAATTGTCCCGTTCCAACATTTCTATCGTATGGTAAAAACCCACCCGAAGCAGTTCTGTCATCTCCTCCAAACCATTTCCAGGCATTTGCTTCTGAACAGGATCTTGACCTATTAACATCCATATAATCTAATTTAACCTGATAAACTTTGTCAACTCCAGACTCAGATTTAATAGTAAAACTTACTGGGACAGAATAATCTTTAATAGTTTTAGGGTCAGGCGAAATAGAAGCAGCTTCAGAAAGCTTCAATTCTATGTTTAAGTTTTTCAAGTTAACAAATTCAGGCAATCTTTTTGTAATTACACCGGTTTGTTCATTAATAGTAGCACTAGCTAAGAAATTGGTCTCACTAATATTAAATTCTGTGATTGCATTTTCATCATTAAGGATTACTTCCGTTGAAGAACAGGAATGAAGTAGTAAAATAATAAAAAATAGAGTTGTAACTTGGTAAAGTTTAATTCTCATGACTTGGTGTTATTTTTAAATTTTGATAGTATTTTTCTTTTATTTTATTTGCGAATGTAATTAAATTCCCAATTGAAAACAAAATCCTACTCCTAATCTCAATCCTTTTTATCCTGTTGCTCTGTATGAATATGATTTCCTTTAATAGTTCGGTCCTCCATATCCATTCCGTTTGACATTCCGAGCATAAAGGCAGTAATAATTAGAATCAGTTTTCTTTTATCCAAAGAAGTGGTCGTCCGGATTTCTCCAAACGTGTTTTATTTTTGTGTTTATACATTTTGTAAATGATAAATGATTAGACATTATTGTATCATCGTATGCGTTGAATCGCAAAATGCTTAGGAAAAATTCCTAAATGCTGTATAAACTTTTATATAAATTGTTTGAGGTAAGTAGTTCATTTACAAAAACAGATTGTTTTATAAATGAATTGATATGCTGGTAAAGAAGTATTCGTAATTTTAAAAGAATCCGAATTTGAAAACTACAAACAGCTGAAATCCCCAATAAAAGTACAGGAATTGAAAACGAAGTTTGTATTCGGGAAATAAATTGATTTAAAACATATAATCGGGAATTTTTAAAATCTAATTCCCTTTTGAGAATTACAAAGGAAGATTGGTAATAATCGACTGATTTTGCCTGAGAATCCAAAGTACCATCATTCGCAATCAGGACAAAAGCCAGAAAGAGAGAAAGAAGATATTTTAGAGATTTATTCAATTAGTATGTGTTTGCAGAGACTTTCAGCAGCCAAATTTACTTTTTTATTGTTCAGGTATGATTGTAAATATGCTTTAAATATTTCAATAAATTATGATTCTGCTATTTCATTTTTGAAAGCTCCATTTCGAGTTTATCAAAGTTTTCTTCATTTTTATCGACTACAAAAGGTTTTAATTTTTCACACTCTTCAGCAGTATCGAAAATCATTTTGAAAACAACTTTTGTCGAATTCTCAGACACTTCATAAAAGGTAACAAGAATCTGAAAAAGCGGTTTAGAAAATCTCTTCCAGGCTATGAGACTTGGTTTTTCTATTCTTGTAAACTCACATTCGTTAGGATAATTTCCTTTTTCAGGTCCGTGCATAATAAAACTCCATTTTCCTCCGGGACGAAAATCGAATTCGTTGAAGGTGTTTGTGAATCCTTTTGGTCCCCACCAATTTTTTAAATGATCCGGATTTGACCACGCAGAATAGACAAGATCTCTTGGTTCGTTTATTATTCTTGTTGTTACAATTTCACGATCAGGTGTTTCTGAAATAATTTCTGATGCCATTTTGTGTGATTTTAATTAATCTAAGAATTTAAATATACAAATATTAGTAGTTACTGGGTAATTGAAAATTTCCTCAATTTAAGATTAAATAGTTTCCATTATTTCATATGAATCATTTAAAATTCTCCCATAAACCTCAATATCACATTCTGTCAAAAGAGATTCTTTATCTATATAATTTCCTATCTGAATAAATTTTGTATCATTATTAAAAATCGTATCTCGGTAATGATCCATTTTAGGATCTTTTGCTTTTGAGTCAGCTATTGAGATTATTGTCTGAACATCTGATGGCTTATTTTTATTAATAAATTTTAAAATTCTTTCTCTATTTGGAACATCAATATCTTCCTTAAAAACACTGTCAAGTATAAATGGTAAACGATGGATATTACGTGTTTCTTTTATAATATTGTTAAAAGCCAAATGATAACTAAGAACTGCTAAATGAAGAAGAACTCCTTGAAATGGAAAACTTGAAAGTTCATAAACATTATTAAATCTATCATCATCAACTTTAGGGACATCAAGCAAACTATTATTAATTTGATACATTTTTTTAAAAACCTTATTTTTTTTAGCACGCTCAAACCCTAAATCTTCATCTAAATTGAATCCTTTTAGTTTAATGACTAAATCACTTATTTCAATATTTAATATTCCAATATTTTCTACAATTGACTTATCCAATACAAGATTTGCTTTTGATTGAATAAAGTCATCAAGTGTGATATTGTTATTTGAATACTTTAGAAATTTTCTATTCTCAACATGCAGTTCTTGACGAAGCTCTGTAATCTTTTTATTTAAGGAATTTATTTTTGATTGTAATTCCTTGTTCTGTTCTTGCAAATCTGCCTTTAACTTGATAGTATCATTCTCTTCTTGGTAGAATTCATAGACATCCTTTATATCTGATGGTAAAATTTGCTTACAAGTTGGACAAGGATCTTTACCTGGAAACTGATTATTATGATTGCGATTAACTTTAGAAATTACCGCAAATCTTTGATTGTTAAAAGTTAAATCATTTGATAGTTTAATAAAACGATTTTCATGTTCCAATAAAGCGTTTTTTTTCTGAGATATATTTGTTATAAATTCATCTCCCTTTCCTTCTAATACTTTATTATTTACTTTTGAAATTTCTATTGCTTCATTAGTTTTTTCAAATGTTAAATAAAAATTCAGCTGCTGTCTTTTAATAAGTAATTCTAACTCTAGTCTTTTCTTTTCCTCTTTATCAGTATTATTTATGATTCCTAAATAATAATCTAAAAAATCCTCACGAAAATTTTTATAAAAATCTAAATTGCTAAATGATTTTCTTAAGTAAACCCATCCCACATCTTGCGAAACATAATATGGCAGAAAAATTGTTTCCATTGGGGCTGAGACAATTCCATCCTTCGATTCTAAGGTCATTTTAAAATTAAATAATTCACTAAAAAAATCTTTGAGCTTAATGTGTTCTACTGAATTATTTGCCCCCATACCATTAAAGACTAAAACTTTTGAGTCTGGATTTTTAACATATAATGTTTCATCTTTTCTAATAAAAATAAAATTTTCTTCTTGTCCATTCCTCGAAATGCTAACGTTAAGGCGAATGAAAACATTTTCAGATAAAATTTTTACAAGTTTTAATTTATTATCATTAATACCAAATGCAAAAAGAATTAGCTGTATTAATGTACTTTTTCCAGCGGTATTTGGCCCATAAATTACATTCAATTTAGGACCAAAATCAGTATAAAACTTAGTTTTTGAAGTTTCACTGTAAATAAATATACTTTTCAAATGTAAATATGTTTTCATGATTTAGTTTTTATTAGGTAATATGCTGCAGATATTGCCGCTTTTAACTGAATTTCTAACAAGGTCGAACTTTTATCATTTAAAAATTTATTATAAAGAGCTTTAATACATTTTTCATCTTTAAAAAACTGAGTAAACAAACTAGAATTATCACTAACAAAATCAAAGACCTTCCTATGTTCACCTTGAGTTAAATCTTTAAACCTATCTAAGCTATTTTCAAAATTCAATTCAAAATACCGACTATCAAAAAGATTAATCTCTAATTTTTCACAAATTTTCTCTGATTTTTTTCGACAGAATTCAAGAGCTAGTTTTTGGGTCGTTATGACATCTAGAATTTCATTTATAGATGATGATTCAAGACGTTTTGAGGCATTTGATAATTTTGATATATTTCCTTGATTATAGGTGGAATCTAGAATATCTAATCGATTAAGAAATGTATCTCTAGCAGCTTTATGATCTAAAATCGAATTGCCAAAAATTTCTTGAAATTTTCCAATTAATAAACTTAATTGTGTCTTACTGTTTCGTCCAAAATCTAGATAAGAAAAATTTAAAGTACTAAAGTGCAATTGCTGTTCAGAATTGAAAATTATTTTTTTACTTCCTTTTAAAAGTGTTTCCCTTAAATCATTTGGTAAATTCATAAAGTGAACAGATTCATTTGTTTCATTGATGTAAAAATTTATCTCTTCCTTTAACAAATTACGGCAAGAAAGCTTTATCGTATTATTGGTTATAAAAAACTGATCTTTACTATAATCATTAGCCTTAACTAAATCGTCTCTCAACAAGCTAATTCCATTATCAACAATTTTTTGAATTAATTCAAAAACTCCAGAATTTGTCCATGTTGTAGAAGATTTTTTTGCTTGATATGTTTCAACTTTATTTAAGTTATTATTAGAATCTAGATATCCGAAAACTATATCATCATAATGTTCAAGAATTATGAAATACCTCTTATTTTTAATCTCATGGTATTTTTCAAGGAAAATGTAAAGGCTGCAATTCCTTTGAAAATCCATTCCTACATTCGCTTGCACACCAGAATTTACATCAATTTCCTGTTTATCCATTTTAATAATTTTCTATTGTAAAAATTTAGAATAACTCAACATCATTTTTTTTTCACTCTTGCTAAAATAAAGTTTTTATTAATACTTCATACAAAACGTCAAAACTTCTTATTAAACCAAAATTTGCGTGAGGGATTGAGGCGGTATCCTTTTATGAAGCGACAGCGGAATAAAAGATATAGCCGAAAGCCCGGCCCTTGGGACACGCCCAAACAATATGAAAACTTTAATAAATCAATTTTGTGCTACTTCTTCAAAAATTAGTAATTTTGAAAAATCAAGTCCAATATCTAAGTTATTATGAAGTATCATCAAATAAACAGCGCTCTTTTTGTAAAAAATCGCAGAAAATTCACGGCAGCAATGAAACCTAACAGTGTTGCTGTTTTCAATTCCAATGACATTTACCCAATTAGTGCCGACAGCACAATGCCTTTTGCACAGCACAGGGATATTTTTTATCTGAGCGGTGTGGATCAGGAAGAAAGTATTTTGCTTTTGTTTCCGGGTGCCCCATATGAAAACCAAAAAGAAATACTGTTTTTGAAAGAAACCAGCGAGCATATCGCCATTTGGGAAGGCGAAAAACTGACGAAGGAACGTGCTTTTCAGGTTTCGGGAATCAGGACGGTTTACTGGCTTCAGGATTTTCATAAAGTTTTGAACGAGATGATGACGTATGCCGATACGATGTACATCAACACCAACGAACATTACCGTGCAGCTGTTGAAACAGAAACTCGCGAGGCTCGTTTTGTAAAATGGTGGAAAGACAAATATCCGGCCCATAATGTAGCAAAAAGCAACCCGATTTTACAGCGCATTCGTTCTGTAAAAGAAAGCGAAGAGATTGATTTGATTCAGAAAGCCTGTGATATTACCGAAAAAGGTTTCCGCAGATTGCTTCCGTTCGTGAAACCAAATGTTACGGAATATGAAATCGAAGCCGAATTGATTCACGAATTCATTCGTAACCGATCTAAAGGTTTCGCTTATACACCGATTATTGCTTCCGGGAACAATGCCAACGTTTTGCATTATATCGAAAACAACCAGCAATGCAAAGCCGGCGATTTGATTTTGCTGGATGTTGCGGCAGAATATGCGAATTATTCCAGCGATATGACGAGAACGATTCCGGTTTCGGGAAAATTCTCTGACAGACAAAAAGCGGTTTACAATGCTGTTTTAAGAGTGAAAAATGAAGCGACAAAAATGCTGACGCCGGGAACACTTTGGAAACAATACCATGTTGAAGTGGGTAAAATTATGACCTCGGAATTGCTTGGTTTAGGTTTACTTGATAAAGCAGATGTTCAGAACGAAAATCCGGACTGGCCAGCTTACAAAAAATATTTCATGCACGGAACGTCTCACCACATGGGTCTTGACACGCACGATTACGGATTACTTCACGAACCAATGAAAGCCAATATGGTTTTTACTGTGGAACCTGGAATTTATATTCCGGCAGAAGGTTTCGGAATTCGTTTGGAAGATAATGTTGTGGTTCAGGAAAAAGGAGAACCATTTAACCTGATGCGTAATATTCCGGTTGAAGTCGATGAGATTGAAACGCTAATGAATGAATAAGAACATATAGAGTCAAGAGTAGTATAAAAAAGACGGCTCCCAGAGATGGAAGCCGTTTTTGTATTTATGAACAGTATTATTGTTTTAAAACTTTAAATGTTTGTGCCTTTTTATCGGTTTTAATTTTCACAAAATACAATCCCTGACTGCCGTTTATTGTCAAATTAATTTTAGATAAATCAACTGCTTTTTCTTCACTTATTTTTTTTCCGTTTGCGTCGTATATCTCCACATTTGCATTTCCGTCATAACTTTCCAAATCGACAGAAATCTTACCCGATGTTGGATTAGGATAAATAATTGCATTTGAATTTTTTGTAAAATCTTCTGTTGATAAAGTGTTTTCATATTTAAGGATTCCGCAATCTTCATTAAAATGGATTACTGTACCATCAATTCCGTTGGTTGTTAATGTACTTCCAAAACTGCTGTAATTATTTCCTCTTAAATTGCTGGATAAGTAAAATGAACCATCTTCAGCCTTAAAAAAATCAAACATTTCCATATAAGGTACATTGACATGGTTTTTATTATCACCATTAGCTGTAATTTTTTTTAAATTACCTGATAAATCATAAGTCGCCAAAAAGAAATCATAAGTACTTATCGATAATTGGAAATTTTTCCCATCGGCAGTAATAAAAGTGCCATTATCTAAAGCTCCTCCAATAATATAGAGTTTATCTTTATCTCTAATCATTTTCATTCCTGAGCCGCTGGAATGCTGCGTTCCTGTTATCCATTCGCATTTCCCAAGAGAATTAATTTTTGCTAAATAAAAAGTACCAATACTTTTTTCAGTTATTGTTCCATCGCTATTTTCAAAAAAATGTACCGCTTTTGGTACATCACATTCATTACTTCCCGTAATGTAACTGTTTCCGTTTTCATCTGTAACAAGTGAACTTATGGAAGCCCCTTCAAAAAAAGCGTCTCTGGTATTACTTCTTATCTTCCACTGTAAAATTCCATCCTTATTATATTTAACGATAAAAGGTTTGGAACCATATCCTGCAAAACCTTTTAATATCTCTGGCGGCGCGGTATTTCCTGCCGAGTAAAAATATGCATCATGCTCGTAATTTCCTCCTATATAGATATTATTATCTTTATCAAATCCAATATCTCTAATTCCGCCTCCATTTACATGCTTAAGCGCAATTCCTGAATACCAAATTACTGAGCCCTCAGGGGATATTTTTAAAATTGCTGAGTTACTTGCTTGTGATGTTTCCATCTTTTGGTTAATTTCAGTCGACTGTACACCATTAAAATACAAAGTGAATTTATCCGAATAAGCATAATTCATAGTAATAGGCGCAACTAAATTATTATCATTATCGATATATAGTTTTTCTGCCAACGGACCATTTATCTGACTATTTAACTTCCAAATCATTCTTCCCCTATTATCCAGCTTAACAATAAACCCATTATCACGGCTTGATCCAATTATAGGACTTAATTTCATCCTGTCTCCTTTATTATCAATAAAAACACCTTCATGAGTACCGCATATGTAGATGTTTCCATCATGATCAACTACAGACGAAAATATTTTATCTCTTTCTCGAACCACTGGTTCATGTTCTGTACTAACTATCCATCTCATTACGCCATTTCGATCATATTTGGTTAGAAAGCATCCTTTTTTATTCTTAAAATTAGGTTTTATTCCAATTTTAGAATCAAATATCTGATCATTAAATCCTCCCGAAACTAAAAATCCATCATTAGTTGGGGTTAATCCATAATTACCTTCATATTCATAACCATTCCATTGAGAATCGACTCCGTCATTAATAAGTGACCAGCAATTATTTGAATTTTCAGGATCGTTATAAACAAAAGGTCCTTCTTTCTCTATCATATCATGGCAATCATTATCAGACCAAACTTCGAGATCAACCTTTGTATCTCCTTCTTTTGAAAAACTAGTTGTTACCACTGCGTCTGTTGAATTGGGTATGGAAACATTAGGACTAAAATTCCATTTATAATGTTGCGCCTCAATTGCTTTTTGATAAAACAATGTAGTCTCATTAGGCTTGGCATTAATTAAATCTTGATGAAATTCTGCTTTTGTATGTTCAACATCAATATGAAATCTATTGGTAAAATTAACAGTACAGTCAGCATTTACATTTTTAGCATCTAAATAATAATCTCCAGATTCGCTAATTAAATCGCTTGTAAAAAAAAGTGTTTGTCCATTACCTGCTTCACTAGTTCCAAATTTTGAAGAACCTTTTTTCAATGTATAAATAACGTCAACCTCAGAATTTTCAATTTGAATTGTTACAGATTCACTCTTACAAAGAATATTATCATTTAAAGTAACTGGTAAATTAATTTTTGGAATTGGGCTAACATAAATAGTTTTAGAATCTGTAGATTCAACACCAAAACTATTTATGACCGTGTATCTAATATCATAATTTCCAGCTGTTTTGAAATTATAAGTTAAATTTCCACACACCGAATTAGCCTGCACATCATTTACAAACCATTTACAACTTGTAACCCCGCCTACAAGAGGTTTTAAAATTAGATTACTTCCTGCGCAGCCACCTACTATTCTTGAAATGTTTACATAAGGAATTCTTGTACCTCCTCCATTAGTAGTTTTTAATATAACTCCAGAATTTCCACAGGCATAAAAAGCCGTATTGGCCATTTGTTTCCAAAAACTATTAATACCATAATTCGAAGATGTGGTCTGCCACTCTAATGCCTGACTACTTGCCACATAATAAACACCATGATCTGTTCCGACATACTCACCTGTTGAGTTAGCAGCAATACATTTTGCATTTAATGGTCCATTATAAAAATTGACATGGTCATTATTTAGTGAATTACTATAACTATAGTATGCGAATCTATTTCCTGCACAAAAAGTTAATCCATTATTAAATGTTCCTGAGCCATAAGTTATAGCCTTAATATCTGAACCCGGCGTCAATACTGTTACAAAATTATATCCTAAATCAAAATACTCAAAGTAAAGTATTTTACCAGTAGTTGCTATTTTACACCTATTTTGAAAAAAAGCAACAGAAGATAAATTATCGGTGCCAAGATTTTTAGTTCTTTGAACCCCATCTGCTGTAAAAGTCACAATTAGTCCATTATCACCTACTGCAAAATAAGATCTGTAATAATCTGAATATGTAATCTGGTTTAAGTTTGAGTTTTCTCCACCAGTATATATAATTTTATAATTAAACGATGGCAGTTCAATTTTAATTATAACTGCTTGTTTTGTCGATGTATTCTGTCCACATGCAAAAACAATTCCTGTAGCAGCTGTTCCTATCGGATCTGAATAACAGTGAGTAAAACTGACGTTTTCATAAATTGCTGCATCCGCAATATTATCCGTTATCTCAAATCTTTTCCAGCTAGAAGCGCCTTGCCCGCCAGTGGTTGTATAGTACAAGCCTTTTTTTCCGGTCACCAAACCATTATTACCTAAAAAAACAACTCCAGTTAAATCATCCGTCAAACCCGTATTTAAGTTTTCCCATTGACAAAAAGCAAACTGAACATTAAGTAATAAGAAAATGCGAAGTATAATTATTCTCATATATTGTAGTAGGTTAATTGTTAAAATACCGACAAAACTAATCAATTTTAACTAATCTGCAAGATTGAAATTCCAGTAATTGATTTGCACGGAACTTCTCACCACATGGGACTGGACACGCACGATTATGGATTGCTTTACGAGCCTATGAAAGCCAATATGGTTTTTACTGTGGAACCGGGAATATTCCGGCAGAAGGTTTCGGAATTCGTCTGGAAGACAATGTTGTGGTTCAGGAAAAAGGAGAACCTTTTAACCTGATGCGCAATATTCCAATTGAAGTCGATGAGATTGAAACGCTGATGAATGCATAAATAAACAAAGCCCTTAATAATCAAATTATTAAGGGCTTTTAATTTTTATAAATCGGTTATTATCCGATTTTTGATATTTGCAAATCTAATTCAAATTTACCTGTAGCTTCGTTTTCGTTGATCAGCTCAAAAAGCTCTAATGCTCTTCTTGCGTTTTTCTCCTCTTCTCTTTGCTCAGCCACATACCACATCATAAAATCTTCTGTAGCGTAGTCATTTTCGGCTCTGCATTTTGCGATTACTCTGTTTATTGCCTGAGTAACGGCGATTTCATTTTGCAAAGCAATCTCGAATACTTCTCTAAAAGAAGCAAATTCCTGCTGCACTTCGGGAACTGATGGCGTAACTGCAATCCCTCCCATGTCTGTAATATATCTGAAAACTTTAAGGAAATGTTCTCTTTCTTCTTCCGCTTGTTTATATAAATACGATGCTGTATTTTCATAACCATTTCTATCCAGCCATGCAGCCATAGCCAAATATTTATTGGAAGCGTCACTTTCTATTTTTGCCTGTAAGTTTAATATATTTTCTATTCCTTCAACTAATGAAGTACTTGTTCTTAGTAAATCTTTCATAACCTTTAATTTTTATACGTGTAAAATTACAAAAATTAAAGCGAACAGCCGTAAATGCCTGTAAATTTGGATTTAATCTAAGTAAGAATCTAAATAAGCTCCACGTTCAGAACATTGCAAAGCATAGAATGCAAATTCAGGGTGAATTTAGTCCCGTTTAATAATTCTCTAAGCTGAACTATTTCGCAGATGGTAAGATTTCTGGAAAAATTTCTTTTGGTAGTCTCAATCAGCTGGACATCAGCATGATCGGACAAATCATAAAGCATGTCTAAAATATCGACACTGTTCACCTTTCTCTGGAAAATCAAAAAATCATGAATTTTATAACTTGATACTGTATCAGTAAAATTAATGATGATACTATTGGTCAAATCACATTGGTAACTGTATCCTTTTTCTGTCTCAAATAATATATTCGTGGTCAAATCACTAACTAATGCCATTCTGATAAAATTAATACGGTGCAAAAATATAGAATTTAAAGCAATTAAATGCATAATTAAGACTAATTTAAAATAACAAAAACAGTTTTATATTTTTAAAATTTATTTTTTATCGCTAAAATCTTAAGAAAAATAAAAAGCTGTAACATTCGAAAACATCATTCGACTTATTTTAAAACTAAATATTTAGAAATTATGCAGGCACACGAAATAGATTATCAGATTTTTGGAGAAGAAATGCAGTATGTTGAAATAGAACTGGATCCGCAGGAAATTGTCATTGCCGAAGCCGGCAGCTTTATGATGATGGAAAACAACATCAAAATGGAAACCATATTTGGCGATGGTTCCCAACAACATGGATCGGGTTTGTTTGGAAAGCTTTTAAATGCCGGAAAAAGGGTTCTTACCGGCGAAAACCTTTTTATGACAGCATTTTTAAACCAGGGCAATACCAAGAGCAAAGTTTCCTTTGCATCGCCTTATCCCGGAAAAATCCTTCCGATTGATTTAACCGAATTTCAGGGCAAATTTATCTGTCAGAAGAGTTCTTTTTTATGCGCTGCCAAAGGCGTTTCTGTCGGAATAGAATTTTCTCAGAAACTAGGCCGAGGCTTATTTGGCGGTGAAGGTTTTATTATGCAGAAAATAGAAGGAGACGGAATGGCATTCGTGCATTCTGGAGGAACTATGGCTAAAAAAGAATTAGCTCACGGTGAAGTCCTGAAAGTAGATACGGGATGTATTATTGGTTTTACCAAAGACGTCGATTATGATATAGAATTTATTGGTGGCATCAAGAATTCGATTTTTGGCGGTGAAGGCTTGTTCTATGCTACTTTAAAAGGTCCGGGAACGGTTTACATACAGTCATTGCCTTTCTCCAGATTAGCTGATCGCATCATTGCATCAGCACCGCAAGGTGGCGGAAACAGCCGTGATGAAGGAAGCCTGCTTGGCGGATTAGGAAATCTTTTGGATGGTGATAATAGGTTTTAATTTAGAATGGCTTTCAGAAATGAGAGCCATTTTTTATTTCAAACTTCATTATTATAAAAAATAACATTATAGAATAAATGGTAACTCAAAAGCACATATATTTTCTATACAACCTATGCTTTCTTATCTTTGTTCCTTATCATTTAAATTATCATTTTGAAAACGCTTCTATACAAAAACACCAAAATATCGTATACTGATTCAGGCGAAGGAACTGCAATTGTTTTACTTCACGGCTTTTTGGAAAACAAAAAAATGTGGCAGGAATACATTACTTTTTTCTCTGAAAACTATCGTGTGATTACTATGGATTTGCTGGGTCACGGCGAATCGGACTGCTTGGGCTATGTGCATTCGATGGAAGAAAACGCAAATGTGGTTCATGAGGTTTTAGAACATTTACATATTCAAAAAGCTATTATTGTCGGGCATTCGATGGGCGGATATGTTGGTTTGGCTTTCGCCGAATTATATCCAAAGGAAATCCAGAAATTAGTTTTGCTGAATTCTACTTCCAAAGAAGACAGCGCAGAAAAGAAACTAAACAGAACCCGGGCAATTAAAGCGGTAAAACAGAATTATGTGACATTTGTAAGTATGTCAATTTCTAATTTATTCAGCGAGAACAACAGAATCCGATTAACCAAAGAAATTGAAAAAGTAAAAGACCAGGCCTTAAAAACCCCACTACAAGGAATTGTAGCCTCTCTCGAAGGAATGAAAATCAGAAAGGACAGAGAAAGTCTCTTGAAACAGAATCTATTTCCGGTTTTATTAATTTTAGGAAAAAAAGATCCTGTTTTAAATTATGATGAAAGTATTTCCCAAATTAAAAATACTACAGCAGAGCTTGTTTCTTTTGAAGACGGACACATGAGCCACATTGAAAACAAGGAAGAATTAAAAAACACTCTGTTGGATTTCTTTAAAAAATAAAAGTGAAAACCATTATAAAAGCAAAAAGACTGTTTCAGTATATCGAACAGTCTTTTTTCATTATCGGGGGCAAAATTTTTATAATCTCGAAATTATATCTTTTTTGAATTTTGACAAAACTGCTCTTGTCAAACCTAAATTTGCTTTGCTGGAATCCACAGCCAGGTAAATAAAATATTTCCCATCTTCTGATACATCAATAATATGAATTTGATTCGTAAGAGTTATCAAAATATCATTGATTTTTTCATTTAAACCTAAAGCTTTAATTGCACTTAATTTAGCCTTAACAACTTCCAGGTTGTATGCAGATGCCAGTTCCGGATCAAAAGAAGGATCCATAGTTAGCGAGCTGTAAGACATTCCTGTTTCTACTTCTGTTACAGAAACTGCGATAAAACCGGCAATATTTTCTTTAAGGTCATTTTGAAAATTTTGTAAAAAATCAGACATACTGGTATCTATATTAAAAATTAGTTATTAAAAATTGTATCCATTTTACGAAGCAATAGCCCCATTTTACTTAAATCTTTAGAAAGTAAAGCAATGCAATTATCATCCTGATCCTTATTCGCAACTATAATCCCATCTTCATTCTTAATCATTAATTGCTTAAGATTTCCATTATTAAGATCTTCAGACATTTCCAGACTCATTTTCAAAATCATTCCAATCATTGCCGCAACATTTCCGTCATACTCAAGATTAACAGATTCTACCAAAATGCCGTCAATGCTAAAAACTAATCCAGAATCAGCTCCAGTCTCTTCTACCAATGTATTTAAATTAATCATATATATGTTTAGTAAATCGTTTTTGGATGGGGCAAAGGTATTTTTTTTAACATAGCAATACCTTAAACACTTGTTAAAAAAAGCGTCTTATAAACACACTTCATCACTTTTATTTATCCTTCATCGTTTCATACTATTAACAGCTATTTAAACAAAAATTATAGAAATATTAAATGGATACATTTAAAATAAATACAATTTATTTTATAAAATTTAATTATGATAATAACATTTTGTCCCGATTTCTTTTAAAGGAAGTTTTATTATAGATTTGCAAAAAATATTATATGAAAACAGTAGAAGAATTAAGATTTGATCTCAATGTTAAATTGATGAAATTTAGAAGATTTCGTTTTGAAAACGGAAGTATAAACAACAACAATACTAATAATCAGGAAGAAAATAAGAAGAAAGGTTTCTTTAAAAAGATATTTAGTTAATTTAGTAACGCTTGTCAAATATCCTTTTTCAATTAAATCCTCATGATGTTTTAAGTGGTGGGTTTTGCCTTCTTTTAGCAAAACTAATTTAGTTGAAATTTTTATTACACTTTGATAGTTATGATCTGTAATAATTATCCCTTTTTTCTTAGAATTTGCTTTTATCAATTCATTCACAACATCAACCATAATAGGTGACAGTCCGTTGTAAGGTTCATCCAACAAAACAAACTTTGAGGAATTATAAAGCACTATTTTAATTTCTAAATAACGAAGTTCTCCACCTGAAAGGTGATTTACTTTTTTATTTTCTAAAGATCTGATGAGATTATCGTTACAAAAAAAATCAATTTCTTTAGCATTAATTGAAAGCGAAATAGCTTTTTTAACGGATAAATGATTCGGAATAAATTGATCCTGATGTAAGTAACTTATTTCATTAAACAAATTAAATGTTTTATTTTTTGAAATTCCATCAATTCGAATACATTTATTAGAATCCTCCACAAGCCCTACTATGATTTTCAGCAAAGTAGATTTTCCAGAACCGTTTCTTCCTAACAGCCCCACAATTTCGGATGTTTCGCATTTTAGATATATATCCGAAAGTACTGCTCTTCCATCGAAACTCTTCTGAATTCCGTCGACTTCTAAAATGTGTCTTTTCAAAATAATTTATTTATAAAAAAAAGTATTAAACCTGTTAAAACAGCTGTGCAAAAAGTAAAAAAATAACTAAAAATCCAAAGCTGAATTTTCGAAACCCCATTATTTGAATAAAACAGGTAATCATTTTTACGATACAATTCTTTATAGCCAATGCATATCAAAAAACCGAAACTTAAAAATGATATAAAAAAAATAGTCAAAACCTCCCAAC